>NZ_MDCR01000447.1 GCF_001723055.1 Streptomyces niveus
CGGACACTCAGGCTGACTTGTGCCGCGTGGACAAGGAGGTCTCAGCGAGTCCAGGAACCTTGCACGCGGCGTAAGTCACGCCGTCCGGCCATGACCCCGGAGCGGCACCCGGCAACCACCGCAACGGCACAGCGCGCCGCAGGCGCGACCGGCGTGGCACCCGCGACCAGCGACCCCGCGACCCGCCGCCTACGCCGGAGGCTTCCGGAGCAGGGCGCCGATCCGTGTCGCCGCCGTCGACAAGTGGTCGCGTGCCTCCGCCAGTTGGGACTCCGTCACACCGTGGTCCCTGGCAGCGTCGCGGACGTCGTCGCGGAAGCGGTCCAGCAGGCGGTCCAGGTCGCGGGCCGGGTCGCCCGTCGAGGGGGTGTCCTGCGCCCATGTGGGATCCGGGTCCGGCGTGTCCGGTTTGGTGTACGGGGGCCACGTCGTGCCCTTCGCCAGACCGCCGAGGTGCGTCGACAGTTCGGACAGGCCTTCCCGTACCCCCGTCGGCCAGTCGCCGCGCGAGAAGTGGCCCTGGACCTGGTCCTGGACCTGCTTGGCGATACGCAGCATCTCCTCGCGCGCCGTCTCCTGCGCCTCCTTGGCCTGCCGGCGCGCCTGCTGCGCGTCCTCACGCGCCCGGCGCGACTCGTCCTTCGCCCGGCGGGCCTGTTCCTTCCACTCCTGCTTCGCGCGGCGCAGCTCCTCCTTCGCCGCACGCCAGGACTCGCCGTCGCCCGGCCAGCCCTCCTTGCCCGCGGACCCGGCCCCGGACGGAGACGTCGACGCGGACGCCGCCGCCGCGCGCATCTCGTCGCGCAACTGGCCCGCCGCGCCCCGTACGTCGTCGCGGATCTCCGCGGCGAGTTCGGAGACGGACTCGCGGATCTCCAGTTCCAGGTCGGCCAGTTCACCGCTGCGGCCCGCCAACTCCTCGCGGCCCGCCTCCGTGATCGAGTAGACCTTGCGGCCCCCCTCGGTGGCGTGGGTGACCAGCCCCTCGGCCTCCAGCTTGGACAGCCGCGGGTAGACCGTGCCGGCCGAGGGCGCGTACAGCCCCTGGAAGCGCTCCTCAAGCAGCCGGATCACCTCGTAGCCGTGGCGAGGTGCCTCGTCGAGCAGCTTGAGCAGGTAGAGGCGGAGGCGGCCGTGGGCGAAGACCGGGGGCATGTCAGTGCTCCTTCGTGGCGGCGTGGGACGCGTGGCCGGTGTCGTACGGGTCTTCCGCGGGTGGCCTGCGGAGCAGGGCGATCGAGCCGGACACCGTCACGGCCCGCAGCTGCCCCGTGCCTGCCCCGAGCGTGCCGGTGATCTTCTTCGCGCCCCAGTGTCCGCCGACCCGCAGGTCGTCGAACGCGTTGGAGACGGTACCGCTCGCGGTGTTCGCCTCGACCGTCGCGTCCGTGGGGTGCGGCAGCCGGATGGCGACCTCGCCCGAGACCGTGTTGACCTTGATGTCCGTGGGTTTGCCGGGTTCCAGGTCGATGACCATGTCGCCGCTGACGCTGTCCGCCCGTACGGACGATCCCGCGCAGTCCACGACGGTCAGGTCCCCCGAGACCGAGTGGAAGCGCAGGTCACCGGTGACGGCCTGGGCCTCCACGTTCCCCGCGACGGTCTCCGCGTGGACCCGGCCGGCCAGCCCGACGAGCGTGGTGTCCCCGTTCACGCCGCGTACCTCCGTACGCCCCTTGATCCCGGAGACCACGGCGCCGGCCCCGACGACACCGACCTCGACGTCCGCCCCGGCCGGGACGGTGAGCGAGACGACGGCGTGGCGGGTGCGGCTCTTGTGGTCGAGCCACTTGAGGACGTTCTGCCAGTGCAGGTCCTCGTACGTGATGGTGAGTGTGGAGCCCGAGCGGGTGACGATCAGGGGCGGGCCGTGGATCTCGGAGACCTCCAGGCGCGCGCCGCGCTGCTCGCCGGGCGGCGCGGTGTCGTCGACGCCGACGACATTGACCGTGCCGTTCACGAGGCGGACGCTGAGCGCCGTCACCGGGCCGTCGAAGTCCAGTCTCTCCGGCTCGCTGACTTCCCACGTCGACTCTGCCATGGTGCTGACTCCCCTGTACCCGGCCGCCATGACGCAACATATCGCGTCTCTTGTTGAACACGATATATCGTGGATGGGGGAAGTCAAGACCTATCGCGATGGGCGCCCGGCAGGGACCCGGGGCCCGGGACGCGTGTGCCTACTCGTCGTCCTCTTCGTCGTCGAGACGGGCGAGCCACGTCGCCAGCCGCTCCACCGGAACCTCGAAGTCCGGGTTGAGATCGACGAAGGTACGCAGCTGCTCGGCCAGCCACTCGAAGGTGACCTCCTCCTCACCGCGCCGCTTCTCCAGTTCCTCGATCCCGCGATCAGTGAAATACATGCGACCAGCGTAACTACCTGGTGGGGAGGGGAGGTATCGCACAACAGGCCGGTCGGGGAGACCGGCCCGGGCGAGGGGGAGACGTGGCGTTGGAACACGACGTACAAGAGGTGGTCCTGCCCGGCGGGCAGGTCATCCTCGCCAGGGTCGCCGTGCTGCGGCCCGACGAGTCCGCGTTCGAGGACGTCGGGGCCGTCGACCGGCTCCGGTCGGGCGTCGCCCGCGTCAACGAGGTGATCGCCGCGGTCGGCGCGACCGTGGTGGACGCGGCGCGGGCGGCGGGACCGAGCGAGATCAGTGCCACGTTCGGCATCGAACTGGCGGTCAAACCGGGCCTCGGGGTGGCCGCGGTCCTCGCCGACGGCGAGGCGAAGGCGTCCATCTCCGTCACCCTCACCTGGCAGCCGGGCCAGGAGGCGGCACGCCCGGCACCGGACGGGGCGCAGGACCCGCCGGGGCCGGAACCACTCCCCACTTCGGGATCATCCGGCTAGCCTCGTCCCACTTGCCTCAACTTCGGGGGAACGGGGTGCGGATGAAAGACGCTCAGGCAGGAGGCGGATCGCGGCGTGCGGGGCGGGTCGCGGGGCGATACGGGAAACGTGACGCGGAGCGAGACGCGAAACGTGACGCGGTACGAGACGTGGAGAGGCGCGCGGTGCGGCGCGTCGTACGGTGCGCGGGACAACGCGCCGTGCCAACGCCCTCGTACCCCCCGTGTGTTGACGCATGAGCTCCCTCGAAGACCCCGTGAGCCGGGGAGTCGTCCGCATCGGCCCCGCCGCCGACGGGTATGACGCAGGCAGTGCCGATTTCTGGGGCAGCGGCTTCTTCGTGGCCCCCGAATGGGTCGTGACCTGCGCGCATGTCGTGGACAAGAGGGTGGGTGCGATGGAGCGGGAGCCAGGGGGCCCAGTCACGGTCACCACCTACGACGACGAGCGCCTGGACGGCGAGATCGCCCATGTCCTCGCCGGTCACGACCTCGCGCTCGTGCGGGTGCCCGGCGCCGACTTCGCCGACTGCCTCTGGCTCAGCGACCGTTCGGCCTCCACACCCGCGGAGGTCGAGCTGTACGGCTGGGCGGCGACACTGGGGGCGCACGGCGGCGAGGAGTTCGTCTCCACGACGGCGGTCGCCACCGGCGGACGCCGGGGAAAGGCGCTGTGGCTCAAGAGCGCCCTGGTGCTGCCGGGCTGCTCGGGCGGCCCCGTCATCGACACCCGCTACGGATCGGTCGTCGGCGTCATCAAGGGAAAGAAGCAGGGCGACGCGACCCTCGGCCGCGCCGAGCCGATCACCGTGCTGCGCACCCTCGGCGACGAGACGGCCGGACCGGGCGGATCCCCGTGGGCGGAGGTCGTCGGCGCCCACGACCGGCACCACCTGCGGCGCTTCGAGGGCCGCGGTGACTGCTGGCCCCGTCTGCACCACCGCCTCGCGCTGGCCCAGGGCCGGCCGCACAGCTTCACACCGCAGTCACGCACCCAGTTGTACGGGCTGTTCGCCGAGGCCGAACCGCCCTCGGGGCCCGGCGAGGTGCTGCATCTGGTGAACGGCGCGATGCGCCGCATGCTGCGCAGCACCCAGCGCATCGAGTCCAACGACCCCCGCACCTGGCGGGAGGGCGCCGGGCTGCTGCACGACCCGCGCGAGGGCACCGAGGCCGCCCCGGCGGGCCAGGAGCTCGAACAGGAAGGCGTGGTCCTGTACGCGGCGACGGTCTGTCTGACCCTGCGCGCACGCCACGGCGCCGCCCACGCCCAGAAACTCCGCGACTGGGTCCACAAGGCCGCCGACGCGCTGGAGAACGAGGTGATCCGCGAGGAGATCCTGGAGATACTCGCCGGCGGCGACCGCGAGGACGACGACGACACCACCGACAACGACATCGGGGCGGGCCCGGCCCCCGGTCTCCGGGGCGCACACGACGACGTCCTCGTCGTCATCGAGCCCGAGATCTACGGCACCCACCCCTGGCGCGTACAACTGCTGGACCCCGACGGCGGCACGACCACCGTCAGGTACGACGAGGAGGGCGTCCCGCGCCACGGCCTTGAGGCCGCCGTACGCCAGGGACTGAGCGAGGCGCTGGCCCGCGCCGACGCCGGGAGTTACGTCGCGGCCGTCGACTTCCTGCTGCCCCGCGCCCTCTTCGACGAGCCCGTCGACGAATGGCGCTCCCGGCTGCCGCGCGCCGACGAGCCGCCCAGCGTGCACACGCTCCCGATCGGACGGCGCAGAGTCGTCGCGCTGCGCGACCAGTTGCGCCGGCGCGACGGGGTGACACCGGAGTGGAACCGCGGCAGACGCGCCACCGACCGGGGGCCCCTGGAAGCCGTACCGCTGTGTCTGGACGTACCGGACCGGGGGCACACGGCCGCCGCGCCGGAGGGCGAGGAGGCGGCGTACGCGCGGCTGTCGGTGAGCACGGCGGGCATCGCGGGCGCGTCCCTGCCGGTGTACTGCGCCAGTACGGCCACCGGGCGCGGTTCACGCGTCCTCACCCGCGCCTTCCACGCCGGCCATGTCGCGGTGCTCTGCCGCCGCACGGGGGAGGACGGGCACGACGACTGCGCGGAGTTCTACCGCAGGGCCGCCCAGTTGGTGCGCGAGGCCCCCACCGGCAGCGAACTGCGCGAGCGCGTACGGGTGTTGCGCAACCTCAGCGCCGCTCCCGACCAGGACGGGCGGACGGATCACGAGGCCGCCTGGGCACGGCACCTCGTCCTCATCTACGATCCGCCACACAGGCCGGCGCTTCCCGACGAACCACTGCACGCTCCACCGCTATGACAGACGTATGCCCCCAACTCACCTGCTGCGGACGGGGTACGGACGGCCAGGCGGGGTACGGACGTCCAGGATGCCGGGCGCACGCCGGGCTGACATCGATGAGGAGCCTACTGTGAGTGACTGGCGCATCTACCGGGGAGCGGGGCTGCCGCACGACGGTGCGCGGCAATTACCCGATCCGCCTCCCTGGCGAGAGTTCACCGCGCGGAGCCCCGACGGCGCGACGGATGGCCCCGACGGCCTCGACGGCGCGGCGGACGACGCCGAGGGGCCGGACTCCGAAGAGGTCGACAACGCCCGCCGGCTGGGCGTCAAACGCCGCCTCGTGGAGTCGTTCCACCCGCGCCCCGAAGAGGTCGAGGCCGTCAACGCCGCCCTCCAGTTGCGCCGTCCACTGCTCGTCACCGGCAATCCCGGCACGGGCAAGTCGACCCTCGCGCACGCCGTCGCCCACGAGCTGCGCCTCGGCCGCGTACTGCGCTGGCCCATCGTCAGCCGCACCACCCTCCAGGACGGCCTCTACCACTACGACGCGATCGGCCGGCTCCAGGACGTACAACTCGACCGCGCCGTCTCCGGCGACGGTGTACGGCAGCCGCCCATCGGGTCGTACATCAGGCTCGGCCCGCTCGGTACGGCGCTGCTGCCGTCGGCCGACGGACTGCCCCGGGTGCTGCTCATCGACGAGTTCGACAAGAGCGACATCGACCTGCCGAACGACCTCCTGAACGTCCTGGAGGAGGGCGAGTTCACGATCCGTGAGCTGGAGCGGCGCGTCGAGCGCGAGCCCGCGACCGACGTCCTCACCGACGACGGGACCCCGGTGACCGTGACGGGCGGCCGGGTACGGTGCACGGCCTTCCCGTTCATCATCCTCACCTCCAACGGCGAACGGGACTTCCCCGCCGCCCTGTTGCGCCGCTGCATCCAGCTCGACCTCAAACCGCCCGGCGAGAAACAGCTCGCCGCGATGGTCGCCGCGCATCTCGGCGAGGAGGCACTGGAGGAGGGCGCCGAACTGATCCAGCGGTTCCTGCAACGCGAGCCCGGCGAGGTCGTCGCCACCGACCAGCTGCTGAACGCGCTGTACGTGACCCAGCGGGCCGCCGCCGCCGAACAGGTCACCCGCAACAGGCTCGCCGAGATGCTGCTCCGCCCTCTCGACCGTCCGAGGTGATGGCGTGACCACTCCGGGCGCCACCCCCGACCCGTCGTCCGCCCCCGACCCGTCGCCGTCGCCCGCCTCGCCGTCCACGCCCGCGTCGCAGTCCG
>NZ_MDCR01000448.1 GCF_001723055.1 Streptomyces niveus
CGCCGTGCCCTCCAGCTCCATGCCGAGTTCCACGAAGAACGCGACGGCGGCGTCCATGTCCTCGACGACGATGCCGACGTTGTCCATCCGCTGAATCGCCATGTTTCCTTCTCCTTCTTCGTCTTCTCCGTGCGGCCGGTGCTGGCCGCTGATACCCCTGGGACGGAGCCGGTGCCGCGTTCTCGACATCCGACGGCGGGGAACTGCCGTGGTTCTCCGTCGCGGGTGTACGCCTCCGGCAACGAGCGGCCCGTGAGGACTGCCGAAGGCTCCCGGTCCGACCGGATGGGGCGCTGGGCGACAATTCCAATCATGAACGACGCAGTGGTCATCCGTTTCCCCAGGTCGCCGGCGGTGTGGGTGCTCCTGGCTCTCGGTGCGCTCGCGGTGCCGGTGGCCGCGGGGTGTGTGGCGTATCGCATCACACGCCTCGGTGTCGACGCGCCGTTCTGGGCCGGTGACGCGGTGGGGATCGCCGCGCTGGTGTTTCTCCTGCTCGGCGGGTGGGTGTTGCGCATGGTCACGGTGTCGGTGCGGGCGGACGAGGAGGGGTTGCGGGTCCGGACCTGGCTGCGCCGGCGCGGTGTGCCCTGGTCGGACGTGGCCGACGTCCAGCAGCTCGTGCGGACGCACCGCTACGGCCAGACCTACCGTGTCGTGCTGCGGCGCCGCGACGGTGGGACGGTGGGGCTTCCGCTGCCGCAGGGCGCGCCGGGGCGCGGCGCGTACCAGCAACAGTACGAGGCGGATCTCGCGTCCCTGCGTGAGCTGCACCGCCGCTACGGGGCGCCGGAGGCCGACCACCTGGTGGTGATCACCTCCCGTACGGCCGGGCGGGCCTGGAAGGGGCTGTTCGTTCTCGGCGTGGGGCTGCTCGCGGGCAGTGCGCTGGCCGCCGCGTTCGTGCCCGCCGTCTCGGCCCAGCTACGGGAGTGGAGGGCGGCTGTTTCCTGCCCTGAGGGGGAGGTCGGCCGCGAGTGCCTGAGCACGCGGGTGGCGGTGGTCGAGAGGACGGATCCGGCCGGGGGCAGAGGTCGGAGCTGGCTGTACTTCACCGACGACCGGCCCGTGGACCGTTTGTCGGTGGACCAGGACGCGGCGAACGCGTTCCGGCCGGGTGACAGGGTGACGCTGACCGTCTGGCGGGGCGCCGTTCGCCAGGTCTCGGGCGGGCGTCATGAGTGGACCGAGCACTTCGCGACGGGTGGTGAGATCGCGGTCGTGTCAGGCCTGCTGGCGCTCGGGGCGGGGGTGCCGGCGGCGCAGTTGTTGATCCGCCGTCGGGCCCGGCGGTTGCCGGCCGACTCGGTGGTGCCGTCGGTGTGGCCGTTCGTCGTGGCCCTGGCCGGCACGGGTGTCTGGCTGTTGCCGTACGCGCATACGCTGACGACGGATCCGTTCCTGTCCGGTGCGGCGCTGCGGTGGTCGGTGCCGGGGGTGGTCGTGTCGGTGGCGCTGCTGCGGTGGGCGTGGTGGGCGACGCGGATCGGCGGTGCGGGGACTGCGGTCGCCGCCGGGCCGCCGGCGGGCCCGACGTTCGTGACGGCGCGTTTCCTGGACGCCACGGAGTACAACCCGCATCTGTTCGGCACGCATGTCGTCCTGGGTGACGGGCCGCCGGCTGTGGTGCCGCACGCGGGGCCGGGGCGGTTCGCAGCGCGGGAGATCCCGGTGTCGCGGTTGTCGTTGGGGGAGGTACGCCGGGCGCGTGGTGCGGAGGGTGATCTGGTGCCGCGTGACTGGGAGGTCGCGGAGTTGTCGGACGCGGGGGCCCCGGTGAGGCTGGCGGCCGCGCCGGAGGATCTGCGGTTCGTGCTAAGGGAGTTGGGGCTCACGTCCGGCCCGGCGGGCGCCCGGGGAGCGTCGGCCGCGGGTACGCGTAGCGGTAGTTGAGGCCGGGGTCGGCCCAGTCGACGCGTGTGTCGAGGTGGCGGGTGAGCCGGCGGCCGGCGGGGTGAATCCGTGGCCTCGCCAGAAGGTGTCGCCGCTGAGGTTCGCCGATGTCCGTTCGGCGCCGCAGGTCTCGAAGCCGTGGGCCGCGGCCCAGTTCAGGAGTGCGGTTTCGCCCGGCGGACCGTCGCCGTGTTCCGCTTCACCGGCACCGGCACCGGCCGGCCTCGGTGTTTCCCAGCGCGCCTCTGCGGGACCGGAGAGCCGGTACGGGTGCACGCCGCGCGCCTGGAGCCCGCGTCTTCCAGACGTGGACGGCCGGGACCTCCTGGCCACCGACCTTGATGCCGACGACGGCACACCCGTGATCGATCTGGCGCCCTACTTCGAGCAGACGAGCCCACGAGGTTCGCCCCGTACCTGACGAAGCTCCGTAGGCAGCTTGGGAATGCTGATCCATCGCAGGCCGCGGCACTCGCCACCCCGCCCGATCTCATCTGAGAGAGGGAATGAAGGTGCCCCAGAGGTCGCAGAGGGCTTCCTTCGGTGTCGGTGGACATTGGCTCGGACACTCCTCGCCCGTGATCACCCTTGGTTACTATGCTCACTTCATGCCGGAGGGGGACTGGAAATCCCCAGGCTCGTACCCGAGTGAGACCGTGGACTGCAAGGTCGAAGAGATAGGTGGCCTGGGAAAATGTTGAAGGAGGTCACTGCGACCCGTTACGTCACGCCGTTGCGTGAGGGCGGGTCGCTGCCGGGGATTGTCGAGGCCGACGATCTCGGGACATACGTCATGAAATTCACCGGCGCCGGGCAGGGGCGCAAGACGCTCGTCGCCGAGGTCATCTGCGGGCAGCTCGGGCGGCGGCTCGGCCTGCGGGTGCCGGAGTTGGTCGCCATGCAGCTCGATCCCGTCATCGGTCTCGGGGAGCCCGACCAGGAGGTGCAGGAGCTGCTGAAGGCCAGTGGCGGGCTGAACCTCGGGATGGACTTCCTGCCCGGGTCCCTCGGGTTCGATCCGCTCGCGTACGAGGTGGGGGCCGCCGAGGCCGGACGGATCGTGTGGTTCGACGCGCTCATCAACAACGTCGACCGGTCCTGGCGCAACCCCAACATGCTGGTGTGGCACGGGGACGCCTGGCTCATCGACCACGGCGCCACCATGATCTGGCACCACAACTGGCCGGGGGCGGAGGCCTCGGCCGCGAAGGCGTACGACGCGTCCGACCATGTCCTCGCCCCGTTCCGGCCCGACATCGCCTCGGCGGCCGCGGACCTCGCGCCGCTGGTCACCGAGGCGCTGCTGACCGAGGTCGCCGCCGACGTACCGGACGAATGGCTCGTGGACGAGCCCGGGTTCGACTCCACCGACGCGGTGCGGCGCGCCTATGTGGCGGCGCTGCTGCCGCGCGCCGCCACCATCCACGAGCGCCTCACCCTCGACGCGCCCACCAAGAACCGTCCGTCCCAGGCTCCCGGCTGGCTGACCGAACACGTCACGCCCTGGCCACATCCCACGAAGAAGAACAGCGGAGGCGAGGGCCGATGAACGGACGCGATGTGTTCGAGTACGCGCCGCTGCGCGTGGTGCCGAGGGTCGAGCGCGGGGAGTTCATCAACGCGGGCGTGCTCGTCTACTGCCGCGCCAAGTCGTTCGTCGCGGCCCGTACGCACCTGGACGAGTCCCGCCTCAAGGCGCTGGCGCCGGACGCCGACGTGGCGGGGGTACGGGCCGCTCTGCGTGCCGTCGAGGGTGTTTGCGCGGGCGGGGACCCGGCCGGGCAGGCGGCGCGCGACGACGCGGGGCGCAGGTTCCGCTGGCTGATCGCGCCGCGCTCGACGGTCGTCCAGCCCGGCCCCGTACACACGGGCCTCACGCTCGACCCGTCGGCCGAGGTCGAGCGCCTGCTCACCCTGCTGGTGCGCTAGGTCGTGTCCGCGGGCGCCCGCCCGTCCCGGTGTGACATATGTTCGCCGCCCCCGTGGGCCGTTGACAGCGGGTGGCGGGGCTTCTAGCGTCACGGCAGCTGAATACTAAGCGGTCGCTCAGCGCGCTCGCGCCGGACGCCGCGATCCAAGGACGAGGAGAAGCAGCATGTCCACCACCGAGCAGCGTGTCGCCGTCGTGACCGGGGCGGCGCGGGGCATTGGCGCCGCGACCGCGGTACGGCTCGCGGCCGAGGGCCGGGCCGTCGCCGTACTCGACCTGGACGAGGCGGCCTGCGCGGAGACCGTCGGCACCATCACCGCCGCCGGCGGCACGGCCCTCGCCGTCGGCTGCGACGTCTCCGACGCCGCCCAGGTGGAGGCCGCCGTCGCGCGCGTCGCGGCCGAGCTGGGCGCGCCCACCATCCTCGTCAACAACGCGGGCGTGCTGCGGGACAACCTCCTCTTCAAGATGAGCGAGTCCGACTGGGACACCGTGATGAACGTGCACCTCAAGGGCGCCTTCCTGATGGCCCGCGCCTGCCAGGCGCACATGGTGGACGCGACGTTCGGCCGCATCGTCAACCTGTCCTCCAGCTCGGCGCTCGGCAACCGCGGCCAGGCCAACTACGCCGCCGTCAAGGCCGGACTCCAGGGCTTCACCAAGACATTGGCCAAGGAGCTCGGCAAGTTCGGCGTCACCGCCAACGCCGTCGCCCCCGGTTTCATCGTCACGGAGATGACCGCCCAGACCGCCGCCCGCGTCGGCATGGGCTTCGAGGACTTCCAGGCGGCGGCGGCCACCCAGATCCCGGTCCAGCGGGTCGGCGTCCCCGACGACATCGCCAACGCGATCGCCTTCTTCACGGGCGAGGACGCCGGATTCGTCTCCGGCCAGGTGCTGTACGTCGCCGGCGGACCCCTCAACTGAAGCGGAGAGTTTGCGACATGACACAGCAGCCGAACGGCGGCGGCCGGCCCGACAGCGGCAAGGTCGCCCTGATCACCGGTGCCAGTCGCGGCATCGGGTACGGCATCGCCGAGGCGTTCGTCGCCCGCGGCGACCGGGTGTGCATCACCGGGCGTAACGAGGACGCTCTCAAGGAGGCGGTCGAGCGGCTCGGCGCGGACCGTGTCATCGGCTTCCCCGGCAAGGCCCACGACGAGGCCCACCAGGCAGCCGCGGTCGACCGCGTCATGGAGGAGTTCGGCCGCGTCGATCATCTGGTGAACAACGCCGGGACGAACCCGGTGTTCGGCCCGATGGCCGACCTGGATCTGGGCGTGGCGCGCAAGGTCTACGAGACCAACGTCATCTCCGCCCTGGGCTTCGCCCAGCTGACCTGGCACGCCTGGCAGAAGGACAACGGCGGTGCGATCGTGAACATCGCATCGGTCGCCGGGGTGTCCGCCTCGCCGTTCATCGGCGCGTACGGGATGAGCAAGGCCGCCATGGTCAACCTGACCCTTCAGCTGGCTCACGAGTTCGCGCCCCGCGTGCGGGTCAACGCCATCGCCCCGGCCGTGGTCAAGACGAAGTTCGCACAGGCGATCTACGAGGGCAGGGAGGCCGAGGCCGCGGGCGCCTACCCGCTGGGCCGCCTCGGGATGCCCGAGGACGTCGGCGGCGCGGCGGCGTTCCTCACCTCCGACCAGTCGGACTGGATCACCGGGCAGACGCTGGTCGTCGACGGCGGAATTTTCCTCAATGCCGGCGTGCACTGACACGCTTTGTTGGTAAATGGCTTTAAGTGCCCCATCGGTCATGCATATTGAACCGATGGGGCACTGCGGTATGGTCGGCCGACTCGTGGCTGAACAAGGAGCGTGCACGTGTTCAACCGGACCAGTCTGCAGGCGGCTGCAGCCCTCGCGTCCATATCCCTGCTGGCCGGATGTGGCTTGTTTTCGGCGGACAGCGCCGGAGGGGATCAGAAGATCACGATCGGCACCACCAGCGAGCCGAGCACGCTCGACCCGGCCGCCGCGTGGGACAACTCCTGGGAGCTTTACCGCAACGTCTTCCAGACCCTGGTGGCCTTCCCCACCGGCAGCACGACTCCACAGCCCGACGCCGCCGACAACTGCAAGTTCACGGACTCGACCAACAAGGTCTACCGCTGCGAACTCCGCGAGGGCCTGACGTTCTCGAACGGCCACAAGCTCGACGCCGACGCCGTCAAGCACTCGTTCGACCGCATCGTGAAGATCAACGCGAACGGCGGTCCCAACGGACTCCTCGCGTCCCTCGACGGCGTCACCACGGACGGCGATCTGATCGTCACGTTCAACCTGAACAAGCCCGACGCCACGTTCCCGTTCGTCCTCGCCGCCCCCGCCATGTCCATCGTCGACCCGGCGGAGTACCCGGCGGACAAGCTCCGCGAGGATGGCAAGCTCACCGGCTCCGGCCCGTACACGCTTCAGTCCTACACGCCGGGCAGCGACGCCGAACTCGCCGAGAACACCAGCTACAAGGGCTTCGCCGACCGTAAGAACAAGGCCGTCACGATCCAGTACTTCCAGGACTCCGACAAGATGTTCGGCGCCCTGAAGAAGAAGGAGATCGACGTCATCTACCGGGGTCTGACCTCGGAGGAAGTCGTCGAGCTCGAACAGAAGAAGGAGGAGAACAACCACCTTCAGCTGATCGAGACCGTCGGCGCCGACATCCGCTACCTGGTGTTCAACCCCAAGGACGAGGCGGCGGCGAAGCTGCCCGTACGGCGGGCGGTGGCCCAGGTGGTCGACCGTGACGCGTTGGTCGCCAAGGTCTACCAGGGCACGGCCGAGCCGCTGTACTCGATGGTCCCCAAGGGCATCTCCGGGCACGCCACGAGCTTCTTCGACGAGTACGGCGACCCGGATGTCGACAAGGCGCGCGGCATCCTTCAGGACGCCGGGATCAACACGCCCGTACCGCTGACCCTGTGGTTCACGACCGACCGCTACGGCTCCGGCACGGTCGCCGAGTTCGCCGAACTCAAGCGCCAGCTCGAAGCCTCCGGCCTCTTCGAGATCACGCTGAAGAGCAAGCCCTGGAAGGACTTCCAGGCGGGCTTCCAGAAGGGCGAGTACCCGGTCTTCGGCCGGGGCTGGTTCCCCGACTTCCCGGACCCGGACAACTTCGTGGCCCCCTTCGTCGGCAAGAACAACGCGCTCAGCACCCCCTACGAGAGCCCCGAGATCACCAACGAGCTTCTGCCGCAGTCGCGGCGCGAGAGCGACCGGGGCGCGGTGATCGAGCAGTTCGAGCGCGCCCAGGAGATCCTCGTCGACGACGTACGGCTGCTGCCGCTGTGGCAGGGCAAGCTCTACGTGGCGGCGTCCGAGGAGATCAGCGGCGGCGAGCGGGCGCTCGACCCGCAGACGGTCATGCAGCTGTGGGAGTTCAGCCGCAAGGCCAGCTGGTAGCGGCGATTGTCAGTGCTCACCGGTAGGTTCAGGAGTGGACCAACTGATCGCTTACCGGAGGTTGTTGACGTGACCGACACCGACATGCTGCCCGCATCCTGGCGCGGCGTCCTCGGCGACGAGCTGCAGAAGCCCTACTTCAAGGAGCTCACCGAGTTCGTCGAGGACGAGCGGTCGAAGGGACCGGTCTACCCGCCGCGCGAGGAGGTGTTCGCCGCGCTCGACGCCACGCCGTACGAGGACGTGAAGGTCCTGGTCCTCGGCCAGGATCCGTACCACGGCGAGGGCCAGGGACACGGCCTCTGCTTCTCGGTGCGGCCCGGCGTGCGCACACCTCCCTCCTTGCGGAACATCTACAAGGAGATGAAGGAGGAGCTGGGCCACCCGATCCCGGACAACGGATATCTGATGCCGTGGGCCGAGCAGGGTGTGCTGCTGCTCAACGCCGTCCTGACGGTACGGGCCGGCGAGGCCAACTCGCACAAGGGCAAGGGCTGGGAGAAGGTGACGGACGCGGTGATCCGTGCCGTGGACGCCCGGCCGGACCCGGCGGTCTTCGTGCTCTGGGGTGCCTACGCGCAGAAGAAGCTGCCGCTGATCGACGAGACACGGCACGTGGTGGTGAAGGGCGCGCACCCGTCGCCGCTGTCGGCGAAGAAGTTCTTCGGCTCGCGCCCGTTCACCCAGATCAACGAGGCGATCGCCGCGCAGGGACACAAGGCGATCGACTGGCGCATCCCCGACCTGGGCTGACCGGCCCCGCCCGCGCCCGGCGGTCCGCGCCGGGCGGGTGAGCCTGTGCGGGAATGCCGGTCGCTGCGGTTAGCGTCGGGCCGGAGGGTATCGACCGTATGGGCGCGGGAGGCGGCAGGCGATGGAGCAGCGCGAGGTGTCGGAGGACGGCGTCCTGACCAGGATCGGTCAGGCGGTCATGCTGCTCCACGGCGGTGACCGCGAGGAGGCGCGCAACCGGTTCGGTGAGCTGTGGACCGAGATCGGCGAGTCCGGCGACCCGCTCCACCGCTGCACGCTCGCGCACTACATGGCGGACACCCAGGACGACCCCGGTGACGAACTGGCCTGGGACCTGCGCGCACTGACCGCCGCGGAGGACCCGGGCCCGGCCACGGCCCGTACGGCCTCGGCGGTACGGGCCTTCTACCCGTCGCTCCATCTCAACCTCGCCGCCGACTATCTGAAGCTCCAGCGCCCCGACGCCGCACGGCTCCACCTCTCCCGGGCGCGCGCCGCGGTGAACGTGCTCGGGGACGACGGGTACGGGAACGGCGTACGTGCCGCGATCGGGCGCCTGGAGCACCAACTGCTCGACGACTAGGCGTCGTCGGGCGGATCTGGACGTCATCAACCGCCGTACGTCTTCTCGCAGATACGGCTCTCCGGACTGCCCGGCGCCCAGCCGCCGTACTCCGTACCGAGCGCGCACAGCCCGGCGCCCAGGTCCGGCAGCGCGGTCGGTACGGAGTACGGCGGCT
>NZ_MDCR01000449.1 GCF_001723055.1 Streptomyces niveus
GCGGCCGTCTCGATCATGGCCAGGACCACGGTCGCTTGGTGGGCGTCGGCGGGCGCGGGGCCGATGCGCAGCGCGGAGCGCATGGGACCGTACGACCGCCGCCCGGCCGGCGCGTACCGGCAGGAGGCGACGGCGTCCGCCGCCTGCTCGGGGGTGTCGACGAGCGGGACGATCACCCCGGCGGCGCCCGCGTCCAGCGCCCGGCCGATCGGCACCGGGTCGTTGGCCTCGACCCGGACCAGGCCGGCGGAGGCGCCGCCCGCGTCGATGGCGGTGAGGCTGTGCAGCAGGCCGCTGTAGCCGATCAGGCCGTGCTGGCCGTCCAGGCACACGTAGTCGTAACCGAGGCGGGCGATCCGTTCGGTGGCGACCGGCGCGTCCAGGATCGACCAGTAGCCGACCAGCCGTTCGCGGGAGCGCAGGGCGGTGGCGAAGCGGGCAGCGTTCATCAAGTCTCCTTGGTGGGGGGGCGGGAGTCAGCGGTTGTAGGCGGGCATCGGGCCGCGCAGCGCGGCGCCGACCTCGTCGCAGGCGGCGCCCACGTCGGCGGGCAGCGGCCCGGCCCCGGCGGCGGCGATGTTCGCGCGCAGGTGGTCGAGGCGGGAGCCGCCGAGCAGCAGGGCGTGTACGTCGTCGTGGCCGAGCAGCCAGCGCAGCGAGAGGTCGGTGAGCGGGATCCCGGCCCCGTCGGCGATCACGGCCAACCGCTCGACGGCGTCGAACAGCCGGGGGTCCCAGTAGCGCTGCCGGTACATGGCGGCGAGCGCGGAGTCGCCGAAGCGGCCGGCGGCCGGGGTGTCGCCGAAGCGGTGGCGGCCGGTGAGCAGACCGCCGCCCAGCGGGTTGTAGACCATGGTGAACAGGCCGCTGGTACGGGCGTATTCGAGGTACTCCTCCTCGACACGGCGGGCCAGCAGGTTGTAGAGCTGTTGCGCGATCACGGGCGTGGGCGCGCCGATGCGGCCGGCCGTGTGGACGACCTCCGAGATCTGCCAGGCCGCGAAGTTGGAGACGCCCAGGGCGCCGATCTTCCCCTCGGCTTCGAACTCGGCGACGGTGGCCAGGGTGTCGGCCAGCGGCACCGTACGGTCCGGCTGGTGCAGATAGAACAGGTCCACGTGGTCGGTGCGCAGCCGCCGCAGACTGCCCTCCAGGGCCCGGCGCATGCCGGTGGGGGAGAGCGGTGAGTGGTCCCCGGTGTCGGGGTGCGGCATGCCCGCCTTGGTGGCGAGCACCATCCGGGACCGCCGGGAGGGGGTGAGGGCGGCGGCGAGGATGGTCTCGGTGACCCCGCCGGCGTACGCGTTGGCGGTGTCGACGCCGGTGATTCCGGCGTCGAGCGCCGCGTCGAGCATGGTCAGCGCGTCGGCGGCGCCGACGGTGTCGCCGAAGGTCATGGTGCCCAGGACGAGCCGGGACAGCGGTACGGGGACACCGGGCAGGGCCGTCCCGGCCGGTACGGTGCCCGTCGGCGCGCTGTCCGGCGGGGAGTTGGGCGGCCGGGGGGTGTCCGGGGTGCTGGTCATCTCGCTCATTCCGTGGTTGCCGGTGTGGCCGCCGCCTCGGCGGCGGCCCGGGGCCTGTTGTCGTCGGCGGTCGCCGCGCCCGCGCGGGCGGAGACGACGGACCGTGGTTTACGGCCCCGCATGGCGGCCGGGTCGAGGGCGGCGCGGCGCAGCGCCCGGGTGTACGGCTCGACGGGCGAGGCCAGGACGGCGGCGGTGGCGCCGCGCTCCACGACGCTCCCGGAGCGCATCACGAGGATGTGCTCGCTGATCTCGCGGACCACGCCCAGGTTGTGGGAGATCACGATGAAGGTGAGCCCGGTGTTCGCCTGGAGGTCCCGGAGCAGCGCGAGGACCTGCGCCTGGACGGAGACGTCGAGCGCGGAGGTGGCCTCGTCGCAGACGAGCAGTTCGGGGTCGCTGGCCAGCGCGCGGGCGATGCCGATGCGCTGGCGCTGTCCGCCGGAGAACTCGGCGGGCCTGCGGTGGAGGGCGGAGGTGGGCAGCCCCACCCGGTCGATGAGTTCGGCGGCGCGCCTGGACCGTGCCGTACGGGAGCGCTCACCGGCCAGGCGCAGGGGCTCGGCGACGATGTCCTCGGCGCTCAGGTGCGGGTCGAGGGATCCGTACGGGTCTTGGAAGATCATCTGCACCCGGCGCCGGTGCGGGCGCAGCCGCCGCTCCGACAGCGCGCCGAGGTCGGTGCCGTCCAGCAGGATGCGGCCGGACGTCGGGCGGATCAGCCGGACCAGGGAGTGGGCCAGGGTGGACTTGCCGCAGCCCGACTCTCCCACCACGGCCAGGGAGGTGCCGCGTTCGACGGTGAAGGAGATGTCGTCGACGGCGCGGAAGGTGCCGCCCGGGACGGGGTACTCGACCACGAGGTTCTCGACGGCGAGGAAGGGGGCGCCGGCCGGCGGGGTGTTCCCGGACTTCGGGCTGCCGGACGGTGTGTGCAGCGGTGGCGTGTTCATCGGACGGCCTTCTCGTCGGCGGGAAGAGCGGGCGGGGTCTCGTCCCAGGGGCCGAGGACGGGGACGGTCGCGAGCAGGTCGCGGGTGTACTGCTCGCGGGGCGCGTCGACCACCTGCTCGACGGGCCCGGACTCGATGAACCGGCCGCCGCGCATCACATGGATCCGGTCGGAGACCAGCCGGGCCACCCCCAGGTCGTGGGTGATCATCAGGATGCCGATGGCGGTGCGTTCCTGAAGCTCCATCAGCAGGTCCAGGATCCCGGCCTGCACGGTGACGTCGAGGGCGGAGGTCGGCTCGTCGGCGATGAGCAGGACGGGTTCGGCGGCCAGCGCGATGGCGATCAGGACACGTTGCAGCATGCCGCCGGAGAGCTGGTGCGGGTACGCCTTCCAGACCGTGGCGGGGTCGTTGATCCGGACCCGCGCCAGGAGTTCCAGCCCCTTCTCGCGGGCCTGGCCGCGCCTCAGGGAGGGGTGGCGCAGGGCGATGGCCTCGCCCAACTGGCGCCCGACGGAGTGCACGGGGCTGAGCGCGGTCATCGGGTCCTGGGGGATCAGCGAGACCTCGCGCCCCCTGACCTTCGCGGCGGCGCCGGGGTCGGCGACGACGTCCACCCCCGAGATCCGGGCCGAGCCGGAGAGCACCGCGAGACCTTCCGGCAGCAGCCGCAGGATGCCCATCGCGGTGGTGGACTTCCCGGATCCGGACTCGCCGATGATGGAGACGGTCTCGCCTGCGGCGATCCGGAAGCTGACACCGTCGACCGCGCGCACGACGCCGTGCGCGGTGATCAGTTCGATCTGGAGGTCGTCGACTTCCAGGAGCGTGCGGTCTGTCGCCGTGTCGGCCACGGCGGTGGCGGTGGCGTTCATGAGGTGGCCTCTGCTGGTTGACGGCGGGTACGGATACGGTCGCGAAGGCCGTCGCCGATCAGGTTGACCCCGACGACGAGCAGGACGATGACCAGGCCGGGCAGGGTCACCAGCCACCAGGAGGTGGTGATGTAGTCCTGGCCGTCGGAGATGATCCGTCCCCAGGTGGCGAAGGGACGCTGCGGCCCGGCGCCCAGATAGCTCAGCGCGCTCTCCAGGAGTACGGCCTGCGCGAGCAGCAGCAGTACGACGAGGCCGGCCTGCCCGATGACGTTGGGCACGATGTGGCGCAGCAGGATGCCGACCCTGCGCAGACCCAGCACCCGCGCGGCGGCGACGTACGGTTTCTCGCGCTCCACGAGCACCAGGGACCGCGTCAGGCGGGCCACTTCGGGCCACTGGGCGATGGCGATGACCGCGGTGATGACCGGTACCGAGGGTTCGAAGAGAGCCACGACCAGGAGCAGCATCATCAGCAGGGGCAGGGAGAGCTGGGCCTCCAGCAGCCGGGAGACGACCGCGTCCACCCAGCCGCCG
>NZ_MDCR01000045.1 GCF_001723055.1 Streptomyces niveus
CGGGGCCGTCAGCCAGACGGGCGGCGGAGCCGAGATGTTGCTGTGGCTGAAGACCCCCGGTGAGTCCGACGGCAACTGCGGAGTCGGCGCCGGCTCCGTGGCCGGTCAGTTCCTCCCGGAAGTCGCGTACAAGATGATCTACGGATACTGAACCGCCCGATCCGTCGTTCTGATGGCCGTCCTGGTCACGCCCTCGTTGCCCGCGGGCGCGAGGCTCGCGCCGGGTCCGACACCGGACCGAACTCCCGGCAGTCCCCGCCCGAGCGGCGAGGCCGGGACACGGGACCCGACCGTGCGGCTCCAGCAGGACGGCTTACCCGCCCCGACCATCAGGAGCACCGCCCCAGCGCCCGAACCCGATACTCCGGCTGCCGCACCGCCCTCCCCTTCGCTCCGGCGCCGGCGGACCCGAGCCGCAGCAGCGACGCCCTCATGCAGGCGTTGGACAACCTGATCACCAGCGGTGAGTACGCAGACATCCTCAAGGCTCAGGGCCTGGAGGGCGGCGCCGTCTCCAAAGCAGGAATCGTTCATCACGTCCTCGGGGGCGAGGCAGAACATCGGCGTCGGGCACCCGGCCGATGGCCGGCCACGACTTTCGACCTCTGCTGATGCGGTGAGCAGCTCTGGCCACTCACAACCTAGGGTCCACCGGGAGCCGGTGCGCTGGGTCTCACGACCGGGAGCGACACCGGCCGGGAGTTCATGTCGCTTCCGCATCAAAGCGACACGTCTTGAACGTGGCACGGCGAGTGCACGGATATCGCGCGAAATCATGGGCGGTTCGTTGCCGGAGGCGTACACCCGCGACGGAGAACCACGGCAGTTCCCCGTCGTCGGATGTCGAGAACGCGGCACCGGCTCCGTCCCAGGGGTATCAGCGGCCACCACCGGCGGCACGGAGAAGACGAAGAAGGAGAAGGAAGCATGGCGATTCAGCGGATGGACAACGTCGGCATCGTCGTCGAGGACATGGACGCCGCCGTCGCGTTCTTCGTGGAACTCGGTATGGAGCTGGAGGGCACGGCGGAGGTCAAGGGCCTCGTCGCCGACCGGTGCACCGGACTCGACGGCGTCCACTGCGACATCGCGATGGTCCGCACCCCGGACGGACACAGCCGGCTCGAACTCGCGAAGTACCGCACCCCCACCGCCACCGCCGACGAGCCACGCAACCGGCCGCACAACATCCTGGGCACGCACCGCGTCATGTTCGCCGTGGACGACCTCGAAGACACCGTTGCCCGCCTGCGCCCCCACGGGGC
>NZ_MDCR01000450.1 GCF_001723055.1 Streptomyces niveus
CGAAGCACTCCAGATCGGCCCGGACGCTCCCATCATCACGACCGACGCGCGCCACCGCGCCGACGCCAAGAGCGGACTGATCACCCTCGTCGAACACGCACTCATGGCACGACTCAAGTAGACGTTGCCGTACGGCAGTTGCCGTAGCCGGGGCCGGATGTGGGCTGTGTCTTTTGACATAGCCCACGTCGATGTTCATAACGTTTGAGAAGAGAATTGACGCCGCTCGGTCGCCCGACGCGTTCGGCTGGTATCGCTGTGCTCACATCAACCTCGTCTTTTGACGGGGCTCGTTCTTTATGCCCGTTTTATCTCCGGTATGGACCACTCGGAATGGCTGATTCCCACTGTTTGGAACGGGGCGGCCTCACGTGCTGGAATTCGATGAACTCCCGAGTAGTACGGCCCTGAACGAAAAACGGCACAACGTAGGTGCCGACGCCGAGAGGTTGTTGGTCGAGTGAGGCGTAGCAAGACGAGCTCCGCGGAGCAGGCGGCGCGGGGCAACTTCACCCCGCCGCGGCGTACAGCGGCGCCGCCTGCGGATGCGCCAGGAAAGCCTCCGGCACCCGGCAGTACCAGCCGTCTGTCGCCGCGCAACTGGCGGGTGCCGACCCGGCTCAACGCGATCCTCCTCATACCCGTGCTCGTCGGCCTCGTCATGGGCGGTTTCCAGGTCAAGGGGTCCATCGACACCTGGCAGGAGGCGCAGGACGCGGAGCGGACGGCGCTCGTCGTCCGGGCCGCGTCCGAGTACGGCCAGGCCCTGCTCAACGAGCGTGACCTCACCGCCCAGCCCCTGCTGACGAACAAGCGAGACGACAAGGCCGTGGTGGACGCCAGGGCCGCCACGGACGCCGCGAAGGCCACGTTCGACCGCGCCGTCGAGTCCATGCCGCGGGAAGAGGGCCTGGAGCGGCGGCTGCGTCTGTTCCGCGCCGAAGAGCCCAAGCTGGAGACGATCCGCAAGACGGCGTACACCGCGGGCGTCGAGACGCCCGACAAGACCGGCCGCAACGGCGGTCCGGTGGCGACCGAAGAGGGGTACGTGCTGGTCCAGCACTCCCTCATGGAGTTCTCCAACGAACTGGGCCTGGGCACCGGCAACATCACCAGCTACGGCCGCACCGTCTACGCCATCCAGCTCTCCAAGGCCGCCTCCTCGCTCCAGCGCTCCATCGGTATGCACCTGCTGGTGCGGCCGAGCGAGAAGCCGGCGGTGCGGGCGGGGCAGTCGGTCGCGTTCTCCTCGTACGCCTACCTGGAGGACATCGCGGTCGCGGAGTACGTCTCCGGCGGCACCGACGCGGACACGGCCAAGCTTCAGAAGATCATGGGCGAGAAGGCCGCCGAGGGCGCCAAGAAGCTCGCCACGGCGCGGCAGCAGGCCGCCGCGGCCGGCGAGAAGTTCGTCGCCCCGCCGGCCCAGGACGGCTCGGTCGTCGACGGCATGGTCGCCGCCATCGCCACCGGTGACAGCCCCTCCCAGCTGGAGGAGCGCGGCGTCACGCCCACGGCGTGGATGGCCGCGACCACCGCGAAGTTCGACGGCTACACGATCATCGAGAAGGACCTGGTCGACAACGCCGTCAGCGACGCCGCGGAGATCTCCGACAGCGCCAGGAACGACGCGATCATCAACGGCGCGATCGTGGTGATCGCCCTGCTGGCCGCGTTCGTGCTGGCCGGCATGATGGCGCGGCAGATGAGCCGGTCCATGCGCCGGCTCCGTACGGCCGCCTTCGGCATAGCCGAGCAGCGGCTGCCGATGCTGGTCGACCAGCTGTCGCGTACCGAGCCCGGCCGGGTGGACACCCGCGTACAGCCCATCCCGATCGACTCCAGGGACGAGATAGGCGAAGTCGCGCGCGCCTTCGACCAGGTGCACCGCGAGGCCGTCCGGCTCGCCGCCGAACAGGCCATGCTCCGGGGCAACGTCAACGCGATCTTCACCAACCTCTCCCGCCGCAACCAGTCGTTGATCGAGGGCCAGCTGACCCTGATCACCGAGCTGGAGAACCACGAGGCCGAGCCCGAGCAGCTGGAGAACCTCTTCAAGCTGGACCACCTCGCGACCCGGATGCGCCGCAACGGCGAGAACCTGCTGGTCCTCGCCGGCGAGGAGCCGGGCCGCCGCTGGAACCAGCCGGTGCCGCTGGTCGACGTGCTGCGCGCCGCGTCCTCCGAGGTGGAGTCCTACGAGCGCATCGAGCTGTCCGGCGTGCCGGAGACGGACATCCACGGCCAGGCCGTGACCGACCTCGTGCACCTGCTCGCCGAGCTGCTGGAGAACGCCACCACGTTCTCGTCGCCGCAGACCAAGGTGCGGGTGACCGCGACGCGGCTGCCCGACGGCCGCGTGATGATCGAGATCCACGACAAGGGCATCGGCCTGACCGCCGAGGACTTCGCCGACATCAACCACAAACTGGCCAACCCGCCCACCGTGGACGCCGCGGTGTCGCAGCGCATGGGTCTGTTCGTGGTGGGCCGGCTGGCCGACCGGCACGGCGTACGGGTGCAGTTGCGGCCCTCGGGCGAGCAGGCGGGCACCACGTCACTGGTCATGCTCCCCGACGCGATCACCCACGGAGGGGGCGGCGAGCAGCCGCAGCCGGACGACTTCACGGTCTCCCAGATCATTCCGGAGCAGCAGGCAGCCGCGTTCGAGCCGGAGCAGCAGGCGTTCTCGACGCCGATGCTGACGGCGGCCGAACTCGGCTTCGACGACTCGCGTTACGACGAGGGCGCCGGGGCCGGAGCGGCGGCGAATCCGCGCAGTCTCGATCCGGTGAACCGTTCCCTCAAGCGCGACGAGCGGCGCGCGGCCCTGGGCGGCGGCAACGGCGCCCCGGCGGCCCTGCCGGGCGGCGGGCCCCTCTACGGCGACCAGGTCGACGGGCAGTACCGCGAGGAGGTCGACGGGCAGTACGCGCCGCAGCAGGCGTCGTACGAGCAGAACGGCTACCCCGCGCCCGACGGTGGCGCGAACGCCGGGCAGACGTACGCGGGCGCGGGATACGACGCGTACGCCACCCCCGACGGGTACGGGACGGGCGCCGACGGGTACCGGACGCCCGACGGGTACCCGGAGCAGCGGGATCCGCTCGGCGGCCCGTATACGGAAGGGGCCTACGAGGCTCCTCGGCCGGACGGGGCGGGCCAGGACAACCTCTTCGCTCCCCAGGCCAATCCGGGTGGCTGGAGTGACCGCGGTGGCTACCAGGGCGGGTACGACGCGGCGCGGCAGCCCGAATCGGAATCGTCCGACGGCGCTGCGGCGGAGACCCGGGAACGCGTAGAATTCGAACGTCCGGGACCCTCGCCGAGCGCCAGTCACACGCTGACGGGAGCGGGACTGCCGCGCCGTGGCAGCACCTCGCAGCCTCCGAAGCCGGAGTCGTGGCAGACCACCGGTGGGGACGACGGACAGCGCAACGGACACGACGGCGGCCAGACCGATCTCTTCGGCCGGACCGCCCCGTCGGCACCGTCCCCCGCGCCGCAGCCGACCGACAGGACCGACGAGCCCACCGAGAACAAGCTCACCGAGAACAACGAGACGTACGCACCGACGGCCCCGCAGCCGCCGAACGGTCAGAGTGACGCGAACGGCGCCGACGACTGGCGCTCGACGAACGACGACCGTTGGCAGCGGGCCGAGAAACTGCGTGAGCCCAAGGCCGGCGGGATCACCCCCTCGGGGCTCCCCCGGCGCGTTCCCAAGGCCAACCTGATCGAGGGAACCGCGGAGTCGACGCCGCAGCACGGCCCCCAGGTCTCCCGGGCGCCGGAGGACGTCCGTGGCAGGCTGAGCAACCTGCGGCGCGGCGTCCAGCGGGGCCGTAACGCGGGGTCGGGCGGCACCGGAGCGGCGGGGACGGACACGAACGGACCGGGTTCAGGCCCGGGCAGTACCTACAACCAGGAGCGTTAGTGTGAGCCCGATGAGCCAGGCGGCGCAGAATCTCAACTGGTTGATCACCAATTTCGTGGACCACACCCCCGGGGTGTCCCACACCGTGGTGGTCTCCGCCGACGGACTCCTGCTTGCCATGTCCGAGGGCTTCCCGCGCGACCGCGCCGACCAACTGGCGGCCGTGGCCTCCGGTCTGACCTCGCTGACCGCCGGGGCCTCCAGGATCTTCGAGGGGGGCGCGGTCACCCAGACCGTCGTGGAGATGGAGCGCGGGTTCCTCTTCCTCATGTCGATCTCCGACGGCTCGTCACTGGCCGTCCTCGCGCACCCCGAGGCCGACATCGGTCTGGTGGGTTATGAAATGGCTCTGCTCGTCGACCGGGCCGGGACGGTGCTGACGCCGGACCTGCGCGCAGAACTCCAGGGAAGTCTTCTCAACTAACAGACAGACAGTGCGTTTCGCGCCATCGCACCATAGGGTTCGGTGGCGCGACTCCACAGAACAGTTACCGGCGACCGGAGTCGGAGGAGGAAACGGTGGCAACACCCCCAGGCGGACATCCTTACGAGGGTGGCCGACAGGTCCCGGGTGAGCGTGCCCGGAACCACTTCAACTCCCCCTCCGCGCCGGACGGCAACGGCGGCCAGGGCGGGCAGTGGGACGGCGGCGGACAGTCGTATGATCCACATCAGCAGCAGCCGTACCAGCAGCCTCAACAGCCGTACGGACAGCGGCAGTCGTACGGGCAGGGTCAGCAACAGCCGTACAACTCGCAGCAGTCGTACGGCCAGGGGCAGGGCCAGGGACAGCAGCAGCCGTACGGACAGCAGCCCTCGTACGGACCGCCGCAGCCCCGAATCCAGCCGGTACAGCCGAGGCACCATCAGGAGCCGGAGCACGCCGCGCACAACCCGTTGGTCCGTCCGTACGCCATGACCGGCGGCCGGACACGGCCGCGGTACCAGCTCGCCATCGAGGCACTGGTCAGCACGACGGCCGATCCGTCCCGGCTGCAAGGGCAGTTGCCCGAGCACCAGCGGATCTGCCGGCTCTGTTTCGAGATCAAATCGGTCGCCGAGATTTCGGCACTGCTCTCCATCCCCCTGGGCGTCGCCCGGATCCTCGTAGCCGACCTGGCGGAGGCCGGACTTGTCGCCATTCACCAACCCGGCGGCGACGAGACCGCCGGGGGCCAACCAGATGTGACACTGCTCGAAAGGGTGCTCAGTGGACTTCGCAAGCTCTAGCGGCGGTGCAGCCCGCTCAACCACCAGCGCGAAGATCGTGGTGGCGGG
>NZ_MDCR01000451.1 GCF_001723055.1 Streptomyces niveus
CTCTCGCTCGTCCGCCCGGCGCGGGGGGCCAGGAGGAGCGCGCCCGGGGCGTCGGCCACGTCAGCTCCCCGCCGGGCGGACGAGCGAGAGTGCGGTTCGGATGATGATGCACACGTCCTGCCACAGCGACCAGTGGTCGATGTAGTGGTTGTCGAATCGGGAGCGGTCCTCGATGGAGGTGTCCCCGCGCAGTCCATTGACCTGCGCGAGGCCGGTGATGCCGACGGGCATCCGGTGGCGGGCCGCGTAACCGGGGTGGGTCTTGCTGAAGTTGGCGACGAAGAAGGGGCGTTCGGGGCGGGGTCCGACGAGGCTCATGTCGCCGCGCAGGACGTTCCAGATCTGCGGCAGTTCGTCCATCGACGTACGGCGCAGGATGTGGCCGACCGGGCTCATCCGCCGGTCGTTGGCGACGGACCAGCGGGTGGCCGCCTCGTGGTCGTCGGCCGGGCGCAGGGTGCGGAACTTGAGCAGGGTGAAGGGGCGCCCGTGCTGGCCGACGCGTTCCTGACGGAACAGCACACCCGGGCCGTCGAGGAACCGTACGGCGAGCGCGCAGGCCAGCAGCACCGGTGAGATCGCGACCAGCACCGGGCCGGCGACGGCGATGTCCAGCAGACGCTTGACGCGGATGCCGCGGCGCGCGGTGGGCGGGTCGACCCGGCGGCAGGTGAAGCCCCACACGTGCTGTGCCATCGGGCCCCGGCCGGCGCCGCCGCCGACGAACCAGGTGGCGCAGCCGTACTCGTGGAAGAGCGCGACGAGCGGAGCCCGGTCGGCGTCGGTTCCGGCGGTGCCTGCGGGGCCGTCGGCGAACACGGCCTGCTGGACGCCGTTCTGGATGACGGCACGGTGGATCTCCTCGGTGGTGGTCAGCACGGGAAGGGCCGGGGCGAGGGGGTCCGCGTCGGTGTCCGTGTCGTCGTACGCGCCGGGGGTCGGCC
>NZ_MDCR01000452.1 GCF_001723055.1 Streptomyces niveus
GGGTCAGGGCGACGCCGGCCGACGCGAGGGTTTCGAACTTTCCGGGGACGTCGTCGAGCCGGCCGGCGATCTCGGTGAGATGCAGGGTGCCGGTGGTGGCGTACACGAAGCTGACGCCCAGCAGCATGACGGCGGTGGCCGTCACGGAGGAGAGGAAGAACTTCAGCGCCGCCTCGGAGGAGAGGCGGTCGCCGCGCTTGAGGCCGACCAGCGCGAAGGCGGGGAGGGTGGCGACTTCGAGGGCGACGACGAGGGTGGCGAGGTCGCGGGCGGCGGGCAGGAGGGCGGCGCCGGCCGCCGAGGAGAGCAGCAGGAACCAGAACTCGCCGGGCGGGAGCTTCCTGCCGCCGCCGAGTTCGGTGATCGACAGCAGAGCGGTCAGGAGGGCGCCGCCGAGCACCAGGAGCTGGATGACGAGCGTGAAGTGGTCGGCGGTGTAGCTGCACACGTCGGCGTCGGCCGTCAGGCAGAAGGTGGAGCGGTCGCCGGCGCGGAGCGGAAGGAGCAGAAGGAGCGCGGCGGCGAGGCCCGCGATGGAGAGGGCGCCGAGGAGCGGCTTACGGCGTTCCGGGACGAACAGGTCGGCGACCAGGACGATCAGTGCGACGGCGGCGGTCAGGGCCGGGGGCGCGATGGCGAGCCAGTCGACGGACTGGACGAGACTGGCGGCGCTGTCGGCGGCGCCCTGGGCAGCGGCCACGGTCACGACTTGCCTCCTGCGAGAAGCTTCTGCACGGCCGGGTCGGTGAGGCCGAGGAGGACGGCGGGCCAGAGTCCGGCGATGACGGTGAGGGCGACGAGCGGGGTCCAGGCGGCGAGTTCGTAGCCCTGGACGTCGGCGAGTTCGGGCAGCCGTTCCCGCTGTTCCTTCGGCTCGGTGACGTGCTGGGGGTGCGCGCCCATGCAGACGCGGCGGACCACGATCAGCAGGTACGCGGCGGTGAGCAGCGTGCCGAAGCAGGCGATCGCCGTGAAGGTGAGGAACGCGGGGCGGCTGAGGCCGGGCGCGGGGTCGAACGCGCCGAACATGGCGAGCATCTCGCCCCAGAATCCGGCGAGTCCGGGCAGGCCGAGCGAGGCGACGGCGGCGAAGGCGAGCAGGCCGCCGAGGCGCGGCGCGCGGCCGTACAGCGCCGCGCCGGTGGCGCCGGCGAGGGTGTCGAGGTCGGCCGTGCCGTACCGGTCCTTGAGCGCGCCGACCAGGAAGAAGAGCAGTCCGGTGATGAGGCCGTGGGCGACGTTCGCGAACAGCGCGCCGTTGACGCCGGTGGGCGTCATGGACGCGATGCCGAGGAGCACGAAGCCCATGTGGCCGACGGAGGAGTACGCGATCAGGCGCTTGAGGTCGCCGCCCGCGCCCCGGCGGGCGAGGGCGAGGCAGGCCAGGGAGCCGTAGATGATTCCGACGACGGCGAAGGCGGCGAGATACGGCGCGAAGGTCCGCATGCCGTCGGGTGCGATGGGCAGGACGATACGGACGAAACCGTACGTACCCATCTTGAGCATGACCCCGGCGAGGAGCACCGATCCGACGGTCGGGGCGGCGGTGTGGGCATCCGGGAGCCAGCTGTGCAGCGGCCACATCGGGGTCTTGACCGCGAGCCCGATCCCGATCGCCAGAACGGCCGTGACCTGCACGGATTTACTCAGACCTGAGCCGTTGTCAGTGGCGAGTGCCACCATGTCGAATGTGCCCGCGTGCAGCCCGACGAGCAGCAGGCCGAGCAGCATGACCACGGAACCGAGCAGTGTGTAGAGGATGAACTTCCAGGCGGCGGCCTGCCGTTCGGCACCGCCCCAGCGGGCGATGAGGAAGTACATGGGGATGAGCACCATCTCGAAGGCCAGGAAGAACAGCAGCAGATCGAGGACGGCGAAGGTGGCGAGGGTGCCGGATTCGAGGACCAGCAGCAGGGCGACGAAGGCCCTCGGGGAGGGGCCCGCCGGGGGCTTGAAGTAGCTGTAGAGCGCGCAGAGGAAGGTCAGCAGCGCGGTCAGGACCAGAAGGGGGAGAGAGATGCCGTCGACACCGAGGTGGATCCGTACGTCGAGTGCGGCGATCCAGCTGATGTCCGTCGTGGCCTGCATCCTCGACGGCTGGTCGTGGTCGAAGCCGAGCGCGAGGACGATCGCGGCGACGAGGATCGCGCCGGTCACGGTCACGCCGTGGCGCAGTACGGCCTGGTCGGGGCCGCTGCCCCGGAGTCCGGGCGGGGCGGGCGGCAGCGCCGTCGCCGCGCCCAGGAGCGGGGCGACGACGATGAACGCGAGAAGGAACTGCATCACGGACGGGCTGATATCGATCACGGCTCACGCTCCGGCGGCGACGAGTACGGCGGCGATCGCCAGGACGACCGTTCCGGCGAGCAGGGCGCCCAGGTAGGTCTGCACGTTGCCGGTCTGCGCGCCGCGTACGGCGGTGCCCAGCCAGCGGGTGCCGGTGCCCGCCCCGCGTACGTACGTGTCGACGACCTCGCGGTCGAGGAAGCGGACCAGCTGGGCCGCGCCCTGGACCGGGCGTTGGAACAGCACGCGGTAGACGGCGTCCAGGTGGAAGCCGGCGGCGGCGTGCCGGTGGAGCCTGCCGAGCAGCAGGCGGCCGGGGTCGGCGGGGTCGGGGGCCGAGGCGATGTTGCCGTAGGCGGGGGTGTGGCTGGTCATGGCCTCGACCTCGGAGAGGGCCGGCTCGGCGTCGGGGTGCGCGGCGACGGCGCCCATGGGAGTGCGGGCGGCCAGTGCCGTGGTGTGTGTCCAGGCGCCGTAGGTGACCAGTCCGCCGACGAGCGCGACGCCCGTGCCGAGTACGGAGGTGGTGACGGTCGGGGCGAGGCTGTCGGCGTCGAGCCAGGGGGCGATGAGACCGACGGTCAGGCCGACGGCGAGTGAGGGGACGGCGAGCACCCACAGGACGGTGTTCATCGAGAGGGGCTGCTTGCCGTGGTCGGCCGCTTCGGCGCCGCGGCCCCGGAAGGCGAGGAGCCACAGGCGTGTGGCGTAGGCGGCGGTGAGGAGGGCGGTGAGCAGACCGGCGACCAGTACGGTCCAGCCGGCGAAGGACGGGGCGATGTCGGACTCGCCGAGGGCGGTGTGCTCGGCGGCGACGAGGACGGCTTCCTTGGAGAAGAAGCCGGCGAAGGGCGGGATGGCGGCGAGCGCGAGCAGCGCGATCGTCATCGTCCAGTAGGCGTCGGGGACGCGTTTGGCGAGGCCGCCCATCCGGGACATGGCGGCGAGCGAGTTGGTGCCGGCGGCGTGGATGATCACGCCGGCGCCGAGGAAGAGAAGTGCCTTGAAGGCGCCGTGCGAGAGGAGATGGAAGACGGCCGCGCCCCGGTCGCCCACGGCCAGCGCGCCTGTCATGTAGCCGAGTTGGCCGATCGTGGAGTAGGCGAGGACGCGTTTGATGTCGTCCTGCGCGAGGGCGGCGAGCGCCGAGCCGACCATGGTGATCGCGGCCATCACGGCGAGCACGGTGAGTGCCGCGGCCGAGGCGGCGAACACGGGGAGGAGACGGGCCACGAAGTAGACGCCGGCGGCGACCATCGTCGCCGCGTGGATCAGCGCGGAGACGGGGGTGGGGCCGGCCATGGCGTCCGGCAGCCAGGTGTGCAGCGGGAATTGAGCCGACTTGCCCGCGACACCGGCGATCAACAGCAGCGCGATCACAGTGGGGTGGTCGAGCCCGTCGTTCGCGACGGCCTGGAGGACGCCGGTGATCCGGAACGTGCCGGTGTCGACGGCGAGCGCGAACAGACCGAGCAGGAAGGGGACATCACCGAGCTTGGTGACCAGGAAAGCCTTCAGGGAGGCGGCGCGTGCCTCGGGTGTCTCCCAGTAGTGGCCGACGAGGAAGTACGAGCAGATGCCCATGATCTCCCAGCCGACCAGCAGCACCATCAGGTCGCCGGAGTAGACGACGAGCAGCATCGCGGAGGTGAAGAGGGAGACGAGCGCGGCGTACGAGGGGTAGCGCGGGTCGTCGCGCAGATAGCCGGTCGAGTAGATCTGCACGCACGTCGCGACGACTCCGACCAGGATCGCGACGAGGGCGGCGAAGCCGTCGATGTGCAGGGCGAGGTCGATCGGGACCGAGCCGGTGGGGGTGAGCTGGGTCGCGGAGTCGATCGGTGCGCGGGTGCCGCCGTGCCCGTTGCTCTGGCGTACGGCGACGATCGCGGCGAGTACGGCGGCGGCGAGCGGTGGCAGCACGGCCAGCGGGCGGACGAAGCCGGGCGCGGTACGACCGAGGAGCAGTCCGGCGAGCGCGCCGAGGAAGGGCAGGACCGGAACAAGGACGGCGAGGGTGGTCGTGGTCACGCGGTGGCCTCAGCCTTCTTTGCCCGTGCCTTTGCCCGTGCGGCTTCTTCGGCTTCGGCCTCTGCTTCGACGGATTCGGCCGCGGCGTCGTCGGTCGCGTCGCTCTCGACGCTGTCGCGGAGCCGGTCGACGTCCGAGGTGCCGCGGTCGCGGTAGACCATCAGGACGATCGCCAGACCGATGCCGATCTCGGCGGCGGCGACGGCGATCACGAAGAGGGTCAGGGCCTGGCCGGCGTGCAGGGTGTCGCGCAGCCACACGTCGAAGGCGACGAGGTTGAGATTGACGGCGTTGAGCATCAGCTCGACGGACATCAGGACGAGGATCGCGTTGCGCCGGGCGAGCACCCCGTACAGACCGGTACAGAACAGCAGCGCCGCGAGCACGGCGGGATAGGCGAGATGCATCAGCGCTGCTCCTTGCCACGAGGACCGCCGGAGGAGTCGCTCTTGCGGGACAGGACGATCGCGCCGATCAGCGCGGCGAGCAGCAGGACGGAGAGTGCTTCGAAGGGCAGTACCCAGTGCCGGAAGAGGAACTGGCCGGAGACCTCGGTGGATCCCTGGGCGGGTCCATCGAGTTCGATCCAGGTCGTACGGAACGCGTCCACGACCACCCACACCAGCGCGACGGCGGCGGTGAGTGCCACCGCGAGCGCGACCCAGCGGTTCTCCGAATCCGCGTCCGGGGAACGGCCGATGGGCGCCTTGGTGAGCATCAGCCCGAAGAGAAGGAGGACGACGACGGAGCCCACGTAGATCAGGACCTGCACCCAGGCGATGAACTCGGCCGTCAGCAGCAGGTATTCGACGGCCAGGCCGCCGAGCGCGACGACGAGCCACAGAGCGGCGTGCACGAGCTGCTTCGTCGTGACGGTGATGACGGCCGCGCCGAAGGTGACGAGGCCGACGAGGACGAAGGCGATCTCGACACCGGTCGGGGAGAGGAAGCCGGGGTGGGCGGCTGCGAGAGAGCTCACTCGCCGTCCTCCTGCTCCTGCTGCTCCTGCTGCCGCGCCGCGGCGAGCAGGAGCAGCAGG
>NZ_MDCR01000453.1 GCF_001723055.1 Streptomyces niveus
ACTACCCCATGCCCTGGTGCACCCGCAGCGAGATCCGCGAGGTCTCCGACCAGGCCCAGAAGATCTACGACGACATACGCCACGGCCAACTCCTCATCCACGCCCACGCCCAGGACGCCCACACCACGGCCGCGGTCGGCACCTACCTCACCGGCGGCACAAGCGTCTACCTCCACGGCGAGGACCACCTGCGGCAGATCGCAGACATCTTCGACTCCCCCGCCCAAGCCCTGACCACCTTCGAGGAAATGCACAGCGACACCATGCGCCCCGGCCCCGCCCCGATGACCGACACCGAACGCGACACCGCCGAAGCCCGAACTGCACTCGGCACACCGACCACGGCGCCCGAATCTCCCAATACGGGAGCAGCCACCGCGCCCGCCGACGCACCCGGTCCCGGCGCCCACGAGGCCCTCTTCAACTCGTTCATCGAGAACAACGGTGAATGGGAAAAGTACCGGACATGGTCCGATGAAGCCTCCGTCGCCAACCACGAAACGCTCACCCTGCGCGCCGAGTTCGACCACGAAGCCCGTGGCCAGGACATCGCCTGGACCATCGCCTCCTACCAGTCGCCTGTCGGGGAACGCACCTGGCACGCCACCGCCACCGCCAACACCCCCACCGACATGATCGACACGCTCCTCAAGAGTCTCGACACCGACTCCGCGTGGACCGAGCGGACCAGCTCTCCCCTCACCGAACGCACCCTGGCCACGGTCACCCGCCCGCTGACCGAGTTCGGTTGGACTCAGACCATCAACGGACACCAAATCAACTGGCCCGCACCCAACGGCGACACCGGCCTCCGCCTCGATGTCGCCGCCGCCGTCGGCGCCACCACCGCCCACTCCCACCGCACCTGGACAATCTGGGGCGGCAAGAGCGCTGAACAGCCGGCCTGGACCATCGAATTCTCCCGGCACACCCCGTCCGCCGTGCTCCAGGACCTCACCTACGAACTCGCCCTCACCCACTCCACACACACAACCCCGCCAGTACCGAACTCGCGCCACAGGCGTGGAGTCATCAGCACCACGACACCCGTCACGTCAACGCCACCGACGTCGGGAAGTCCCGCGCGAAGCAGGTGAGAGCAGTACGGAGAAGAAGACATGCTGTTGCGCAGAACTCCGCGTCGCACAGCAAGCCGAGCCATCCCGCGGCGGCGGGCCGGCACTCTCAAGATCCGCAAGACTGCGGGCTGTTGAGGCTCGACTCGGTGCACTCCTCACTTTTTGAGTACAGATCGACAATGCGCCTCGGCTTCACGCCCTGGGTCGCCCCAGCGGCCATGTCCGGTCCCGCAACCGGGCCGTAGGCACTGAGCCTTATTCAACGTCATCAGCTGGCGAGTTCGGCGGACGACGGAGGTGATTCGGGTGGCGCTGCAGCCGATGCAAGGGACTTCGACGCGCGGGCGCCTGCGGAAGGAGCACGCCTCTGTTGCTGACCGTGGAGTTGTTTGCACCACAGCGTGACCGTGCCTCGGTATCCTCGCGGTGTTGTTCACGCGGACTCACGGGCAGGGAAGGCGGCGCCACATGCAGGGGCTGGGGGACGAAGACCCGAGGCAGATCGGCAGGTACCGATTACTGAGGCGGCTGGGCGCGGGCGGCATGGGCAACGTCTACCTCGCACGCTCGGACCGGGGGCGTACGGTCGCCATCAAGCTGGTGCGCGAGGAACTGGCCGCACAGGAGGAGTTCCGGAAACGGTTCCGGTACGAGGTGGAGGCGGCGCGGCGGGTCGGCGGACACTGGACTGCGCCGGTGCTGGACGCCGACACCGAGGCCGCTGTGCCGTGGGTTGCCACCGGCTACATCGCCGGCCCCAGCCTCCGCCAGGGCGTCGGGCACGACCACGGCCCCCTGCCGGAGCGCTCGGTACGCACGCTAGCCGCCGGCCTCGCCCATGCCCTGCGGGACATCCACGACACCGGGCTCGTCCACCGCGATCTCAAGCCCGCCAACGTCCTGATCACCATCGACGGCCCCCGCGTCATCGACTTCGGGATCGCACGGGCCCTGGAGACCGTGACCGACGGCCGCCTCACCCGGACAGGCGCGCTCATCGGCTCGCCCGGTTTCATGGCACCGGAGCAGGTGCGCAGCGACCGGATCACGCCCGCCTGCGACATCTTCTGCCTCGGCTCGGTCCTCGCCTACGCCGCCACCGGCAAGATGCCCTTCGGCACAGCCCAGGCCGAAGCACACGTGCTCATGTACCGCATCGCGCACGAGGAGCCCGACCTGGAGGGTGTGCCGACGGGGCTCGTGGACCTCATCAGGGACTGCTTGGAGAAGGAGCCTGCGGCGCGTCCGGATCTCGGAGAGGTTCTGCGGCGAACAGGCGCACAGGACACGGTCGCCGACGGCAGCTCGAACGAGCCGTGGCTGCCCGGCCCCCTGGTGGCCGAGCTGGGCCGACACGCGGTAGGTCTTCTGGACACGGACAACCCAGAGCCCCCGGCTGCTGCGCTTCCCCGTGACAGAGCCCCAGGACGGATGTCGGCTCCGGTGCCGGCCTCCGTCGCGGAGGCGCTCCCGGTCCCGGCAGTAGCCCCGACCGGGGCACCGGCCTCTCACAAGCGCGGGCGCTACACAATGCTGATCGTGGCGCTGGTCGCAGGAAGCGTGGTCTACACCCTGACGAGAGGTGACGGCGACCCCGGCGGCGGCGTGATGCCGGAGGAGTTCCTGGGCACATGGACCGCCTCCGTCAACGGTGAACCTCGATGGATGACCATCAGTCAGGGACACCTTGGGGAGACCCTCCTCCGCATGTTCTCCAACGGCCCCAAGGACGAAGGCGGCACCTACCACTGCGAATTCTCCAGCAAGCTGATGAGCGTGGCCGACTTCGAATCAGTGCGTTTCAGCAAGACGCGCATAGTCGGCTCCGATTCGGACGCAGACTGCGAGGAGGCGAACTCCAGCGAACTCACGCTGGAAGCGAACGACACCCTGCGCAGAAAGGTCGACAAGACGAGCGGCGACGGGCTGCCATGGACCAAACTGCCGACGCCTGGCGATTAGGAACTCATGGGGTTCACTCTTCGATGTCGTAGCGGACGTGCCGACCATCGAAGTATCCGCGCATGATGTGTGGTTGGTGTTGTCGGCGGTGGGAGGATCTGCGGGTTTCGGTGGCGGATTCGGGCTGGTTCCTGGACCGGTGGGTGCGGGGCAGGCTGCTTTTGAGATCGGCGTTGACCGGTTCGTCCGGGTTCAGCTCGGGTGGGTACGAGGGTGGGAAGTGCAGTTCAATCTGGTCCTTGTGGTTGGCGAGCCAGGCGCGGACGGTCTTCGAGTGGTGAGCCGAGTACCGGTCGACGACCAGGTGGGCCTCGTGGGGACAGTCGCTCCCCACGCGTACGGACCGGACTCCCCCACCGTGCGGATGTACGAGAGGGAGACGGGTCGCTCCCCACGCGTACGGACCGGACCGTGTCGACGCTGCGCAGGATCGTCTGGGCGGGGGTCGCTCCCCACGCGTACGGACCGGACACTTCGCCACCTGCGGTTTCAGGGCCGCTTTGCCGTTTGTTGGTCTGGTACGTCTAGGGTAAAGAGCGCCAGCGGATCGCTCCGCTGAGGTGGCACCGGCCGCGGTGGGCCGGTGTCTTCCCGCTTCAGCGCGGCCTGCCTTCCACCCCGAGGGGTCGCGGGTCTTGTGGCTGCTCCACGGGCGTTTGACGCCTCCCCCCTACCGGGGGCGGCGGTATCGTGCGGCACGAGGACAGCGTGGGTGGCGATGTTCCGGGCGGCGTTGAGATCCCGGTCGATCACCAGCCCGCACTGTCCGCAGGTGAACACGCGCTCGGCCAGGGTCAGGTGTGGTTTTTGCCACCCGCAGGCCGAGCACGTTCTGCTGGAGGGGAACCACTGGTCGCACACGGCGAGTTGTGATCCGTTCCAGCGGGTCTTGTAGTCGAGCTGACGCCGCATTTCCGCGGGCGACGCGTCGAGGATGGCACGGTTGAGTCCGGATTTCTGCCGGACTTTCGAGCCCGGCTTCTCCACCGTCCCCCGGGAGGAGGACGTCATGCCCGCGACGTTGAGGTGTTCCACGGCCACCACGGCGTAGGCGGTGGCGAGTTGCTTGGTGAGGGTGTGGAGGTATGTGGCGCGGCGTTCGGCGATGCGGTGGTGGATGTTCCCGACGCGCCGGGCGGCTTTCCGTCGGCGGGCTGATCCTTTCGTCGTGCGTGACAGTGTCCGCTGGGCCTTGGTGAGGCGGCGGGTGTCGGAGGCAAGATGGCGTGGGTTGGGCACCATGGTCAGGGTGCCGAGGTTCGGCAGGGTGACGGGCGCGGACAGGGTGGCGAGGGTCTTGACGCCGAAGTCGACCCCGACGGTGCCGGCCTGTCGCTGGCGGCGGGTGGGACGCTCGGGGAGGTCCTGGAGGACGCTGACCAGCACGCTTGCGTACCAGCGGGTCCCGGAGCGGGAAACCGTCACGGACTTGACGATCGCCCCCCGGTCCATCAGGCGGGCAAGAGGTTTGGCCGTGTCGTGCAGACGCACCGATCCCAGCACCGGGATGCGCAGGCGTCGGTAGCCGTCGGGGCGGATCGTCGGCTTCTTCGCGTCATGGCAGATACGGAAGGAGTCCTTGGCGCGGCCCTTCTTCTTGAACCGCGGATAGCCCACCTTCCTGCCGGCCCGGCGTCCGCTCAGCGCTGCCTGCCAGTTGCCCCAGGCGCGGTCGGCGTCCTCGAAGGCACTCTGGAAGGCGTAGGTCGAGACCTCGTGGAACCACGGGCACGGCCGCTGCGGTCCCTGGGTGCCCTCGGGTAGATCCGGGGACCTGGAGTTCCCCTTGATCCGGTTGAGATGTTTCTGGATCGCCGGCTTCGTCGGGACCGGCACCTTCACCGTGTTGCGCGCCTGAGCTTCCGGCATCCCGCCGTCGGCCAGTGCCTTCACCTCACGCTGCCACTGGCGGTGCGCGGCGACCTTCATGCCCAGCGCGTGGTTGAACGCCCACCGGGCAGCCCCGGCGTGCCGCAGGAAGCCTTCCTCCTGAGCAGGGGTGGCATCCAGCGCGAACCGGAACGCACGCAGCACGGCCGTCTCCGCCATCAGCCACCTCCTCCAACCATTCGCGTGCCACGAGTCGTTGACGACTGTAGAGGCCACCACTGACATCGACCTCCGACGGGCCACTTGACCTGCGCCTTCAAGAGTTTCCTCGCACACGCGCATCGAGGCGCCGGACTGACAGGGCGTCACGTGATCAGGAGCGAACGGTTCACCGTTCCTGTGCCCACGATCGGCGCGGCGCTGTTGCCGAAGCACTTCCCCACGCCGCTGGGCAGGCATTCGGGGAGTACGGGCGGATCACCAAGAGTGAGGTCCGTCATCTGGAGCCTCTCCCAGCCAGTGCGACAGCACCAACGCCTCGTCAGCCGTGAGCTCGATCGCGACCCGCCCCCTACGCGCCCCCCACGGCT
>NZ_MDCR01000454.1 GCF_001723055.1 Streptomyces niveus
GCCCCCACCCCTGCCCAGCAACTCCCGCGCCTCGCCCAGCAGTTCGTCCAGCACCGACCACGACGGGAAGTCGCCCGTCTCCCTGTCCCCCGCGTCGCCCCACGCGAACGAGCTGACGCGCGCCCGTGCCGCCAGTGCGTGCCACGGGAGGGCGGCCTCGCCGGCGAAGAGGTCGGCCGCTTCCGTCATGGCGGCGTTGGCCTCCGCCCAGTTCTCGTTCTCGTACGCGGTGAAGCCACGCTGCTCGACCAGTTCGGCGCGCAGCCGGGCCTCCGGGCCCAGTTCGGGAGCGTGTACGTGGCCCTCGGCGGCCACGCGTTCGGCTATCCGCTCCCACAACGCGGTGTCCCCCGGGTGCCCCACGGCCGCCATCTCGCGGGCCCGGGTCACCAGTTCCGTGAAGTCGTCCGGTATGTCCCGCGAGGAGACCGGCGGCGCGGGGGCGGTCTCGGGGCGCGTCGTACGCAGGCCCAGCGGCAGCGGCTCGGCCAGCAGCGCCGGTCGTGCCACCCGCTCGCGGCGCCGGTCGCCGACCCCGGTGGTCCCGTTGCGCGCGTCGAACGCCGCCGCCAGCGTGTCCGCCTCACCACTCACGTGGGCCAGCAGGCTCTGCGCCGTCCAGCTGCGTCCGAGCGGCCCGGCGACGGTCGTCGTGCCGTACCCGTCCGCGACCAGGCGCGTCAGCAGCACCTCCACGCCGGTGAGGAAACCGAGCAGGGAGAGCGGGGCGCCGGTGGTCTCGAAAAGGGCCCGGTTCTCCGCGAGGATCTCCAGGCCACGGCCCTCGTTGCGCGACAGCGCGCTGAACTCGACGTGCAGGCCCACCTCTTCGGCCAGACCGGTCTTGCCCCGGGCGTACCGGTAGCCGCTCAGATGGTGCGAGCGCGCCTCGTCGACGCGGCCCAGGCTCAGCAGCGGCAGCAGCGCGTGCGCCTGGCTGACGTACGGCTCCTCCGCACACGTCTGCCCGCCGTCGAAGACCGGCTGCCAGATGTCGAGCGCGCGCCGTTCGTCGCCGATGCCCACGTGATGGATCGCCCGGTGCCGGGTCTCGCACGCCTCGCAGTCGCTCATCCCCTCGCGGGGCCGGGTCACCCACAGGTCGTACGCCGAGCGCTCCGCCTCCGCGGACCCGACGTGCGCGGCGATCCGGTGGCGCATGGCGGCCACCGGCTGCATCCCGTGTCCCGCCTCGCGGTAGCGGTCGCGCATCTGGTCCGTCCAGCCGCGGATCGCGGCCAGCGGGACCTCGGGGACCTGGAGCAGCGACGTCGTCACCCACTTGAAGCGCCACAGGACCTGGTTCGCCTCCCAGCCGCTGAACGCGTCGGGCGAGTCGTCCCTCAGCTTCAGCACACGGGCGAAGACGACGGGTGCCTTGCGGTGTTCGCCGGTGTACTCGTACGCGGACATCAGCTCAAGCAGCGCCGTCACCAGCAGCTCGGGCTCATCGAACTGCTCCGCCGCGTCGACCAGTTCCTCGGCGGTCACGGTGCGGTGCAGGTTGTAGGGGCGGTCGTTGTTCTCGCGCAGCGCGTCGAGAACGGCCTCCGGGGTCTCCAGCATCTCCTACTGTCCCTTCCGGGGCTCGGGCGTCGGGCCGGGTGCGGTGCCCTCGTCGTGCATGGCGTGGGTGAGCAGGCCGATGAAGGCCCGGTTGAGCAGCGCGCTCTCCGCCGCGCGGAGCGGGCGGCGGGTCATCAGGAGGGCCTGCCCGTACAGCGCCTCGACGGTGGTGACGGCCAGGCCGCGCTCGTTGATCGTCGCGGCGCGGCGCACCAGCGGGTTGAGGTGGTTGAGGACCAGCTGGGCGCGGGGCGTCTCGGACCGCAGCGAGCCGAGGATCTCGGCCCACAGCCCGTCGCTGCCCTCGGCGAGGCCGGCCCGGGTGCGTTCGTGGCGGGCCTCGCGGTTGTCGAGCAGCAGGGCGGGCGCGGTGACGGGGTGGAAGCTGCGCAGGACGACGTCGCAGTCGTACGCGCCGATCACCTCGCGCGCGATGGTGAGGAACGCGGCGGCGGCCAGTTCGGCAGACGGGTCGACCGAGTCCAGGTGCGCGGTGACGGTCGCGGGGTCCAGGTCGGTGACGGCGGTGCCGGGCCGGATCTCGGGGAGCCGGTGCACCAGGTCACGGTCGTAGGTGTAGCCGCCGTTGACGACGCCCAGGCCCGCCGCGGCGGCGATGGGCGCCACCTGCCGGAACTCCTCGACGCTGCGCGTGACCAGGATCGTGGGGTGGGCGCGGGCGAACTCCTCCAGCGTGACGTTGCCGTCGGTCGTCTCGAACGGCAGCCAGGGCAGCAGCATCCGCAGCAGCTCGTCGTCGTAGCGGGCGAGCGCCTTGACCGCGAGGTGGTGGGTGTCGATGAACCGGTGCAGGAGGGTCGGGTCGCTGGCGGCCAGCCCGGTGAGCCAGTCGCGGATCCGGGCGCCGAGCGCGTCGCGGACGGCGGCCAGCGTCTCGTCCTCGTACAGCGCCTCGCGGGACGCGGTGGGGCGCAGGCTGGTGGTGTCCACGACGCAGCGGACGAAGAAGGCCCACTCCGGGAGCAGTTCGGGCGCGCGGTCGGAGAGCAGCATGCCCTTGAGGTGGACGCGGTGGCCGGCGCGCTCGGAGGGGCTGACGGCCGTGGGCAGTACGTACGCGACTCCGCGCAGGCCCGCCGCCGGCAGGTCGAGGTCGATGGTGTCGAGCGGGACGAAGCCGAAGGCCGTACGGCAGTGCTCGGCCAGCGCCTCACGGCGGGCGAGCGGGGATCCGTGCCGGCGCTCCCAGGGCGGGGTGTCGTTGACGCGGTCGGCGGAGCCGGCGGGGCCGACGACGGTGACCTCGTAGGGCAGCAGTCCGCCGTAATGCCGTGCCAGCGCGGTCACTTGGTCGGGGCGGGTCCACTCGCTGCCGTCGGCGCGGGGCGTCAGCCGTACGGTGGTGCCGGGCTCCGGGTGCTCGTGCGACGGCAGGGTACGGATGGTGTACCGGCCGTCCGAGTGGCCGCGCCACTCCACGACCGGGGCGTCGGGATGGGCGGCGGAGCGGCTGACGACGGTGATCTCGTCGGCGACGACGAAGCAGGCGAGCAGGCCGATCCCGAACTGGCCGATGAAGTCACCGCGCGCGGCTTCGAGTTCACCTTCGGCGGCGCGCTTGGAGCTGCGCCCGATGGTGGCCAGGAAGGTGTGCACGTCGGCCTCGGACAGCCCGATGCCGGTGTCCGTGACGGTGAGGGTGTCGCCGGTGCGGACGGTGATGGTGGCGGGGGCGCCGGGAAAGCGGGCCTGGCGGGCGGTGATCGCGTCGGTGGCGTTCTGGAGGAGTTCGCGGAGGTAGACGCGGGGGCTGGAGTAGAGGTGGCGGGAGAGCAGGTCGACCAGGCCGCGTAGGTCGACCTGGAAGGTGTGGGAGGTGTGGGACGTCTCGGGATTGGGCACCTGGGAGGCTTCCTTGGCGAGGGGTGAACGTCGGGAGGTGTGGTGTGTGGCCGGGGCGGAGTCAGCCGCGGGCCTTGGCACGCCACTTGGTGAAAGCCCTCGTCGGGTCGTTGTCGATGTACTGCCAGGGGAAGTTCGTGACACGCCCCTCAAGGGCGGTGAAGAACTCCCCGGCCGCCTTCCTCTCACTGGCCAGCGAGAAGGCCATGGCGAAGGTGTTGAACGTGGGAATCCAGTCACGCGGACGCTCGTAGGCGGGATGCCGTACGGAGCGGTCCGCTGCCTCGTGCAGTTCCGCGACGACATCGGGGCGCCGGATGTACGCCGCGTCCTCGCCGCCTTCGAGGTCGAGCCAGTGCTCCAGGTGTGCGAGGGCGACGAGTTCGCCGAGGGGGCTGCCCTCGGGGCCCTTGAGCATCGACGTACGGGCGAAGCCGTGCATCGCCTCGTGCGACCCGCTCCACTTGGCGCACACCTGCTGCAACTGCTGCTCGTGCGCCCCCGGATGTCCGGGGCAACGGCTGACGGCCGCCTCGAAGCGGAGCCGGGCGGTCTCCTGCCCGACCTGGAGACCGCGCCCGGACATCTGGAGGAAGTACCACGGCGCGACCCAGCCCGGCTCGCGCTCCGCCACCTCGTACAGCTCCTCCTCGGCGACGCGCAGCCGCTCGTGGAAGGTCTGGAACTGCTCCCGCGAGACGTGCTCCGCCCGCAACGCGGACCGCGCCTCCCAGGCCCAACTCACCCTGCGGGCACCCGACACGAGCAGCGCGAGCGACGAGTCCGGCTCCGCCGCGATCACCGCCGGGATCCACCCCTCGATCCCGGCGACGTCGGCGACGCTCGCCAACAGCCAGGTGCGCTCCTGCCCGTCGGGGATCTTGCCCAACCGCCCCCGCAGGTCGGGCCAGTCCCGCCGCAGGGCGGCGGCCCGCATCCCCGCCAGATCCGGATCCCAACTGTCCGCGTCCACACGCGGCGCGGGTCTGCCAAAACGCCCGAACAACCCCACAACGGCCCCCTCATACCTGATACGACGCGCCCCCCCGGGCAACGACCGCAGATCAACTTTCCCAGGGAAGTGACTATCACGTCCCACCGACAGAGCACCACGAACTATCCCGTCTGGGCCCTTCATGCCCCACGGCGCATTTCTCGTGTGTAGTTGGGACGCCTACCCGCTAGGACCTGTCGTCCCTCCCGCACAACGCACGGTGGTAGCGGAGGTGAGCCTCACTGATGACGTGGTCGGGATGTCGTCGGAGCTCACCCACCCAGCTTTCGTCCCTGGTCGAGAGAACCGTTCCGTCACGCCGGATGTAGATCGCGAGTCCATCGAACTGGACATGATGGTTCGGGCACAGAACCAGCAGGTTCTCCAGCTCGTCGGGACCGTTGTGCGGACGGCCCAGGCCACGAATGTGCGCGGCCTCGCTGTAGTTGGTGAACCGGATCGGCAGTTGCAGACCGCAGACCTGACACTCGTCACCGTGCAGCCACTTCACCTTGGCCACGAGTCGAGCGTCGCGGACTATGCGAGCCACGTTGGTCCTGCGTCGCGAGGCCGGGCCCGAATTCCCCTCCTCGTCATGGACCTCGTCCTCCACCTCCTCCATACGACCGCTCGCCGTCTCGTAACCGGCGAGCCCGAGGCGGTCCATCAGTGCTCGTTGGTCAACATCGCCGAGATAGCTCTCCCGCAGTATTGCGACCGCCTGGGACCGCACAAACGGATCGGCCAACAACTGCCCTGCCTGCTCGGTCATTCCCCCCTCGGGGTTGATCCTGTCGAACGTCGCCGCATGGGGCTTCACGATCTCGTCGGGCGGAATGCCGTGCACATCCCACAGCCGACTTGTCCGCAGATGCCAGAACGGATATTCAGGTGTTACCTGAGAATCGGGGTGGCCGAACTCCGCCAACAAACCGCCCGTCTCGGCCTGGAACTGCCGCCACGATGCAAGACGGGGCTTTCCGGCAGCGACCCTGGAGATTCCCCACAGCAGGGCGAGGGGCTTGTGTCTGCTGGCCCTGCCGTTCTTGCTGTGGACCCTGAGATTCCGGAGTCGGCTCATGAGCTCGCTCTCCGTCAATCCCTCCAAGCCGCTCTGCGGTGGGAGCGCTGTTCTGCCGCTCGGAATGCGGGGAGCAGGCAGGAGACCCAGGGATTCATTGTCGTCCTCGGGCGAGTGCGAGCGTGAGCCGATGCGGGGGTGGGCGGCAGCGTCCCCGTCGGAACGGGGAGTCCGTCGCCGCTCCTCCGGCAGCACCGCATGCCCGTGCTCCACCCATCGGCGCCAGGATCGCGGAGCGTACTCGAGCACGTCGGTTGCCGTGAGATCCGGGTTTCCTCGGGCTTCGATCCAGGCCCAGTCGACCTGATCGTCCTCCGAGCTCAGGTCCAGGACGGCAATATCGTAACGGTAGTTGAGGAAAGGGCTTCCTTTGGCTTCCTGCTCAATCACCTCGGCGTGCTCGATGACGCCCACTCCGCAGAACTGAACATATCCCTTGGGCGTCTTGTTGCGGGTGACACTCGCAAAGAGAAGTAGCGGCACAGCAAGTGCACGCTTCTCCGCACTCGACGCCTGATGCTCTGCAACTGCGTTCAGCAACAGCGTGTTTCCCGACGTTTTTCCCACCGCTACTTCGTGGTCCACCCGGTGGTCCCCGAAGTAGCGCACATGACCGTTGTCCAGATCGAAGACGTCGTGCCAGGGTGTTTCGACCGATCCGGCCTTCCACGGACTGGAGCGGATCAGAATCGCCGGGCGACGCAGGCCGCCCGCGGCCTTGACCTTGGCCATCGGGTTGATGCCCTTGCTCAACTGGATCTGAGCGAGATCCCTGGAGGCCGTCACATGGTGAATGTTCCGGTACCCCTCGATGACCTGCTCGTCGGGATCCGTGTTCCGACCGGACCGCAGCACCTCACCGACACGCAGCTGATCTCCCACCGATCCAGCCTCCTTCGATACGTCGCCGTTCACAGATCCTGCCAGCTGGGTCGGACAATGGCCCTCGCGAACAAGGTCAGTTCGTCGCCTCGTCCACCGCCCGCAGGATCGCCGTCCAGGGGAGCTCCCTGGACGGCG
>NZ_MDCR01000455.1 GCF_001723055.1 Streptomyces niveus
TCGGCGAACCGGGCGCCGAGAGGTGCGACGCGCATCGCCGACGACCTCGAACGCGTCGTGGAGCAGGCCGCGTTGTCGGCGGAGGTGACCCACGCCCATCCCCAGGGCGTCGCGGGCGCGGTGGCGGTCGCCGTGGCCGCCGCGCTCTCCGCCCGGGGCGGGCTGACGATCGAGGCGGTGCACGAGGCGACCCCTCAGGGGCCGGTACGGGACGGTCTCGCGCGGGCGGTGGGCGTGCCCTTCGCCACCGAGCCGTGGCAGGCGTCGGACATCCTCGGCAACGGGCAGCGCATCCGCGCGGACGACACCGTCCCGTTCGCCGTCTGGACGGCGGCCCGGCACCCGGACGACCTGGAGGCCGCGCTGTGGGCGACGGCCGAGGCGTTCGGCGACGTCGACACGACGTGCGCCATCACGGGCGGCATCGTCGGCGCGCGTACGGGGGTGGACGGCGTACCGCGCGAGTGGCTGGACCGGCGGGAGGGGCTCGGCTGAGCGCCCTGCGGGTACCGGACAGGCAATTCGTTCGTACGTTCGAACGTGTGGTTATGCTGGGCGTATGGCAGCACACGCGCAGGGTTCACTCTTCGACCAGACCGACGAGATCCGGCTCGGTCCGCTCACGGACGTCACCAGGACCGTGCTCGGCGACGGCGCGTGGATCGATCTGCTCCCCGGCTGGCTCGGCGGCGCCGACGCGCTGTACGAGGAGCTGGCGTCCGGCGTGCCCTGGCGGGCCGAGCGCCGGCAGATGTACGAGCGGGTGGTGGCGGTGCCGCGGCTGCTCGCCTTCTACGGAGAGCGGGGCGACGGCGGTCGCGACGAGCTGCCGCACCCGGTCCTGGCCGAGGCGCGCGACGCGCTGAGCACGTACTACGCGGGCGAGCTGGGCGAGCCGTTCACGACCGCCGGACTCTGCTACTACCGCGACGGCCACGACGGCGTCGCCTGGCACGGCGACCGGACGGGCAGAGGCTCCCGCGAGGACACCATGGTCGCGATCCTGTCCGTCGGCGCCCCGCGCGATCTGGTGCTACGGCCCCGCCACCGCCACGGCACCGTCGTCCGCAGACCGCTCGGGCACGGCGACCTCATCGTCATGGGCGGCTCCTGCCAGCGCACCTGGGAGCACGCGATCCCCAAGACGACACGCGCGGTGGGCGCGCGCATCAGCGTCCAGTTCCGGCCGCGCGGCGTGAGCTGACCGCACCGGCCCGATCCCGTCGCGACCTTGACGGTTCAGGGCTCGCGATGTGCAATATATTGCATGCCGGTACCGCAGAGCCGAGGGCTCGTCTCCAGATCGCTCCTCCGGGAGAACGCCTACCAGGCCCTCAGGGACGCGATCGTCGACGGCACGCTCGCCCCGGGGGAGCGGCTCAACGACAGTGATCTCGTGGCGTGGCTCGGCATCAGCCGCACGCCCATCCGGGAGGCGCTGGGACGCCTGGAGCAGACCGGTCTCGTACGGACCAAACCCGGCCGCTACACGATCGTCAGCCCGCTGGACCTCCGGGCCGCCCGGGGCGCGCAGTCCGTCACCGCAGCCCTGCACGAACTGGCCGTACGCGAGGCCCTGCCCAACCTGTCCACCGCCGAACTCGACGCCATGCGCGCCGCCAACACCCGCTTCGCCGAGGCCCTCGCCAGGAACGACGTGGACGCGGCCGTGGCCGCCGACGACGCCTTCCACGGCGTCGCGGTGACCGCGAGCGCGAACCAGGCCCTGCGTGCCGTACTCGAACAGTTCACACCGGTGCTGCGCCGCGTCGAGCGGCTGCGCTTCTCCTCGCTGAGCGGCCGTGGCTCGGTCGCCCAGCACGACCGGATCGTCGAACTGTGCGCCGCCGGCGACGTGGAGGGCGCCGCGGCGGCGACCCGGGCCAACTGGGAGACACTCGCGCCCCTCCTGGACGCCCTGCCCGCCGACGAGCACGAGCACGAAGAAGACGTCGCGCACGAAGACGTCGCGCACGAAGACGAGCACCACGACTGACACCCCCCGCCCCGCCGCTTCGACCCCAGGAGCCACCGATGCCGCTCGACGACTTCCCGCGTCACCCTCTCCTCTTCGGCCCCAGCCCCGTCCATCCGCTCGACCGCCTCTCCGGCCACCTCGGCGGCGCCCGGATCTGGGCGAAGCGCGAGGACTGCAACAGCGGCCTGGCGTACGGCGGGAACAAGACCCGCAAGCTGGAGTACCTGGTCCCGGACGCCCTCGCGCGGGGCGCGGACACCCTCGTCACCATCGGCGGCGTCCAGTCCAACCACACGCGCCAGGTCGCGGCCGTCGCCGCCCGGCTCGGACTGAAGGCGGTCCTGGTCCAGGAGAGCTGGGTCGACTGGCCCGACGCCGTCAACGACAAGGTCGGCAACATTCTGCTGTCCCGCGTCATGGGCGCCGAAGTGCGCCTGGTCGACGCGGGGTTCGGCATCGGTACGAAGGACAGCTGGCACCGCGCCCTGGCCGACGTCGAGGCCGCCGGCGGCACGCCGTACGCGATCCCGGCCGGCGCCTCGGACCACCCGCTGGGCGGACTCGGCTTCGCCAACTGGGCCTACGAGGTGGAGCGCCAGGAGCGTGAACTGGGCGTCTTCTTCGACACGATCGTGGTGTGCAGCGTCACGGGCAGCACCCAGGCCGGCATGATCGCGGGATTCGCGGGCCAGGACCGCCCCCGCCGGATCCTCGGCATCGACGCCTCCGCCACGATCGACGAGACCCACGCCCAGGTCGCGAGGATCGCCCGCGCGACCGCCGAACTCATCGGACTGGGACGGGACGTGCGGGACGACGAGATAACCGTCCTGGCGGGCTGGGCCGGGGACCTCTACGGCATCCCGGTGGAGTCCACGCTCGACGCCGTCCGGCTCACGGGCCGTCTGGAAGGCATGATCATCGACCCGGTGTACGAGGGGAAGTCGATGGCCGGGCTGATCGATCTCGTACGCGGCGGGGACATCCCGCCGACCTCGAACGTGCTCTACGCACACCTCGGCGGCCAGCCCGCCCTCAACGCGTACAGCGGTGTCTTCCGCTGACCCGAGGACGGTCCGAGACCGACCCGAGGACTGCTGAACGGATCATGTCTTCAAGGTGAACTCCTGGCGCTGCAGGCGTAGTTCGGCCTCGCGGACCACTCCTTTGCCCACTGCCGCGAGCAGCCTTCGACCGATCACCGGTCGTCGCGAAACGGTCGTGAGTGGTCACGCTCAGGTCATTTATGGCCAAGGGATACTCAAGAGACGGCCAAGACTTTCTTTGTGTGAAAGTCCTTTAATGTTACGGGCGTTAACGTCCGTGCGTGAAAATGACCACACATGCTCAGATGCCGGTGGCGACCAGCCGCCGCGCGCTGCTCCGCGCCTCCGTCGCCACCGCGGCGGTCGCCACCGCGGCCGGAAGCGGACTCATCGCCGGCGCCATGCCGGCCGGTGCCGCCACCCGGACCCCCACTTCACACTCCTCCAGGCCCACCACCCCCGCCGCCGCGCTGGCGGAGCTGTCCGCGGGCAACCGCCGGTGGCGGACCTACAAGCAACAGCACCCGCACGAGTCGCAGTCCGTGCGGCACTCGCTGGTGTCCGGCCAGGCGCCCTTCGCGCTGATACTCGGCTGCATCGACTCCCGCGTGCCGCCGGAGCTGGTCTTCGACCAGGGGCTGGGCGACCTCATGACCGTCCGCTCAGCCGGTGAGGTCCTGGACGAGGCGGTGCTCGGCAGCGTCGCGTACGGCGTCCTGGAACTCGGCATCCCGCTGGTCCTGGTCCTCGGGCACCAGTCGTGCGGCGCCGTCGCCGCCGCCGTGCACGCGGAGGAGACGGGCGAGTCGCTGCCCGCCCACATCCAGTACATAGCCGACCAGATCAAGCCCGCGATCGACCACTCGCAGGAGGGCGACGCGCGGGTGAACGCCACGGTCAGCGCCCAGGTCCAGCTGGTCCGTTCACGTCTGGCGGCCGAGGCCGATCTCGCCGCCAAGGTGGCCGAGGGCAAGCTGGAGATCGTCGGCGCGCGCTACGAACTCGACACCCAGCTGGTCCACCGACTCAGCTGATCAACCGGAGCCCGGCGGGGCTTCCTCACGGTGAACCAAGGGATCGCGGACGAGTGCCTCTCGTCCGCGATCCCTTGCGTTCACGGTCCTGGACATGGGCCGCCGCGCCCGCCGACGCCGCGTGCAGAGAGCGCAGGGCGAGCAGCAGGACGCCGATGTCGTCGAGATAGACGGGGTCGGGCAGCAGGTCGACGGGGCTCACCACATAGATGAGGGCTCCCCAGTACGCGGCGCGGTTGGACAGCGGCACCCCGGCCTCGCGCAGCAGCGCGCGGGTCCGGAAGACCTTGACGAACAGAACGACCGTCGCGACGAGCATCGCGACGAGCGCGAGCGCGACGGCGGCGACGATCAGGATGACCGTGGGGCTGGTGTCCATCGTTTCCGTCGCCTCCTGGGGCGCGGGCCTGGCGAGCTGAGGGCGTGTCCCGGAGCGTCTTCCCGTAACGCGGCACTTCAACGTGCGAAGGGCGCGAGTTCACCGTGTTGCCCCTTTTCCGTGGGCGGTTTCCGGACCTCTATGAACCGTGCGTATACCCCATGTGTATAGTGGCTCGCATGTCATGGGACCCCGCCTGGCCTGGCATTTTCTGTCATTCCCGGCTCCATCCGCCCTGCCCCGCGCCCAGTCGCGGTGACGGGATCCGGATGTAAGCAGCCGCCCTTCCGAGGGCCCCTTCCCGCGCACGACAACCCCCCTCGCACGCGCCGTCGCGAGGCTCCGGGGCAGGCCCCGTCGTGCCCGTCGCCGCGACGCCGCGGCCGTACGCCGCGTAGACCCGGTACGCCGCGCGCCACCGGAAACACCGTCACAGAACGCAGAGAGAGCTCCGTCATGCCCGAAAACGCCACACCTCGCTCCGCCATGCCCGAGAACAGGTCATGCGCGCCCATGCGCCGTACCGCCGTCGCCGCACTCGCCGTCGTCGCGGCACTCGCCCTGACCCTCACCGGCTGTGGCACGCAGACCGTCTCGCCCGCAACGGTCAGAGGGGACGCGGGAGATGACGGCAAGGGCCGGTACGGCTCCGTCGACTGCGCCGAGGCCAAGTGCATCGCCCTCACCTTCGACGCCGGCCCCGGCAAGGACACGCCCCGGCTGCTGGACATCCTCAAGGAGGAGAAGGTGCCGGCCACCTTCTTCCTGCTGGGCAAGAATCACGTACTGGCCCATCCCGAGACCGTGCGCCGCATCGCCGACGAGGGGCACGAGGTCGCCAACCACACCTGGAGCCACGGGATACTCACCGATCTCGACCGGGACGGGATACGCGAGGAACTCGCCCGCACGCAGAACGCCATCGCCGAGATCACCGGGCACAAGCCCACACTGATGCGCCCGCCCCAGGGCCGTACCAACGGCGACGTCACCGACATCTCCCGCGAACTCGGCCTCTCGCAGATCCTGTGGAGCGCCACGGCCAAGGACTACTCCACGACCGACTCCGCCCTCATCGAGCGCCGCATAATCGACGACGCGTCAGCCGACGGGATCATCCTGCTGCACGACATCTACGACGGAACGGTCCCGGCCGTGCCGGGAATCATCAAGAAGCTGAAGGAGCGCGGCTTCACCTTCGTGACCGTTCCCCAGCTCTTCGCGCCGGCGGTTCCCGAGCCGGGCGAGGTGTACCGCCCGTGAGCCGCCGGCCGTACCGATCCGATGTGAACGAAGTGTTCAACACGATCAGTTGACACCATTGTGTGCGCCGAAGCATGCTGGCCGTATGCCATCGACTCCTGACCAGCACACCTCCGACCCCTTCACCGCTCCCCACCCGGACCAGGCCCGCGCGCACCGGGTGCACGCGTCCCTGTTCCGTATCGCCGAGCGGCACGCGGCCACCGACGCGCAGCGGCGCAGGCAGGCGCATCCGTCCGTCATCGCGCCGCACGAAGCCGTCCGGCTCGTGTCGTTCCTGCTCAGCGGCGCGGCGAAGCGGGAAGCGGACGAGCCGGAGGTGGACCAGGCCGACATCACCGCCGCACTGAGCCTTGTGCCGCGCGCCCGTGGGGACATGGACGAACTGGAAGCGGGACTCCTCCAGATGGCGCGGGGCCGGGGCATGACCTGGCAGGAGGTCGCCTTCGGCCTCGGTCTCGGCACCCCGCAGGCCGCCCGCCAGCGCTACGAACGCCTCGTCGGGCGTACGGCCACCGACGAGGCCGGTGACGGGAAGGGGTAGCCGGGGGCGGCGCGCGGAGCGGCCCCCGCGCGCGGCGAGTCGCGGAGCGGGCAGGCAGAGTGGAGCCCATGGTGACCATGTCCACGGGCGACGCTCAGCCGCCCCGCGCCCCGCTCGGCAGTTGGCCGACCCCGCTCGAACCGATGCCACGACTGGCCCGCGCGCTCGGCCTCGGCGCCGACGACCTGTGGGTCAAACGCGACGACCTCATCGGCCTCGGCGGCGGGGGCAACAAGGTACGCAAACTGGAATGGACCTGCGGGGCGGCACTGGCCGAGGGGGCCACCGTCCTCGTGACGACCGGCGCGCCGCAGAGCAACCACGCCCGCCTCACGGCGGCGGCCGGAGCCCGGCTGGGGCTCGACGTCGTTCTCGTACTGGCCGGTGATTCCGGATCGTCCGAGTCCGGCAATCTCGCGCTCGACGGCCTGTTCGGCGCGCGGGTGGTGTGGGCCGGGGAAGGCGGCAAGGACGAGATCGCCGCCACCGCCCGGCATGTGGCGGGCACACTGCGGGACCGGGGCGCCGTCCCCGCGCTGATCCCCTTCGGCGGATCCAGCGCGCTCGGCGCCCGGGGCTACGTCGAGTGCGGGAAGGAACTCCTCAACCAGGTACCCGACCTGGCGTCCGTCGTGGTCGCGCTCGGCTCCGGCGGCACCATGGCAGGACTCGTCGGCTCGCTGGGACCCGAGCGGGTGCTGGGCGTCCACTGCGGAGCCGTCACCGAACCGGCCCGCGTCGTGTCGGACCTGGTCTCCGGCCTCTCCGGTACGCACTGCCCGCCGGAGTCCCTGCGGATCAGGCTCGACCAGGTGGGCGCCGGCTACCCCGTGCTGACCGAACCGGTCATGACCGCCCTCACACTCGTCGCCCGTACCGAGGGCATCGTGCTCGACCCCGTCTACACCGGCCGCGCGATGGCCGGGCTGACGGCCGCCGTCCGGGCCGGCGAGATCACCCCGGGCCGGCGCACGGTCTTCCTGCACTCGGGCGGTCTGCCCGGCCTCTTCGGCCACCCGCCGACCCTGGCCAGGGCGGCGGCCGAACTGGCCGTCGACGGCGACCCGTTGAGCGTCTGAGGCATCCGAGGCAACGGCTGTCCGGCGTCATGACTCCGGCTCGGTGAGCGCCGCCTGCTGGCGGGCGGTGCGCACCGCCGCCGAGAGATGACCGATGTCGTACGCCCCGTGGTGACGGCGCCCGTTGATGAAGAACGTCGGCGTCCCCGACACCCCGCTCAGGTCCGCCGAGTCCACGTCGTCCGCGATCCGCCCCGCGCCCTTGTGGCGCCGCAGCTGCCGTTCGAAGCGCTCCGTGTCCAGACCGAGGTCGGCGGCGAAGCCCAGCGCGTCCGTGAACCGCAGCGTGCCCTCGCGCGCCAGCAGGAGATCGTGCATCTCCCAGAACGCGCCCTGGTCGTGCGCGGCCTCCGACGCCTCGGCCCCGAGCATCGCGCCCGGGTGGACGTCGGTCAGCGGCATGTGCCGCCACACGTAGCGCACGTCCCCGAAGTCGGCCAGCAGCTCCCGGATGACCGGCTCGGCCTTCCCGCAGTACGGGCAGTCGAAGTCGCCGTACTCCACGACGGTGACCGGCGCCGCCAACGGGCCGCGAATCTTGTCGAGTTCGGGATCGACGGGGACCGCGAGGTCCACGATCGACTCGGCGGTACCGAGCAGGGCGCGGTTGCGCCGCCGCTTCGGCAGCAGCCCGATCACAGCGCTCACCGCCCAGGTCAGCGTGAACGCGCAGAGCAGAGCGGTGAGGATGCCGATCTTGGCGTTCTCCAGCTGTTCGCCGTCGAAGGCCAGCGTGGCGATCAGCAGCGACACCGTGAATCCGGCACCGGCGACCGTCCCCCCGGCGGCGACGGCGCCCCAGCCGACGGGCGGGCGCAGCCGGCCGTGGCTGAACCGCGCGGACAGCCACGAGGCGGTGAGGACCGCGACCGGCTTGCCGACGAGATACGCGCACACGATGCCCAGCGTCACGGGGGAGGCGAAGGCCTGCGCCAACTGGGCGCCGGAGAGCTGGATCCCGGCGTTGGCCAGCGCGAACACCGGCACGATCACATAGCTCGACCACGGGTGGTACATCCGCAGCAGCCGGTCGTTCGGCGAGATCGCCGACGCCAGTCCGATCCGCGCGGAGCGCTCCAGCTCCGGCGTCGGCTGTTCCCTGAACCGGCGGAAGAGGCCGCTGGCACGCTCCAGATCACCGCGCGCTGCGGGGTACGCGGACGTGAGCAGCCCCATGACCAGCCCGATGACGACGGGATCGACACCGGACTCCCACAGCGCGACCCACGCGGCGATCCCCAGCAGCGCGTACCAGCCGCCTCGGCGCACCCCCTCGTACCGCAGCAGCACGATCACACCGAGAATGCCGATGGCCACCAGCAGCGCGACGGGCGCCACGCGCTCGCTGTAGGCGAAGGCGATCACCCCGAGAGCCACGAAGTCGTCGACGACGGTCACCGTCAGGATGAACGTGCGCAGCCCCGTGGGCAGACGCTTGCCGAGCAGGGCGAGCACGCCGAGGGCGAACGCGGTGTCCGTCGACATCGCGGCGCCCCAGCCGTGGACGGTGCTGTGCCCGGCGTTGACGAGGAGATAGATCGCGACGGGCAGAAGCATGCCGCTGATCCCGACGGCCACCGGCAGCGCGATCCGCCGGCCGTCACGCAGCTCGCCCATGTCCCGCTCGCGGCGCGCCTCAAGACCGACGACGAAGAAGAACACCGCCATCAGGCCGCTGTTGACCCAGTCGCGCACTTCGAGGGAGAGGCTCCGCGACCCGAACGACAGCCCCACATGGGTCCGCCAGAAGCGGTCGTACGAGGAGAGGTCGGTGTTCGCCCAGGCGAGCGCGGCGATCACGGCGACCAGCAGTACGGCCGCGCTGCCGGTCTCGGTACGCAGGAACGCCCGCCACGGCGTACGCGTCGGCCCGCCGCACTCGGTCTGCGCGGTGAATCCGTCGGCTGGTGAGGAATCCGTCATTTCTGGATTCTCCACGCGCCGGGCGGACGGGACGGGCAGCGGGCAGTGTGTCGGCCGGGGCTCTCGCCGTCACCGCCGCGTTCACCGAGATCCTGCCGGTGGACGGACGGTGACCCAGCCCCCGCGTACGTCCCAGGTGCCCCCCTCGGCGGTGGCACCGCGCAGACCCCGCACCGTGTCCGGCCCGGCGAGCGCAGGCAGGCGGGAGTCCAGCAGCGACGCGAAGGCGACGGTGCGCGCCGGATCCCACGCGGTGCTGTGCCGCAGCCGGCGCGCCAGTTGCGCGAACCCGAGCGGCGTGGCCGCGATCACCCACGCGTCCGGCAGCCCGGCGGTCAGCCGCCGGG
>NZ_MDCR01000456.1 GCF_001723055.1 Streptomyces niveus
ACCAAGCTGCGCCACGTCCCGCTGTTCCGCCGCCCGGAAGATCTCCCCGGCGGCCACAGTGGAGAACATTACCCCACCCCGGACCGGCGACGGGCCGCCCGTGGGACGGGAGGGGCGGGAGACAATCGGGGCATGACGGAGAGCCGGTGGGATCGGGACATCGAAGGGCGGGCGCGGAACGCGCGGCCGAGGGATGGGCTGGGGCGGCCCTTGCCCTACGGGGCGGACGGGGTCGAGCGGCAGCCCGAGGGGGTGGTGCGGGCGCCCGGCGAGACGTTGCGGGAGGCGCAGCGGCTGCTCGACGCGGGGATGCCCTTCCACGCGCACGAGGTGTTCGAGGACGCGTGGAAGTCGGGGCCCGAGGAGGAGGAGCCGCTGTGGCGGGGGATGGCGCAGCTCGCGGTCGGGCTCACGCATGCCGCCCGGGGCAATCGGACCGGCGGGGCGCGGCTGCTGCTGCGGGGCGCCGGGCGGATCTCCGGGTACGCGGACCGGGCACCGTACGGGATCGATGTCAGCGGGCTGACCTCCTGGGCCCATGAGCTGGCGGAACGCATCGGCGACACTCCGGTGGACGCGGTCGCCGAGGCGCCGCGTCTGACCCGGTCCGGGGGTGAGTGACACCCCGCGACAGACCGGCCGGCTACACCCACGTCCGGGTCTCAGCCCTCCTGACCTGCGCGGGCATCCGCAGCAAGATCTTCCTGGCGAGCCGAACGAGGCTGTCGGGCGGCCGGTCGAGACAGGGGAGAGTGGCGATGAGTGGTCACACACGGCGCAGGGTGTTGCGGGGCGCTGCCGTCGCGGCGGCGGGCAGTGTCGTGGGGGGTGTACGGGGCGGGCGGCCGGGCCGGGACGGCCCAGGCAGCCGCCCGCGGACTGACCGGCGGGGTCTCGTACCCGTTCCTGGAGGGGGCGTTCGCGCCGGTCACCGAGGAGCTGACGGCCTTCGGGCTGCCGGTGACGGGCCGGATCCCCCGTGAGTTGAACGGCCGCTATCTGCGCGTCGGTCCGAACGTGCTCGGTCTGGAGGATCGTCGGCGGAGGACGGCTACACGCTGGCGTACGTCCACGACCCGGAGCGCGGCGCGTCCGACCTCGTCGTGCTGTCGGCGCAGGACTTCACCGGACCGCCGGTCGCGCGGATCCATCTGCCGGGCCGGGTGCCCCTGGGATTCCACGGCAGTTGGGTGCCCGACGCGTGACAGCCAGCGGGGCGCCGCGCCGGTCAGTCCTCGACCAGGACGACCTCCAGCGTGCGCGGGCCGTGTACGCCCTCGACCCGGTCCAGCTCGATGTCGCTCGTCGCCGACGGTCCCGAGATCCAGGTCAGCGGCCGGGTCGGGTCGAGGCGCGGCATGGCCTGCGGTACGGACGCGACGACCTGCTCCGGCACCCGGACCACGCAGATGTGGTGGTCCGGGACGAGCGAGATCCGGCGCCGTCCCTGGTCGGGGCTGCCGTCCAGGACGATCGTGCCCGTCTCCGCGATGGCCACGGCGCAGCCGGTGACGACACTGTCGACCTCGTCCAACTCCCGTGCGGTGGAAGCCTCCCGGTCATGGATCCTGGTCGGATCGGCGGCGGCGAGCCACCCCGGCGGCAGGCCCGGCGGTACGAGCACCGTGCGGGAGCCGTGCTCGGCGAGCAGGCGCATCAGCAGGTCCGGGAGCGTGGCGGAGTCGGTGCGGTGGACGAGGGCGCGGTAGTCGGCGAGGTTCTCGGCCAGCAGGTCGACCATGGCGGCGTCGGGGGTGTGCGTGTCGAGGTAGTCGCGCGTGACCTCGGGAGCGTCGGGCGCGTCGGCGACCGCCGCGCGGATCCGGGCCAGGATGCGCTCCCGCGAGCCGATCGGGCCGGTCGGGCCGGTCGGGCCGGTCGAATCAGCTGTGTTGCTCATCAGGACTTCTTCCCGTCCGGCTTCGATGTCCCGTCCGGCTTCGGCTTCCGGTTCTTCTTCCACCAGTCGCGGAACGGCTCCGCCGGCATCTCCGGCAGCTCCCTGCTCCGGGTCCACGCGCCCGCCCCCGGCAGCTTCGACGGGTGCAGCCTGCGCGTCTTCGACGCGGCCCGCTCCCCCGCGCCCAGTACGCCGGGGTGGTCGAGCACCCATCCCGCCGCCTTCATCGCGGCCTTCTCCAGCCGGTGGCCCTTGCCGCCCTGGCCGGCGACCCGCTCCCGCAGATGGACCAGCACCTCGGGGATGTCGATCGCGACCGGGCACACCTCGTAGCAGGCGCCGCAGAGCGACGAGGCGTACGGCAGCGAGGCGTCGATCTCGCTCTGGGTGCCCCGGAGTTGGGGGCTGAGGATGGCGCCGATCGGCCCCGGATAGACGGAGCCGTACGCGTGCCCGCCGGCCCTCTCGTACACCGGACAGACGTTGAGACACGCCGAGCAGCGGATGCAGCGCAGTGCCTGGCGGCCGACCTCGTCGGCGAGGGTGCCGGTGCGGCCGTTGTCGAGGAGGACGAGGTGGAAGGTCTTCGGCCCGTCGCCGTCGGCGGTGCCTGTCCAGGTCGAGGTGTACGGGTTCATCCGCTCGGCCGTCGACGAGCGCGGCAGCGTCTGGAGGAACACCTCCAGGTCCCGCCAGCTCGGCACCACCTTCTCGATGCCCACGACGGAGATCAGGGTCTCGGGCAGCGTCAGACACATCCGGCCGTTGCCCTCGGACTCGAAGACGACGAGCGTGCCGGTCTCGGCGACCATGAAGTTGGCGCCGGAGACGCCGACCTTCGCGCGCAGGAACTTCTCCCGCAGGTGGAGCCGTGCCGCCTCGGCGAGGTCCGCCGGGATGTCGGTCAGACCGTCGGGCGCGGCGCGGCCCCAGTCGGCCATTTTCGTACGGAAGATGTCCCGGATCTCGGCGCGGTTGCGGTGGATGGCGGGAACGAGGATGTGGGAGGGCCGGTCGTCGCCGAGCTGGACGATCAGCTCGGCGAGGTCGGTCTCGTACGCCGCGATGCCCTCGGCCTCCAGGGCTTCGTTGAGGCCGATCTCCTGGGTGGCCATCGACTTGACCTTGACGACCTCGCTCTCGCCGGTGGCCTTGACCAGGTCGGCGACGATGCGGTTCGCCTCGTCGGCGTCGGCCGCCCAGTGGACGGTGCCGCCCGCCGCCGTGACCCGCTCCTCCAACTGGAGGAGATAGCGGTCGAGATGGCGCAGCGTGTGGTCCTTGATCTGCTTGCCGGCCTCGCGCAGCTCGGCCCAGTCGGCGAGTTCGGCGACCGCCTTGGCGCGTTTGTCGCGGATGGTGTGGGTGGCGTGGCGCAGATTGCCGCGCAGGGTCTTGTTGTGCACGGCCTCCTTGGCCGCGCGCGGGAAGGACGGCATACCGACGAACGTCCCGCTCATACGAGGGGCTCCTCTCGGGTGCTCGCCAGGATGTCGGCGAGATGCAGGGCGCGCAGGGGTGCTTCCTCGCGGCGCAGTACGCCCCCGATGTGCATCAGGCAGGAGTTGTCGGCGCCGCACAGGACCTCGGCGCCGGTGGAGACGGCGTGGCTGACCTTGTCCTGACCCATGGCGGTCGAGACATCGGAGTTCTTCAGGGCGAAGGTGCCGCCGAATCCGCAGCATTCGTCGGCGCCCGGCAGCTCGCGCAGCTCCAGTCCCTCGACGGCTTCGAGGAGCCGGCGCGGCCGGTCGCCGAGGCCGAGGAGGCGCAGCCCGTGGCAGGACGGGTGGTAGGTCACGGTGTGCGGGAAGTACGCGCCGACGTCGGTCACTTCGAGGACGTCGACGAGGAATTCGGTCAGCTCGTAGGTGCGGGTGGCGAGGGCGGCGGCCGAGGCGTCGCCGATCTTCGGATAGTGCTGCCGGACCATGGCGGCGCAGGATCCCGAGGGGGTCACCACGTAGTCGTACCCCTCGAAGGCGGCGGCCGTACGGCGTACGAGCCGCTCGGTCTCGCGCCGGTAGCCGGTGTTGAACTGGGGCTGTCCGCAACAGGTCTGGGCCTCGGGGAAGTCGACCTCGACCCCGAGGCGTTCGAGGAGCCGCACGGTCGCGATCCCGGTGGACGGATACACCGCGTCGTTGACGCAGGTGACGAAGAGGGCGACACGCATGGCCGGAGCATATGTCGGGGCCCCCGGCGAACGTAAGACCCAAGGAGACATCCGATGTATGGATGGGACGGGATGGCGTCCGGAGCCATGAGGCAGACTCGGGCCGTGAGACAGATCTATGTGATCGGCATCGGCGCGGGCGACCCGGACCAGCTGACCCTCCAGGCGGTCAAGGCGCTGAACCGGGTGGACGTCTTCTTCCTCCTCGACAAGGGCGAGGCGAAGGCGGACCTGATCGGGCTGCGGCGCGACATCCTCGCGGAGCACATCGCGGAGGGCCGCGAGTACCGGCTGGTCGAGGCGCGCGATCCGGAGCGGGACCGGACGGCGGGCGGCGCCGACTACTCCCCCGCCGTCGGCGACTGGCGCACCCGGCGCGCCGACATCTACGAGCGGATGATCACCGACGAGCTGGGCGAGAACCAGACCGGCGCGTTCCTGGTGTGGGGCGATCCCGCGCTGTACGACTCCACGCTCGGCATCCTGGACGAGATCCTGGCGCGCGGCACCGTCGGTTTCACGCACGAGGTGATCCCCGGCATCAGCAGCGTCTCGGCGCTGCTCGCCAAGCACCGCACCGGGCTGAACCGGGTGGCGCGCCCGGTGCAGATCACCACGGGCCGACGGCTGGCCCAGGCGTGGCCGGAGGGGGTTGACGACGTGGTGGTGATGCTGGACGGGCACCAGTCGTTCCGCCACTACCTGGCGGAGGATCCGGTCATCCACTGGGGCGCGTACGTCGGGACGCCGGACGAGATCCTGGTCTCGGGGCGGCTCTCGGAGGTCGCGGACCGGATCGTGGAGCTGCGGGCGGAGGCCCGCGCGCGCAAGGGCTGGATCATGGACACGTATCTGCTGCGCCGCGACTGACGCCGAGCCGGGCGAGCGCGGCCGGTACGTCGGGGACTTCCGGTACTCCCTCGGGCGGGGGTGGCCGTTCGATCATGACGACGGGCAGGCCGAGTTCGCGGGCGGCGACGAGTTTCGCCTCGGTGGCCGCCCCGCCGCTGTCCTTGGTGACGAGGACGTCCACGCGGTGGTCGAGCAGGAGCGCCCTCTCGCCTTCGAAGGTGTACGGGCCCCGGTCGAGCAGGAGGCGGATGTCGCGGGGCAGGGGCGGCTCGGGCGGTTCCACGGTGCGTACGAGGAAGCGCAGCCCGTCCAGTTCGGGCCCCGCGAACGCGGCCAGGCCCTGCCGCCCGGTGGTGAGGAAGACGCGTTCGGCGCCGAGCGCCGGGAGCTGCGCGGCGGCGTCCGCGAGGGAGCGGGCAGGGTGCCTGCGGTCGCGGGGGTCGGTGGGCCAGCCGGGGCGGCGCAGGGCGAAGTGGTCGGTGCCGGAGGCGGTTGCGGCCTCGGCGGCGTGGGCGCTGATGGTGGCGGCGAAGGGGTGGGTGGCGTCGACCAGGACGTCGATACGGTGCGCGACCAGCCACGCGGCGAGTGCCCCGGGCCCGCCGAAGCCGCCGACGCGGAGGTCCCCGGC
>NZ_MDCR01000457.1 GCF_001723055.1 Streptomyces niveus
CCCCCAGGAGCCCCTTCGTGTCCGTCCTCTCCCCTCCCGTCACCCCCGTCGCGTCCCCTCCGGTCTTCTCCCTCGACGAGATCGCCGCCAGGGCCCGGCGGATCCGGGAATCCGTACACATCGTCAGCGGGCCGAGCGGCCGTGAACTGGGTCTCGCGGCCGGTCCCGTACCCGAAGGACCGGTGCTCGGGACGCTGCCGCCGCTGTACCCCGAGTGGCTCGGCGGACGCACTTTCTGCGAGGCGCACGGCGTCCGATTCCCTTATGTGGCAGGCGAGATGGCGAACGGCATCTCGACCACCGCGATGGTGTCGGAGATGGCGCGGGCCGAGATGCTCGGGTTCTTCGGCGCCGGGGGTCTGGCGTACGCCGAGGTGGAGCGGGCCGTCCACACGCTGGCCGGGGAGCTGCGGTCCCGTGCGAACTGGGGCGTGAACCTCATCCACTCACCGGCGGAGCCCGAGCTGGAGTTCCGCGTCGCCGAACTGCTGCTGCGCTGCGGTGTGCCCCGGATCTCCGCGTCGGCGTTCATGGAACTCACCCCTGCCGTCGTGCTGTGCTCGGCGCGGGGGCTGCGGCGCGGAGCCGACGGCTCGGTCGTCCGGCGTACGCGGATCCTCGCCAAGGTGTCGCGGCCCGAGGTGGCCGAGAGGTTCCTCGCACCCGCCCCGGCCGCGCTGCTGGACCAGCTCGTGGGGCAGGGGAAGCTGACCCGGCAGGAGGCCGAGCTGGCGGCCCTGGTGCCGGTGGCCGAGGACATCACCGTGGAGGGCGACAGCGGAGGTCACACCGACAACCGGCCGTTGTCGGCCCTGCTGCCGAGGATCGTCCTGCTGCGTGACGCGCTGTGCGGGCGGTTCGGCTATCGCCGGCCTGTCCGGATCGGCGCGGCGGGCGGGCTCGGCACACCGGCCGCGGTCGGCGCCGCCTTCGCCCTCGGCGCGTCCTACGTCGTCACCGGATCGGTGAACCAGACGGCGACCGAGGCGGGTCTGTCCGAAGAGGCCAAGGCGATGCTGTGCGAGGCGGATGTCGCCGATGTCGCCATGGCACCGGCGGCGGACATGTTCGAGCTGGGTGTCACGCTCCAAGTCCTGTCCCGGGGGACGATGTTCGCGCAGCGGGCCACCAGGCTCCACGCGGCGTACCGGGCACACGGTTCGCTGGAGGAGATCCCGCCCGCCGTCCGCGCGGCGATCGAACAGAACGTGCTGCGCGCCTCCTTCGACGAGATCTGGCAGCACACACGCGCGTTCTGGGAGCGGCGGGATCCCTCGGAGATCACGCGCGCGCAGAACGATCCGAAGCACCGCATGGCGCTGGTGTTCCGCTGGTACCTGGGCAGTTCCAGCCGGTGGGCGATCACCGGCGAGACGGCCAGGCGAACCGACTACCAGATCTGGTCAGGCCCGGCGACGGGCGCGTTCAACCGCTGGGTCGCCGGCACGTTCCTGGCCGAACCGGCGAACCGGTCCGTCGTGCAGATCGCGCTCAACCTGCTCGAAGGCGCCGCCGTGCTCACCCGCGCCCATCAACTGCGCACCTACGGAGTCCCGTTGCCGCCCGAGGCATTCGCCTACGTCCCGCGTGGGCTCGCGTGAACGGCCCCGGCGCCCCGGAGGCGTCAACCACCGTCGTGGAGACGGGACAGGCCGGCCGCCAGACGCCCATCGCGGTGGTCGGTGTCGGCGCCATGGTGCCCGGCGCGACGGACGCGGCGGGCTACTGGCGGATCCTGACCGGCGGCCGGGACCTCATGACCGAAGTGCCCGCCTCCCGCTGGCTGGTGACAGACCATTACGACCCCGACCCGGTCGCACCCGACAAGACGTACGCCCGCCGTGGGGCCTTCCTGCCGGAAGTGGACTTCGACCCGCTGGAGTACGGCGTACCGCCCGCCAACCTGGCGGCGACGGACACGTCCCAACTGCTCGCCCTGATGGTCGCCGACCAGGTGCTGACCGACGCCGGCGGGCTCTCGGACCTGGACAGGGACCGGGTCGGCGTCGTCCTCGGCGCGGCCTCACTGGAGCTGCTTCCGCACATGTACGGGCGCTCCCATCGCCCGATGTGGCTGAAGGGACTGCGGGAGAGCGGGCTGGCCGAGGCCGAGGCGCAAGCCGTGTGCGACCGCATCGCGGCGCAGTTCAGCCCGTGGCGGGAGTCGACCTTCCCCGGACTGCTCGGCAATGTCGTCGCGGGCCGTATCGCCAACCGGTTCGATCTGCACGGCACCAACCACACGACGGACGCCGCCTGTGCCAGCTCGCTGGCGGCGCTGTCCACGGCGGTCGGTGAACTGGCCCTCGGGCGGGCCGACTTGGTGATCAGTGGTGGTGTGGACACCGGGAACGACATCGGCATGTTCCTGTGCTTCTCCAAGACGCCCGCGCTCTCCCGTACCGGTGACTGCCGTCCGTTCTCGGACGCGGCGGACGGCACCATGCTCGGCGAGGCGGTCGTCATGTACGCACTGAAGCGGCTCTCCGACGCGGAACGGGACGGCGACCGGATCCACGCGGTGATCCGTGGCATCGGCACCTCGTCGGACGGGAAGGGCACGGCGATCTACGCGCCGCTTCCGGACGGTCAGGCGCGGGCTCTGCGACGCGCCTACGAGGAGGCGGGCTACGGCCCGCGGACCGTGGAGCTGGTCGAGGCCCACGGGACGGGCACGAAGGCCGGGGACACGGCCGAACTGACGGCGCTGCGGGCGGTGTTCAAGGAGTCGGGACGCGGCGCGGCGCAGTCCGGAGGCAGCGGCGGGCAGGGGCAGTGGTGCGCGATCGGCTCGGTCAAGTCGCAGATCGGGCACACCAAGTGCGCGGCGGGCGCGGCCGGGCTGCTCAAGGCGGTCATGGCCCTGCACCACAAGGTGCTGCCGCCGACGATCAAGGTGGACAGGCCGACGCCGGCGGCCACCGACCCGGACGGCCCGTTCTACGTCAACACCGAGGCCCGGCCGTGGGTGCGGCCGGCGGATCATCCGCGCCGGGCGTCGGTGTCCAGTTTCGGCTTCGGGGGCAGCAACTTCCACGTCACGCTGGAGGAGTACGTGCCCTCGGGCACCCCGGCCCGGGTGCCGCCGCGCCATCGCTCCGCGCCGGGCGAACTCGTCCTGTTCAGCGGCGCGTCGGTGGCCGACCTCGTACCGCCCGGGTCGTACGGCGACCGTCCGCTGGCCGCGCTCGCACGGGAGAGCCAGGGCGCGTTCTCGCCCACCGATCCGGTACGGCTGGCCGTCGTCGCCACGGACACCGACGACCTGAGGGAGAAGTACGCGCAGGCGCTCGCGCTGATCCGGCAGCGGCCCGGCACGGCGTTCTCGGCACCGAACGGTGTCCGGTACGCCTCCGGGGATCCCGCGCCCGGCCGTCTCGCGTTCCTGTTTCCGGGGCAGGGGTCCCAGTACGTCGGGATGGGCGCCGGCCTCGCGATGCTGGCCCCGGCCGCCCAGGCGGTGTGGGACCGGCTCGGCGGCGCCACGTTCGACGGGCGGCCCCTGCACCGGCTGGTGTTCCCGCCGCCCGCCTTCGCCGACGAGGAGCGCGCGGACCAGGCCGCGCGGCTGGCAGCGACCGAGTGGGCGCAGCCCGCGCTCGCGGTGCACGCGCTTGCCTCGCTGGCCGTGCTGCGCGGTCTGGGGGTGCGGCCGGACTGCGTGGCGGGCCACAGTTTCGGTGAGTTGGTGGCGCTGCACTGCGCGGGCGCCCTGGACGCCGACGCGCTGGTCGCGCTGGCCCGCAGGCGCGGCGAGCTGATGCGGGACGCGGCGGGCGTACCGGGCGCGATGCTGGCCGTGGCGGCGGACCGCGAGCACGTGGCGGGGGTGCTGGCCGCCGGCGAGTTGGGCGACATCTGGCCGGCCAACCTCAACTCCCCGCGCCAGACGGTACTTTCGGGTACGGCGGAGGCTGTCGCGCGCGCCGAGAAGTTGTTCGGGGCCGAAGGTGTCGACACCCGCCGGCTGACCACGTCGACCGCCTTCCACAGTCCGCTGGTCGCCCCGGCCGGTGAGCCGCTCGCCGCGTTCCTGCGCGCGGTCCCGGTCGCGGAGCCCCGGATCGAGGTGTACGGCAACGCCGACGCGGCACCGTACCCGGCCTCGCCCGACGGGGTACGCCGCAAGGTCGCCGACCACCTGGCATCACCGGTGCGCTTCCAGGACCAGATCGAGGCGATGTACGCGGCGGGGGTGCGGACGTTCGTCGAGGTCGGCGCCGGCACCGCGCTGACCGGCCTGGTCGGGCAGATCCTGGGCGACCGCGAGCACGCGGCCGTTCCGCTGGACCGGGCGGACCGTGCGGACCCGTCCGGGGTCAGCACCCTGCACATCGCGCTCGGTGAACTCGCCGTACGCGGCGTCCCTTTGGACTTCGATTCCCTCTGGGCGCCGTACGGCCCGCCCGGAACCTCAGTGAAGGAGCGCGAGCCCCGGATGACCGTGCAGATCAGCGGAGGCAACTACGGGCAGCTCTACCCGCCCCGTACCGCAGACGCCGCGCCGCAGGCGCGAGAGCCGATGCCCGTGCCGGTGGCCGCGCCGGTGGTGCCCGAGCCGGTGATGTCCGAGCCGGTGGCCGTACCGGAACGGGAACCGGAGCCCGCGTACAGCGCCGAGGCTGATGCCGGTGAGGGCGGCTTCGGCCCCGAGTGGTACGCCGCCGTGGAGAGCGTTCAGCGGCAGACGGCGGAGGCCCATGCCGCCTGCCAACGCATGCTGACCGACAGCCATATGGCCTTTCTGCGGATGACCGAGACCACCCTGGCCGCGATGCTCGGGGCACAGGGCGTCGGCATCGTGCCCGACGTCCCGCCTCCCACGGCGCCGCTGCCGCACCCCCGTTCTTCGGCGCCCCGGAGCGCCCCGGTACCGGCGGCGGTGCCGGCAGCGGCGACGCCGTCCCCGACGGCGGTCCGCGTTCCTGAGCCCGTGCCCGTCGTCGTACCCACCGTCACCCCGGCCGCCGAAGCGGCGCCCCTGCCGGCGCCCGAGCTGGAGGAACTGCTGCTCTCGGTGGTGGCCCAACTCACCGGCTATCCGGTCGAGATGCTCAACGTGGACATGGAGCTGGAGGCGGATCTGGGAGTCGACTCGATCAAGCGCGTCGAGATCCTGTCGGCCGTACGCCGCAAGGTGGGCGACGTGGCGACAGGAGACGTCGGGCAGCTCGGCAAGCTCCGCACGCTGCGCGAGATCGTGGACGCGCTCACCATGACCGGTCGGCCGCCCGAGTCCCCGGTGCCGGACTCTCCCGCGGTGACCGCGCCCCCGGCCGTGACCAGGCCTCCCGCCTCCCCGGAGATCCCGGCCATGCGCACCGGATCCGAGCAACTGACGGCGCTGACAAGGCTGGTGCCGCGCGCGGTGGAGTCACCGGCGTCCGGGCTGGCGACGCCGGGGCTCCTGGACGGGCCGCTCGTGGTGGCGGGCGGGGACGCCGACGGCGACGCGATCACCGCCCTCGTCGTGCGGAAGCTGGCGGAGCGCGGCGTGGACGCCACCGCCGTCGCGGAGATCCCCGAGGGCGCCCGCTCGGTCGTGCACCTCGGCGGGCTGACCGGGGACGGCACGCCGGACCACGCGCGGGAGGTCCACCGATCGGTGTTCCGCGCGGCGCGCGCCCTGGCGACGGGGGGCACTGAACCGGGCTTCGAGCAGGGCGGGTTGTTCGTGACCGTGCAGGACACCGGCGGCGACTTCGGGCTCGGCGCCCACGCACCCGACCGCGCGTGGCTGGGCGGCGTCGCGGGTCTGACCAGGACCGTGGCGAAGGAGTGGCCGGGCGTCTCGGTCAAGGCCGTCGACTGCGAGCGGGGCGCTCGGAGCGACGAGGAGATCGCCGAGGCGATCGTGCGTGAACTGCTGCACGGCGGGACCGACTTGGAGGCGGGCCTGCGCGCGGACGGCACCCGCACCACCCTGCGGACCGTACCCGCGCCGGTGACACCCGGCAGCACCCGGCGGATCACCTCGGAGTCGGTGATCGTGGCCACCGGAGGGGCCCGCGGGGTGACCGCCGCCGCGCTGCTGGACCTGGCCAGGACCCACCGCCCGCGGATCGTGCTGCTCGGCAGGACGGCACCGGTTCCCGAGCCGGCGGGGCTCGCGTCGGCCGCCGACGAACCGGCGCTCACCCGGCTGCTCGCCGAGCGCCCGGCCGAGGCCGCGGAGAACTCCTCCCCCGCCCAACTCGCGGCGCGGGCCCGGGAGATCCTGGCCGCGCGCGAGGTACGGGCGACGCTGGCGGCGCTGGAGGCGGCGGGATCCCCCGTACGGTACGTCCAGGTGGACGTGCGCGACGGTGACGCCGTCGCCGCCGCACTGAGCGATGTACGCGCGGTGTGGGGGCCGGTCACCGGCATCGTGCACGGTGCGGGGGTCCTGGCGGACAGGCGGATCGCCGACAAGACCGACGCGCAGGTCGAGTTGGTGATGTCCACCAAGGTGGACGGTCTGCGCGCGCTGCTGGCCGCGACGGCGGAGGATCCGCTGGATGTGATCTGCCTGTTCTCCTCGGTGGCCGCCGTGTTCGGCAACGCGGGGCAGAGCGACTACGCCATGGCCAACGAGATCCTGGGCCACGTCGCGTCGGCGGAGCAGGCCCGCCGACCGGGCTGTCTGGTGCGGTGCATCGCCTGGGGGCCCTGGCGCGGCGGCATGGTCACACCCGCGCTGGCCGGGCATTTCGGCCGGTCCGGGGTGCCGTTGATCCCGCTGGAGCAGGGGGCGGCGGCTTTCACCGCCGAGTTGGACGGCGCGGCCGGTGAGGCGCGCGTCGTCCTGGTGGCCGGGGACGACCCGGCGGCCCTGTCACCGGCCGTCGATCCGCGTCCGGCGCAGTTGCTGGTCCGGGCGGACAGCTCGCCGCAGTTGGCCGACCACGCGCTCACCGGGGTTCCGGTGCTGCCCGTGGCGATGGTCCTGAACTGGTTCGCGGGGGCGGCCATGGCCTGGCTGCCGGGTGCCGGCGCGGGCGTGCCGCTCGTTCTGCGCGATCTGCGGGTGTTCCAGAAGGTCACCCTGCCCGAACTGGCGGGCGCCGGTCACCGGCTCATGGTGCGCGGCAGCCGGGGCGCGGCCGGTTCGTCGACGGGGCTGGAGGCGGAGCTGTCCGGGGAAAGCGGGGTGGCGCACTTCAGGGCCGTACTGGACACCGGGGCCGAGGAGCCGGATGTGGCAGCGTGGGGCAGTCCGGACGGTCTCAAGCCCCTGGACCGTACCGAGTTGTACGACGGGGAGAGCCTCTTCCACGGCCCCCGCTTCCACTCCGTACGCGCGCTGCACGGTGTGTCGGAGCACGGAGCCGAGGCGACCGTCGTGGGCGTGCGCGCCCTGCAATGGCCCGGTGAGTGCTGGCCGCTCGACCCGGCCGCCGTGGACGGCGCGCTCCAACTCGCCCTGGTCTGGGCGCAGATGAGCCTCGGTGCGGGGACGCTGCCAATGGCCGTCGCGGAGTGCCGGGTGTACCGGCGCGGCCCGGTCGACGGCGCGGTGCGGTGTGTGCTGCGGGGCCGGAAGGTGCACGGCACGGGGGCGCGCTGCGACGCGGCGCTGATCGACGCCGACGGGGCCGTCCGGCTTGAGCTGCTCGGCGTGGAACTCGTACGCCGCCCCTCCTGAGCCGCAGTCCGCCCCAGCCAGCCCCCGCACCGCACCGCACCGGCCTGAAGTGAGACCCGTATGGAATTCGAACCGATCGCCGTCGTCGGGCGGGGCTGTGTGCTGCCCGACGCGCTCGATCCGGACACGTTCTGGGACAACATCGCCGCAGGCCGTACCAGCCTGTCGGCCGCCCCGGACGAGGACCGGTGGCGGCTGCCGCGCCGTTGGGCCATGGGCACGGTGGACGACCACCTCGACCGCACCTGGACCGATGCCGGCGGGTACGTACGGGGGTTCGAGTCCGTCTTCGATCCCGGCGGTTTCCGGATCGCCCCGGAGCGGATCATGTCGCTGGACCCGCTCTTCCACTGGGTCATGTACGGCGTGCGGCAGGCGCTCACCGAGGCGGGCAGCGAGGGTCCCCTGCCGCGCGCGGGGCTGGTGCTGGGCAACCTGTCGTACCCCACGCCCACCGGCGCGGTTTACGCGGAGCACGTCTGGCTGTCCGCCCAACAGCCCGCGCTCCGGGACGCGTTGCTGACGGAAGAGCGCCGGCGGCGGCCCGACGCCCGCAACCGTTTCTCGTCCGGGCTGCCCGCCCGGCTCGCGGCCCGAGCCCTCGGGCTGGGCGCGGGCGCGTGGTCGCTCGACGCCGCCTGCGCGTCGTCGCTGTACGCGGTCAAGCTGGCGTGCGACCGGCTGCACGACGGTACGGCGGACCTGATGGTGGCCGGTGCGGTCAGCCGGGCCGACCCCCTCTATCTGCACGTCGGCTTCTGCGGGCTGTCCGCGACGAGCCGCACGGGGCGCAGCCGGCCCTTCCACCGGGCCGCGGACGGTCTGGTGCACGGCGAGGGCGCCGGGTTCGTCGCCCTGATGCGGCTGTCCGACGCCCGCGCCGCCGGGCTGCCGGTGCTCGGGGTGATCCGCGGTGTCGGGCTGTCCAACGACGGGCGCGGCGCCGGGCTGATCAGCCCGGCGGAGGAGGGACAGGTCCGGGCCATGCGCCTGGCGTACGAGGCGGCGGGCGTCGCGCCCGGGACCGTGTCGCTCGTCGAGTGCCATGCGACGGGGACGCCGGTCGGGGACGCGGTGGAGGCGCGCGGTATGGCCCAGGTCTTCGGGGCCGGTGCCGACGTACCCATCGGTTCGGTGAAGTCGAACGTCGGGCATCTGCTGGCGTCGGCGGGCGTCGCGGGGCTGTTGAAGGTGCTCGGCGCGCTGCGCGCGGGGGTCCGTCCGGCGACGCTCGGGGCGGAACTGCCGCTCGACGCGCTGGCGGGCACGCCGCTGCGGGTGCTGACCGCGCCGGAGCCGTGGTCCGGGCCGCGCCGGGCGGCGGTGAGCGCGTTCGGGTTCGGCGGGACCAACGCCCATCTGGTGGTGGACCATCCGGACGACGGCCTCGTGTCCGCCCTACCGCGGCCGACCCGGCCCGTCGCCGCCGTGACGGCCCCGACCGGGGTGCGGGAAGCGCCGGGCGGCCGTACGCCGGTGGCGATCGTCGCGCTCGGCGCGCGGGTCGGCGACGGGACCTGTACGGAGGACTTCCGGCGGGCTGTGCTGGGCGGCGAACGGCGCGGGCCCGCCACCGGGATCGCCGTGGAGCTGACCGACCTGTGCTTCCCACCCGTGGCCCTGGAACGGACGGTGCGCCATCAGCTCCTGGTGCTGGAGGCCGCCCGGGAGGCCGTCAGGTCGGTGTCCCTGCCCCGGGAGCGGACGATGGTGGTCGTCGGCATGGGGGTGGATCCCGAGGTGGCCCGGGCGGGTGCCCGTTGGCGGGTTCCGCACTGGCTGGAGCAGGCCGGGCTCGGCGCCACGCCCGAGTCGGCGGACCTCGCGCGCGACGCGTTCGTGCCGCCCATGACCGCCGAGGGTGTGGTGGGCACCCTGCCGAATCTGGTGGCGAACCGGATCAGTACCCAACTCGACCTGGCGGGGCCGGGTTTCGCGGTCTCGGCGGAGGAGGCCTCCGGGCTGGTGGCGCTGGAACTCGCGGCCAGGGCCGTCCGGTCGGGGGAGGTCGACGCCGCGCTCGTCGGTGCCACCGACCTGTCCTGCGAGGCGGTGCACCGGAGCGCCCTGCGGGATCTCGGCCACGAGGACGAGCCGGGGGACGCCGCCGTCGTCCTGGTCCTCAAGTCCCTGGAGACGGCGCGCAGGGACGGTGACACGGTCGTCGCCCTGCTGGACGACGTCGCGGCCGACGAGCCCGCCGCCGTACCCGACCTGGTCGTCGGAGACGTACCCGACGCCGTGTTCGACCCCGCGTCGGCCTTCGGGCGCGCGCACGCCGCGTACGGGCTGGTCTGCGTCGCCGTCGCGGCGCTCTCCCTCCAGCACCGCGCGCTGCCCCGGCCAGGTCTTCCCGCCGACACCGCGGCCGTCGTGCACACCGCGAAGGTCGCGGTGACACCGCTGGAGGGACCCACCGCGAGTGTCCGGCTGCGCGCGGGGGACGCCAGACCCTGGCTGCGGGGCCCGGCTCCGCGCCTGTATGTCTTCTCCGGGGCCGACCGCCGGGAGGTGCTGGCCGCGCTGGAGTCCGGTACGCGGTCCGGCACCGGACCGGCCCGGCTGGTGCTCGTGGCCGACGACGACGCGTTGCCGGGGCGGAAGGAGGCCGCCCGCCGCTGGCTGGCCGACGGCGGAGCCCGGCCGGCCGATGTGCTGTACCGGGACAGGCCGGTCACGGGGCGGACCGCGTTCGTGTACACCAACGGCTCGGCCGCGTACCCCGGTATGGGCCACGAGCTGATGCTCGCGCTGCCGTCGCTCGGCGAGGCCGTCCGTGCCAGGCACGGGGCGATCGGTGCGCGGCTGCGTTCCGGGACGGGGCGCGGAGTGCTCGACCAGATCTGGGGCGCCGCCGAACTCGCCGTCCACCACACCGTGTTCACCCGGGAGCTGCTCGGGCTGCGGCCGGACGCCGCTCTCGGGTACTCGTCGGGCGAGTCGGCCGCCCTGGTGGCGCTGGGTGCCTGGCCGGACGCCTCGGGGCTGTACGACGCCACCCGGGACAGCGGTCTGTTCACGACCGAACTCACCGGTGAACTGCGGGCGGTGCGGCGCCACTGGGAGCGCCTGGGTGTCGATGGCCGCCGCTGGTCGAGCTGTCTGGTCAGTGCGCCTCTGGACGCGGTCCGTGCCGAGCTGGCCGTCGAGGTCGCGGTCCATCTGATGGCGGTGAACGCCCCCGGCGTCTGTGTCATCGGCGGCGAGTCGGGCGCGTGCGCGGCCGTCGTGGCGAGGATCGGCGCGGACCGCGCGATCGAGCTGGACTACGACATGGCCGCCCACGCACCGGAGTTGGCGGAGGTCCGAGAGGTGTGGCGGGCGGTCCACCACCGTCCGACCGTCGACGTCCCGGGCGTGCGGTTCTAC
>NZ_MDCR01000458.1:0-100 GCF_001723055.1 Streptomyces niveus
AGGTCTGGTACGTGGTCGGATTCGTGCTCGCCGTCGGGCTGTTGGTCGTGGCGTTGGATCCCGGGCGGGTCATCGGGTGGGCCGGGGACGGGAGCGGTGG
>NZ_MDCR01000458.1:217-4978 GCF_001723055.1 Streptomyces niveus
GGTCCAGTCTGGATCCCGGTGTGCTGCGCGGGGAGCGGCCGGAGAAGGCCCTCGCGCTGATGAATCCGCACCAGGAGGATGTCCAGGACTTCGTGACCGCCGCGCTCGGCGAGCCCAGTGAGGAGAACGACCCGCTGCTGCTGTTCAGCCGCTTCGCGCAGTCCGAGGTGCGGCTCGCGGGGGACGTGGTCAAGACACGGGGCGAGATCACGTTCAAGGAGGGCAAGCGGGGCGCGGTGGAGGTGACCAGTGATGTCACCTNNGTCGTCCGCGCCGCCGGCGGCAGCGACGAGGTCGCCCGCACCATCGCGCGCCGCGAGACGGTGATGAGCTGGGACGACCCCTCGAAGGTGATCACCGAGAAGGGGACGTTCACCCTGCTCTCCTACAAGGTGGACGCCACCAACGGCGGTTGTGACAACTTCACGGGCTACTTCCTGCCCGAGTTCAGCGCCGACCGTACGGGCGAGGGTTCCGGGCCCGAGGTGGACCCGTACGACCGGAGCACGTCGATGGACACGAGCATGGACGCGGCCGGCGACGCGGAGTGCGGAATCGCCTCCCGGTCGTGAGGACCGGTCCCGGTCGTTGAACTGTTTTGCCCGAATGACCGTTGCGGTGTGAGCAGAGATGTTGTGGCGCACGGCCCTGCCCGCGCGGGGCCGCGCCACCGACACCGTAACGAAGGGATGCACATGAACAGAGGTGACGAACCGGGCGCCGCCGGTCCGGGGCCCGAGCCACCCTCTCACTTCGCCGTCGTCATCTTCGGCGACGGTACCGCCACCATCGACGGCGACCCCGTGGCCGTCGTGCCGGGCGAACCGCTCGATGTCGCGATCCTCGACATGCTGCACGGGTACGCGCGTGCCCGGAACGCCCCCGTGACGGGAGCCATCACCGACCCGTCCGCGGACTACGTGGCGATCGTCGAGGTCGAGCCGGACGGGTCGAGCAAGCTGCTGGAGCAGGTGGGGGAGGACAAGGCCAAGGGCGAGGGTGCGGGCGTTGCACCTGTCGTCGCGCCCGCGGTCGCGCCCGCCGTCGCTCCCGACGAGCCGTTCGAGTCCGGCCGGCCCCGTCCCCAGCCCGGCGAGACGCGCGCCGTGCCGAAGCAGCCGGCCCTCACCACACCCCCCACGCCGAAGTCCGCGCTGTCCACGCCCTCGCCGCCGAAGTCCGCGCTGTCGAAGCCGCCCAGCGTCCGTCCGGCCGTCCTGATCGGGGACTCCGGCCGGAAGAAGTCGCAGTCGCAGTCGGACGACGAGTACGAGCAGCCCAGTCTGTTCCAGCGGCCCTCCTTCATCGGAGGCGTGGCCGCCGCCGTGGCGGCGCTCGTCATCGGTTCGCTGGTGGCGCTGGGCAGTGGCGGATCGGCGGGCGCCGAGGGCAACAGCGCGGCGGCAGGCTCGGGCAACGACGCGAGCAAGTCCCCGATGGCGTTGAAGCCGCCGAGCTCGTCGGCCCCCGCCTGGATACCGCCCTCGCCGACCACGTCGCCTTCCACCACGGCGTCGCCCTCTCCCTCGACGTCGCCCTCGCCGAAGCCCTCCGCCTCGACGACGAAGCCCGCGCCGCCGAAGCCGAAGGCCGAGGTGAAGCCCCCGCCGCCGAAGCCGAAGCCGAAGCCGAAGGGCGCGAAGCCCGTCTCCGGCCCGAAGATGCCGACCGGCGACCTGCTGATCAAGAACAAGAAGTTCGGCTCCTGCCTCGACATTCCCGGTCATGGCAAGGGCAAGGCGGATGCGCGGATCCAGGACTGGCTCGCCTGCGACCCGTCGAAGACCGACAACCAGCGGTGGATCCTGCACAGGACCCACAAGGGCGCCGGCACCGGTGGCTCCGACCTCTATGTGATCCGTAACGCCAAGGACCGGATGTGTCTGGACCTGCGAGGCGAGGGCGCGGCCCAGGTCTCGGCGCCGGTGGTCGAGTACGGCTGCAAGCCCACCCTCGCGGACAACCAGCTCTGGTGGTTCGACAAGCGGTCCAACGGCACGTACTGGATCCGCAACCAGGCCAGCGGCGACATGTGCCTCGACCTCTCGCGGACGGACAAGAAGTCCGCGAACGGCGGCGTCACCCTCTTCCCGTGCAATGACAAGGACGACCACCAGTGGTCGTTCATCAAGGCCTGAGCCGAGCGCTCGGCAGGAGCCGGGGACGGCCGCGGGTGGAGACCCGCGGCCGTCCCCGGCCCTCCGTCAGTTCCGCGGCTGCGGCGGCGGGGCGAACGGGTCGGTGGAGTCCACGGTCGGTGCCTCCTTCGCCCGGTGGTTGCCGGGCTTGCAGCCGGCGAACGGCCCCGACGGATCACGCAGCGACTGCATGACCGGGCCCAGATAGTCCCGGTGCCAGTTCGCGGGTCCGCACATCCCCGAGCCCGGACCGGTCAACTCCGCCCAGGCGAGCCACAGTCCGTGCAGCATCGCGACCGCTTCCTGGTGCTCCCACCAGCGCGAGCACCAGGGCGCGGCGGAGGTGATCTCCCTGCCGTAGACCGGGAGCAGCACATGGTGGGTCCACAGCGTGAGCTGCCGCAGATTCTGCGCGTACTCGGGCCCCTCCAGATAGAGGATGAAAAGAGGCGGCGAGGGCGCCGCCTCCTGCTCGGCTTCAGGAGTGTCGACCGTCATCGCGTTCCCTTCGTGGCGTGCCGTACGGGCAGCACAACGCGCGTGGGACGTACGGGGTTCAACCCGTCAGCTCACGCCGCCCGCTCGGGGTCGTCCAGCCGGCTCAGCTTGTCCTTCATGTTCTCGGCGTCCGGGTGGTCGAACTTCGTCCAGACCGCCAGCGCCTGCTGCCAGCTGTCGCGGGCCGACTCGGCGTCCCCGGTGGCCAGTTGGAGTTCACCGAGGTTGCTGAGGGTGTAGCCCTCGCCCCAGGCGTTGGCGACGTCCCGGTGCGCCTCGAGCGCCTGGCCGTAGTGCTCGACGGCCTCGTCGTAGCGCTCCAGCCGCTGGTCGACGGTGCCGAGGGTGTCGAGTACGACGCCCTCGACCCAGCGGTTGCCGACGGTACGCAGGACGGTGAGCGACTTCTCCAGGCTGTCCTTGGCCTCGTCGAACCGGCCCAGCCGCTGGTAGGCGTCGCCCAGGTTGGCCAGGACGATCGCCTCGCCCCAGGAGTAGCCGCTGAGCTGGAACATGACCAGCCCGCGCCGGCTGTACTCGACGGCCTTGTCGAGTCTGCCGCTGTTCAGATGGACGTTGCCCAGGTTGGCCACGGCGTGCATCCGGCCGTAGGTGTCTCCCAGCTCCCGGCGGATGTCCATCTCCTGCCGGTAGTGCTCGATGCTCTCGTCGAACCGGCGCAGCTGTGTCAGCGCGCCGGCCGCGTCGCCGAGGCTCTGGGCCTCGCCCTGGCGGTCGTTGGCGGCGCGGGCGGCGGCGAGCGCCGTCCGGGAGGTGTCGAGCCAGTCGTGCAGATGGTTACGGAGGTAGAAGAAGCCCCACAGGGTGGCGGCCAGCCGCCAGGCGATGTCCGCCCTGCCCGACGTGGCGGCCTGGTGCACGGCGGCGACCAGGTTGGGCCGCTCGATCTCGCACCACTGGAGCGCCTGGTCGTGCGTGGTGAACGACAGGGGCCGGCTGCCGCGGGGCGCGGGGTCCAGCCGGATCCGGCGGCGGTGCGGGGCGAGGAGGAGGTAGGCCGAGTCCACGGTGTGCAGATACCAGGACAGGAGCCGCTCGACCGCCCGGTCCTGCTCCGTCGACGGCTCGTCGGTGGTGACCCGTTCGCGGGCGTAGACGCGCAGCAGGTCGTGCACGGTGTAGCGGCCGGGGAGGCGTTCGATGAGCAGGTGGGCCTGGGAGAGTTCGGTGAGCAGGGCGCGGGTCTCCCGGAGGGGCAGGGCGGCCAGGGCGGCGGCGCCGGGCGCGGAGACGTCCGGGCCGGTGTGCAGGCCGAGCAGCCGGAACAGCCGTGAGGCGGGTGCGGACAGGGCGTCGTACGACCAGGAGAAAACGGTGCGCAGGTCCGTGTTGAGATCCCCGCTCTCGAAGGCGTCGAGGCTGCCCTGGCTGTCGTACAGCTCGTCGGCGATGGCGCTGAGCGGGAAGCCGGGGTTGATCGCCGCGCGGGCGGCGACGACGGCGAGTGCCAGCGGCAGCCGGGCGCAGAGCGCCACGATCTCGTCGGCCGCGACCGGTTGTGCCGTCAGCCGCTTGGTGCCGAGCCGCAGCCGCAGGACGTCGTGCGCGTCCGCGTGCGTCAGTTGATGGAGGGTCAGGGGCCGCGCGCCCTCACCGGCGATCAGGCTGGTGAGCTGGTTGCGGCTGGTGACGATGACGAGGCAGCTCGCGGATCCGGGCAGCAGGGGGCGGACGTGTTCGGCGTCGCGGGCGTTGTCGAGGAGGATCAGCATGCGGCGGCGGGCGAGCAGGGTGCGGTAGAGCAGCGCCTGGGCCTCCGGCTGCGCGGGGATGCGCTGCGGGGGGACGCCGAGCGCGTCGAGGAAGATACGGATGGCTTCCTCCGGCGCCATGACCGAGCCGGTCGCGTCGAAGCCGCGCAGATTGATGAAGAGCTGTCCGTCGGGGAAGCGGTCGGCGACCTCGTGGGCCAGATGGACGGCGAGGGTCGTCTTGCCGACGCCCGCCATGCCGGTGACGACGCTGATGGTCATCTTCTGCGAGTCGTCGGAGTCCTTGGGCAACAGGTCCCGGACGTCCGCGAGTTCGGTGCGCCGTCCGCTGAACGTGGCCAGGTCGGCGGGGAGTTGGGCGGGGCGGTTGACCGAGGCGGTGGGCGCGGCGG
>NZ_MDCR01000459.1 GCF_001723055.1 Streptomyces niveus
GCGTCCACCGGATCCTCGGCCACCAGGTCCTCGACCACGGGCAGGTCGGGGTGGATCGGCTCGATGCTTCGCATCGCCTGGTCGATGATCCACTTGGGCCAGTAGTTCGGGTCGTTCCCCTCGGCGTACGGGTGGTCCCGCTCGTCGGAGAGCAGGATCCACGCGTGTGTCATCCGCAGGGTCGCTCCACGCAGCCGGGCCTCGCGCGCGGCCCAGCGGGCGGCGGTGAGGGACTCGGGCGTACCGTCCAGGCCGACGGTGACCACGCGGCTCATGACGCCCTCCGCCTCCCGGCGGTTTCGCTGAGGCCGGTTTCGCTGAGGCCGGTCTCCTCCGACGGATGCTTGAGATCTTCCGAGACCGCCACGACACCGTCCACGCTGCCGCACAGCCGCAGAAGCACCGCGACGGTGTGTTCGTCGTCCACCGCGCCGTGGAGCGAGACCTGCCCCTGCTGAACGTCGGCCGTCACGGCCGACGGCGCCAGCCGCAGTGTCCGCGCCAGGACGTCCCGCGAGATCTCCTCGTGGATGGCGCTGTCCCGCCGGAGGAAGACGCGCAGGAGGTCGGACCGGCTGACGATGCCCTGCAGCTTGTCGGTCTCGTCCACCACGGGCAGCCGTTTGACGTGCTGCTCAGCCATGAGGCGCGCGGCCTCCACGACCGTCCACTGAGGGTGCGCGCAGATTGCGGGGGCGTTCATGATCTCCGCCGCGACCACGCCCTCCGACCTGGCGCGTTCCCACGCCTCAAGGTGGGGCAGCGGCGTCCTGCCTGACATGTCGGATCTGTTCGCCGCCTTGCGCAGCAGGTCGGCCTCGGAGACGACGCCGACCGGACGGTCCCCGTCGTCCAGCACAGGCACGGCGCTGACGCCG
>NZ_MDCR01000046.1 GCF_001723055.1 Streptomyces niveus
CGGGGCCGTCAGCCAGACGGGTGGCGGAGCCGAGATGCTGCTGTGGCTGAAGACCCCCGGTGAGTCCGACGGCAACTGCGGAGTCGGGGCCGGCTCCGTGGCCGGTCAGTTCCTCCCGGAAGTCGCGTACAAGATGATCTACGGATACTGAACCGCCCGATCCGTCGTTCTGATGGCCGTCCTGGTCACGCCCTCGTTGCCCGCGGGCGCGAGGCTCGCGCCGGGTCCGACACCGGACCGAACTCCCGGCAGTCCCCGCCCGAGCGGCGAGGCCGGGACACGCGGTGGTGTCCGGCCCGGCGCGGTGAGATCAGGGCTCGCCCAAGACGCCGATGTTGGCGCAGTCGACGAGCTGTAGGGGACTCTCTTCCTCCAGTCACTTCGCCGACTGCCGCCAGCCACACGCCCCATCAGAGATTTCGGATCGGCGGGCCAAGAGAGTGGGCAAGCCGCTTTGGCGGTGGCGGCCTCGTGACCGTCGGGCCGTCCGGACCTTGAGCGCCCGGGGATGGACGTCGCGTGCCCGGTCGTGAAAGATCCCGGGCCTCCCACTGCACGCGGAGTCGGTCATCAGGATTCCCGCGCGGTAGGCGCGGCGTCGCGCGCAACCGTCACTGACGGCGCTGACGGGGTGAATCCAGAGTGATGCAGGAGGCGCAGAACTCAGCCGGGGCTTCCCGCACGTCATAGTCGTGACCGAGCTGGGCCTGTACCGACCCGTCGGGTGCCGGCGCCCGAAACTCCCGGGTCAATGCCCGCCGCCGCATCCGTTGGCTCCGAGCTGGTTCCCGACTCACCGCGCACAGCCGGCTGCGAGACATCGACCAGCCCGCCGGGGGAGCCTTCTGCGAGTATGTGCCGCATGGATGTGCTGGTCAGGAATCATGTGAGGGTGAGCGGCCGGTCCGGGGGGCCGGTAGTGGTGCTGGCGCACGGATTCGGGTGTGACCAGAACATGTGGCGGCTGGTGGTGCCGATGCTGGAGCGTGAATTCACCGTCGTCCTCTTCGATCATGTCGGTGCGGGGAAGTCGGATCTGTCGGCGTGGAGCCGAGGGCAGTATTCGACGCTGGAGAAGTACGCCGACGATGTGCTTGCGGTGTGCCGAGAGCTGGTGCTGGGGCCGGTGACGTTCGTCGGTCATTCGGTGAGCGCGATGATGGGGGTGCTGGCCTCCGTGCAAGAACCGGAGGCGTTCGCGGGGCTGGTGCTGCTCGCTCCGTCGCCGTGCTTCATCGACGACCCGCTGACCGGTTACCGGGGCGGTTTCAGTGCCGCGGACGTAGAGGAACTGCTGGAATCGCTGGACGCCAACTACCTGGGCTGGTCCGGCGCGATGGCGCCGCTCATCATGGGCAACCCCGAGCGACCGGAACTGGGGAAGGAGCTGACGAACAGCTTCTGCCGTACCGATCCGGACATCGCGCGGGTCTTCGCCCGGGTGACGTTCCTTTCCGACAACCGGGCCGACCTTGCCGCTGTGACGGTGCCGACGCTCGTGGCCCAGTGCTCCAGCGACGCCATCGCCCCACCGGAGGTGGGCACCTTCGTCCACACGCAGATACCGGGCAGCCGACTGGTCACACTCAACGCCATTGGGCACTGCCCCCAGCTCGCAGCCCCGGAAGAAACCGCCGCTGCGATCACCGCGTTCGCGAGAGACGCCGGATGATGCCCCGGACCGGCGACGAAGAACAGGGCGGCCCTACGGGCGAGCGGGCACAGTTCTCCGCGCTGCTGGAGGACAGCGCCGAAGACCTCTACGAGCACGCGCCATGCGGCTACCTGTCGACCTTGCTCGATGGCCGGATCGCGAAGATCAACACCACGCTGCTGGACTGGCTCGGCTACCGGCGCGACGACCTGGTGGGGAGCTGGCACTTCTCCGACCTGCTGACGGTCGGCGGACGGCTCTACCACGAGACGCACTTCATGCCGCTGCTGCGCATGCAAGGCGAGATCAGCGGAATCGCCCTGGAGCTGAAGGCCGCCGACGGCTCCCGGCTGCCGGTCCTGGTGACGTCCACCGTCAAGACCGGCGGTGACGGGCAACCGCTGCTGATCCGCACCACCCTCTTCGACGCCCGCGACCGCCGGGCGTACGAAACCGAGCTGCTGCGTGCTCGCCAGGAAGCAGACCGGGAGCGCGAACGACTCCAGACGCTGGCCACCACGCTGCAAAGAACCCTGCTGCCGCCGACACTGGTGAACGTGCCAGGGCTGGACGTCTCCGTGCACTACCACATCGCCTCCGTCGACGAGGTGGGCGGCGACTTCTACGACCTGTTCCCCCTGACCGAGGGCACCTGGGGGATGTTCCTGGGGGACGTGTGCGGCAAGGGCGCCGCAGCCGCGGCCGTCACCTCTCTTGCCCGCTACACCCTGCGCGCCGCCGCCGTCTACGACCCCGACCCGGCCGCCGTCCTCGCCAACCTCAACACGGTCCTCCACCACGAGTACAACGGGACAGAGCCCCGGTTCTGCACGGTCGTCTTCGGTCTGCTCACCCCCGACGGCGACCAGGGGGGTTTCCGCGTCACCCTGGCGAGTGGCGGGCACCCACCGGCACTGCTCATGCGCGCGGACGGCACCGCCGACTACCTTCCCACCCCGGGCGGTCAGCTCATCGGCGTCCTGCCCGATGCCCACATCGCCACCACAAGCCTGCGCCTTGACCCCGGCGACACCCTGCTTCTGCACACCGATGGCCTCACCGAAGCGCACACCGCGATCACCGGCGACAAGGACCGCTACGGCGACGACGCGCTCCTCGGCTTCGCCCGAGTCCTGGCACCCACCACAGCCACGCACACCGTCACTGCTATCCGCGACCTGCTCAACACCTTCGGCACCGGCGTCGACGACGACACCGCCGTCCTGGCCATCAACGTGCCCCGACCCCCCAGTGAAGAGCAGCAGTGACCGAGCCCCTGACCCTCCACACCCGAACCACCCCCGCCGGAACGGTCATCGAACTCACAGGAGACCTCGACCACCACACCACCCCGCAGGTCCGCAGCGCGCTGCCCTCACTCGATCTGCGCCCCGGCCAGCAACTCGTCATAGACCTCGGCGGAATCACCTTCTGCGACTCCACCGGCATCAGCACCCTCATCGCCGCACGCAACCACGCCTTGTCCGCGAACGCGACCATCGCCCTGGCCGCGGTCCCCGATCGCATGAGCCACATCATCCGCGTCGTCGGCCTCGACCAGGTCTTCCCCACCCACCTCACCGCCGAGGACGCCGAAGCCGCCTGGCACCCGACGCCAGGCTGACCCGAACACGCACCCGGCCCGGCAGAGCGGTGACGACGCGTACAGGTGCGGCGCCGTGACGCACGCTGACCTGGGCGTTCGATGCTGCGTCTCCCCGCGGGGCAGCGGTCTCAAGTGCTTCGCGTGCCGCCTGCGCGGCAATCCTGTTCACCGCCCGGTCGGTGATCGCGGTCGACCCGCGCTCAGCCATCGCGACCTTGTCGCGCTCCACGCGGGTCACCGCAGCCGGTCGTAGCAGTCACGGCGCCGCAGGTCGTCGTCGCGGTGGGGCCGGCGGAAGAAGTAGCCGGGTTCCATGTCCCCGTCGGCGTACCGCCCGGCCACAAATCCTACGATCCCCAGTACGGCCACCACCACGAAGGCTCCGAAGCCGCCGAAGTACCCGGTGAATCCGAGCGCAATACCGGCCAGGAGACCGGCCGCCGCTCAGTTCATCGTGTCCTCCTCTTCTCGCCTGCCTGAGTCAACGCAGCTGTGACTGCGTGTCGTCGTCCTCCTCACGGGCAGCTTCACATCGCTGACCGTGATGTTGACCTCAACGACTTCCAGACCCGTCATCCGCTCGACCGCCGAGACGACCTACTCACGGACGGTTCCCGCGACATCGCGGTGATCGCCACCCCGTAGTCGATGACGATGTCCCGATCGATCGCGGTCTGTGTTTCCCCTACCTCGACCTTCACGCCCTGGCCGGCGGATCTGCTGCTGCCGGGGACCCGTTCACGGACGGCGCCGAAGGCGCGGGCCACGGTCGCCGCCCCGCCTGCCCGCCGGGGGCCTTTCCCCCTCCCCGTCCGGCCGCTCCCTGACGGAAGCCCCGGGCTGGTTGTGCGCCGTATTCTCCGACATCTCATTTCACCTCTTTCCGGTTGATCAAGGATCTGTCGCTCAGAGTAGGTGTGCTTGCCGGGCGCCGCGCCACGAATACGGCACGCTGAAGACATGACCACGACGCACAGCATCGATGGATGGCCGGCCGTCGTACAACTGCATCGCGACCTCGGCAGAGCACTTCCCCTCGGCGAAGTGGAAGACTCCACCTGGCTCTTCGAACGGGCAGCCACGACGGAGCTCCGGCGAGCCGCCGCCGCGGTACCGGGTGCGACGCCCGGCCAACTGCGGATCGACCTGGCCAACCCGGACGCTGCGGGCGCGCCCGCCGTTGCTGCCCCGCCCGGCGCTCTGCCACCTGGCCCTCTGCGTATCGACGGGGAGTTCGCAGCCTTGCCCGGAGAGCCGCTGCCCGCCCTTTCAGATCAGTTGCGCCACGTGATGTTCGCCTGTGCGGCCGATCGGCTGGGACTGCGCGTAACGGAAGTGAACCTGCGGGTGACCGCGCTCCTGGAGTCGGCCGACGTCCCCCCGGTGACCTCTGCTCCGGTGGAGGTACTCACCGCCTCCCCGGACGGAGATGCGGCGTTCACCGCGGTGGCCGTGCCCGGTGTCGCCCACCTCACCAGGACGCTGGGCAGCCCGGTGACCGAACGTCGGGGGCACCTGCGGGTCGAATTCGCCACGGCGGCCGGGCACCCTCCCCTGCACGTCGCCCGCGCCGTCCGGACAGCAGTCACAGCCACGCTGACGAGCGACGCAACGGTCACCGTGCTGATCACCGCGATGAACGTCACGGCCTGACCTCGCCGCTCACCCGTGGGGAGACGATCACACCGAGCTCAGCTTCCGCTCCGGCCCCGGAGACGCGGATTCGGTGGCAAAGCCGGAAGCTCAGTCGCAGTCGCAGTCGCTGCGTCGTGTGTCGGCGAGGCGCTTCCGTCCTGGATCACGTCGCCGTCAAAGAGATGAATCTCGGCACTGTTGTTCTGTCACCGGGTTTCGTGGGAGAGCAGGTTTCCGAGTGGGCCGAGGTCCAGGTTGAGATCCTCGCGGCGTAGGCCGTGCAGTTCGCAGAGTTCCGTCATTCGCTCGTCGAGGAGCATCAGGGTGGTTCCCACGCGTTCTTCCTGTTCCTCCGTCAGCTCTCCGGTGTCGAAGCGGCGGATTGCCTGGCGTTCCATCAGCTGTCTGAGGAGTTCCACGACGGTCAGCACCAGAGAGGCCAGGTCGCGGCCCGCGTTGTGCGGATCGATGTCCACGCGTGTGTCGTTCACAGGGGCCCGCTGTCGGCCCACGGCGCGGGAACGCGTTCGCTGACGGATGCCAGCAAGGCGTGCAGGGAGAGGCGGACCAGCGGGACATCGGCGATGGCGATCACGAGATCTCCGCTGATGACGACGCCGGTGCCGAGCACCCTGTCGAGCAGGTCGACCAGGGGGACGCCGATGGGCGCCGTGGCTTCGGGGCCCTGCCACGGAACGGGGTTACGAGTGCCCTGCAAGGTCTCCTCCATCGGTGAACGAGTAGGGGGCCCAGGGCCCGGTGACGTCGATCTCGATGCCGTCGAAATCCGGGGACGCGCGGAGGCGCCCGATCGTGGCCGCCAGTTCCTCGTTCCTGTCTTCGGCGATCAGATAGGCCATGTTCATGATCTGCGTGCGGTCCTTGCCGGTGACCTCGGGGCCGTGCGGCCGGCGCGGGACCATGGCGACCGCCAGTTCCCGTACCGCCCGGTCGACCCGCTCGGCCGCGGCCACCGCACTCTCCCGGTGCTGCTCGCGCAGGTTCTGGCGGCTGCGCAGGCGGTCCAGATAGGCGCGGCCCGAGACGGGTCGGGGGCCGGTCCCGGGGCCGGGGGCGGGCGTCTGCCGGATGTCGGGCGCGACGGACCGGGCCGTTGTGGCGGATTGTGTCAGGTAGACCTTGACGGCCCATTCGGCCCGGCCCGTGATGCGGTCCAGCGCCAGCCGAAAGCTCTCCTGGTTCTCCTCGATGGCCGCACGCGCCCGTTCGTCGCCGAGGTAGAGGGTGGCCAGCGGCATCGGTACGGCGGGGCCGTCCGCGGTGGTGGCGGTGACGACACCGTGGTGGGCACGTGCGCAGCGTTCGAGTTCGGCGGCGTCGCCGAGCCGTTCGCGCAGGGCCGTTTCGGAGAACTCCGTCGCCGGCACGTCCTGCACCACGGCGCACAGCGAACCGACCGTCAGCAGGCGCAGCGGCCCGCCACCGGCATGCCCGTGAGCGTCGGACGGGGATGCGGGGTGATCCGATCGGCAGACGGCGAAGACATATGTGGCACAGGAGCCGACACTCTTGGCCGGTGGAGAGATGCGCGGGGCGGAGATGTGCGGGGTGGAGTTCATCAGCGGCGCAGTTCCCTTCTGCCGCCGGCCCGCCGGATGCTGTCCGGCTCCGGGGAGTCGTCGCCCTCCAGTGCGTCGATCCGCTCGCGCAGGCGCTGATTCTCCTCGTACAGAGCGTCGTGTGCGGCTCGCGACGACAGCGCGGGATCGGTCTCCCACCAGTCGATGCCCGCCTTCTTCGCTGTCTCCACGGACGAGATGAACAGCCGCAGGCGAATGGTCAGCAGTTCGATGTCCAGCAGGTCGATCTTGATGTCACCGGCGATGACGATGCCTTTGTCCAGCACCCGCTCCAGGATCTCGGCCAGGTTGGCCGTGGCGGGCGGATGTGACCGGGAGTCCGTCGTCCAGCTGTCCAGTTCGCTCACGGTCTCACTCCAGGTAGCGGGGATTTCCTGTCGAGAATGTCCAGCAGCCGTTCCTCCTCGCGCTCGAAGCGCGCGAGGTCGATCTCACCGTCGTCCAGTGAGCGGTTCAGCTCGGAGAGCCGCACACGGATCACCGCCGGGTCGTAGAGCTCCGCCTCCGCCGCGTCGACGAGACGGTCGGAGACCCAGACCACGCCGCGTACGGGTGCCAGGGGAAGGAGGAGCACACCGGAGAGCAGACCCATGTCAGGCCCTGGCCGGGACGGGTTCCGGAGCCACGAAGCTGTAGCACGGCAGCGGGCCTGTCACCCGCAGTTCGAGGCGGTCCATATGGTCCGCCGCGAACCGCTCGGCGACGCCTCGGAAACGTCCTTCCTCGCGGCGGGGCATGAGGAAGGACATGTTCAGGACGCAGCCCTCCACGTCCGGACCGGGACGCATGTCGTCGACGGTCCCCCCGGTCCCGGCGAGTTCGGCCGGCAGCCTGGCCGCTGCCGCAGCGGCCCTGCGTCGCAAGCCTGACGCGACGGCCTCGCCGAGACGTACGTTGGCCTCGTAACTGGGGTAACGGCGCGTCTCCTCGCGAATCCGCCGGACCACGGGGTCCTCACGGATCAGCGCGGCCAGGTTGTCCTGCACCGGAGTGATCTTGATGTTCATCTCGACACGGGAGTCCAGCCGCTCCAGAACCGCGACGTGCTCGCTGTGGTGTGCGGCGACGCCCGCCAGCACCGTGGCCTCGTCCGGAGCCACCATGCCGAAACGCATCGGCAGCACGGGCCCGGCTTCGGCCAGCGTCATCAGCAGGCCCTGGTGCGCCATCAGGTCACGTCGCCGGGCCCTGAGTCCCGGGTGCGCGGCGCTGACCACCACGGCGAGATCATCGGCCGGCAGCAGCCGTACCGGTGCCGGCGGCTCGCCGACGCCGGCGGCATTGGCGGAGAGCGGATGGGAGCGGCCCACGATGCCGTACACGTAAATGCCTGAAGCGGTCATGCGTCAGTCCTCATCCCGGTGGCGGCGCGTTCGTTCGCTTCCGGCGCTCCTGGAGCGCGCCGGTTTGGACCTGCGCGGGCGCTCCTCCTCCTGCTCGTCCTCGTCCTCGTCGCCGTCCCCGCCGACACCTACGGCCTGCTTGACCTTGTCGCCCACGGAATGCGCGGCCTTCTTCGCCCCGGCCTTGCCGACGCTCTTGGTCATGCTGCCGCCGAACAGCTCGGGCACTGTCCTGCTGGTCGAATCGTTTTCCAGGTCCAGCCGGTTGCAGGCTTCGGCGAACCGCAGATAGGTGTCGACACTGGCGACGACGATCCGTGCGTCGATCTTCAGGATCTCGATGCCGACCAGCGACACCCGCACGAAGATGTCGATGACCATGCCGCGGTCCAGAATCAGTTCCAGGACGTCATAGAGGGTGCCGGCGCGCGGTACACGGACAACCTCCTCACTGTATGTGCTCAAGGGATGACCGTTTCTCGGGAAGGGGCTCCGGTGCTCGGCGCTCACGTGTCCGCCTGCCCACGGCGGTAGCGACGGACCCTGCGGTACTGCAGCAGCGACCCGTCCTCATCGATGTCCACTTCGTAGGTGGCGAGCAGGCTGGTGGTGTCGGGAATGCGGGGGAGCTCCAGCACGTCGACGTCGACGTGCCACCCGTCGTCGCTCCGCGAGACGGCGGAGACGCCTTCGGCCCGGTGCCTGATCAGCTTCTGGAGGCTCTGGCACGCGCGTTCGGCCGCTTCCTCCGCTCCCCGCAGATGTTCCTTGCCCGCGGAGGTACGGGTGGATCGGGAGGTCCGGGCCTTCCCGGCTCGCTGCTCTGACATGTTCCCCAGCCTGCTGGGGACGAGGCCGCTCCGCATGCGGTGATGGACCGAATGTGCTGCCGCCGCGAACCACACGAATGGCGGCTTGCCGACGGTCGCAGGACACTGGACTGAGAAAGCGGGCACCGCGATGCGGGCCAGCGCCCGGGAGTCACCGCCTTGCCACTCGCAGACACTTCTCGCTCTTTTTGGAGGATCTCCGATGGCCAGCACCGATACACAGCGCAGCACCTCTCCCAGCAAGAGCGGCGACCATGGGGGCCCACGCGGCACGACGACCATCGCCGACAACGTCGTCGCCACCATCGCGGGCATCGCGGTCCGTGAGACCGACGGAATCTACGCGCTTGGCGGCGGCGCTTCACGGGCGCTGGGCTCAGTACGGGACAAGGTAGCCAAATCGACCGACCTCAGCAGGGGAGTCCAGGTCGAGGTCGGCGAGGTCCAGGCCGCCGTCGACGTGGACGTCATCGTGGAGTACGGCGAACCCATCGCGGACGACGCGAAAGAGATCCGCACGCGCGTGACGGACGCGGTGGGAAAGATGACCGGTCTGGAAGTCGTCGAGATCAACATCAACGTGCTCGACGTGCACCTGCCCGGATCGGACGACGGCGAAAGCAACGACGAGAACAGTCACCGCCGGAGCGAACGGGTCCGGTAACGGCGTGACGCCGTCGGCTCCCATTGCCCGATCAGGCACGTGACCCATTCTCCAAGCATTGCGAGGCACCCATGGAGGACAGCAAGAAAGTCTGTGTGGCCGCCGCCATGGCGGCGG
>NZ_MDCR01000460.1 GCF_001723055.1 Streptomyces niveus
TCCTCGGCGACGGCGGCGTTCACGACGGCGAGGAGGTCGGGGTCCGTCTCGCGTTCCACGGTCATCGTGGGGCCGGCCGTGTCGCCGCTGATCACGGCGGCGACGTCACCGTCACGCAGCAGCTTCTCGGCGCGGTCGCCGCCATCGCCTTCGCCGTCGATGGTCACGAACTCGAAGTCGACGTCGGTCGCCCGGTCGGCGACGGCGGTGAGCATCGGGCGCAGCGCGGCGGCGTCCCGGTCGATACCGACCTTGGTGGGCCCCTCCTTGGAGAACAGGATGATCAGCGTGTAGACGCCGAGCGCGACCACCAGACCGAGCGTGCTCAGTACGAAGGACTTCGTCCGCATCCGGCTGTTGATCTCACGCCCGGCGACGAGGCCGACCGCCCGGCGGGCCGAGAGCGCGCCCGGATCGGGGGCCGGTGGTGGTGCGTCCGTGTCGGCCTGTGCCGTGGTACTCATCGCCCGCCTCCCACTCCCGCTTCGACCGCGCTCGCAGTCGCATCCGTATCCGCTGTGGCGCCCTCGGCCTCGTCTCTGGTCACCAGATCCCGGTACAGCTCGGTCAGCGGCGGCCGTTCGGACACGAAGGTGGCCACCGGCCCCGTCGCGAGCGCCGCGCGCAGCACCTGCTGGTCGTCCGCGCCCTTCGCCAGCCGGAGCCGGGTCCGGCTGCCCTCGCGGCTCACGACCTCCACGCCCGCCAGCCCCGCCGCCCAGTGCACACCCGTCTCGGGCGCCCCGGGCGCGTCGACCAGCAGCCGGCGCTCGGCGCTCTCGCTCAGTTCCGCCACCGTGCCGCAGGCGATGAGCCGCCCGGAGCCGACGATGCCGACGCGGTGGCAGACCCGTTCGACGAGGGCCAGTTGGTGGCTGGAGAAGATGACCGGCACACCCGCGGCGGCCCGCTCCGCGAGCACGTCGCGCATCACGTCCACCGCCACCGGGTCGAGCCCGGAGAACGGTTCGTCCAGCACCAGCGCCTTCGGCTCGTGCACCAGGGCCGCGGCGAGCTGGACGCGCTGCTGGTTGCCGAGGCTGAGGTTCTGGACCTCCTCGGAGGCGTACGAGGAGACCTCCAGGCGCTCGATCCACCGGTCGGCCGCGGCACGCGCGGCGGCGCGCGACATGCCGTGCAACTCGCCCAGGTACCGCAGGTGTTCGGCGACCTTCATCCGTGGGTACAGACCGCGTTCCTCGGGCATGTAGCCGAACCGCCTGCGCGCCGCGAAGTCGACGGGGCGGCCCTGCCAGCGGACCTCTCCGGCGTCGGGCGTCAGGACTCCGAGGATGATCCGCATCGTGGTGGTCTTGCCCGCCCCGTTGCTTCCCACGAAGCCGAACAGCTCACCGGCGCGGATGTCGAAGGTCATGTCGTCGACGGCCCGGCGCTTGCCGTAGCTCTTCCGTACGCGGTCGACCTCCAGCGCTGCCGCAGCCATGTGCCTGCACCTTCCGACGGTGAGAACAGTGATGTGTTATCTCGTTGAAGTATTGCGTTAACACATCACTTCGTCAAGGAAGTCATGCGTCCTGACGCTCCACCACGACGATGTGCTTCTCCGTCATCTCCGACAACGGGCTCCGGTCCCAGCCGGCCCAGCGGCCGGTCACCCGCAGTCCGGTGAGCCTGGCCATCACGTCGAACTCGGCGGGCCACGCGTACCGGCTGACCTCCGGCACCTTCCGCAGCCCGCCCGGCCCCAGGATCGTGTGGACGACCAGCGCGGACTGGAGCTGACGGTTGACCTGGATCGTGTCCAACAGCAGCGCGTCGGCGGCCAGATGACCGATCTGCGTCGTCGCCTCGGAGAGACGGTGGTAGTTCTGCGGGTTGTACGTCTCGAAGACCGCGACCCCGCCGTCGGCGAGCGCGTCGTGGATCCCGCGCAGACAGCTGATCTGCAACTCCTGCGTGGGCAGCATGAAGAACGTGTTCAGGGCGGTGAGCACGATGTCGTACCGCTCCTGAACGACCAGCTCGCTGAAGTCCGCGACCGAACTGGTGATACCGCCCGTGGGGTCGTTCTCGTGGAGCTTCGCCAGCATCGCGGGGGAGGCGTCCACGCCGTGCACCCGGTAGCCGTGCTTGGCCAGCGGGACGGCCAACCGGCCCGTACCGACGCCCAGTTCGAGCAGCGAGGCGGGCGCGGGGCGCAGCTCCTCCAGAAACGCGATCATGGAGTCGATGGCCGGGCCCGAGGTCGGGTAGAGCGAGTCGTAGACGTCGGCCAGCGCCTCGCCGTACGCGCTGCTCCCGGCCGCCCCCTCGGAGGGCCCGGAGCCGTTCGTACGGTTCCCGGTCTGCTGCGGTGCTTCGGTGGTCATGCTCTCTCCCTCTGCCTTTCCTGCCGCTGCTCTTCCTGCTTCTCTTCAGCCCTTGCCAGCTCGGCGCGCAACGCGTCGGCCGCGGCCAGTACGTCGGGGAACGACGCCGGCGCCCACGCCTCGCGCCGCCCACTGGTCGTACTGCGGCCCGGATGCGGCGGCACGACGACCACGTTGCGGCGGCCGGCCAGCTTGGCGGAGTGCTCCTCGTACGCCGCGCTCCGCACGCCACCCGGCGGCAGCGCGGGCGCCAGCGCGATCGCGGCCTCCGTGCACTGCAGCGCCAGCATCGACGGCGAGTCACCGAGCCCCAGCGCCAGCCGGGCCAGATAGTTGAGCGTCGCGGGCAGCACCACCACCGCGTCCGGCCACTGCGCGAGATCCACATGGCGGGCGCGCGGCTCGGGCTCCTCGGGCCAGCGGTCCGCCAGCACGTCGCAGCCGCCGATCGCCACCAGCGCCTCACGGGTCACGAACCGGGTGGCCGCCCCCGTCAGGACGTAACGCACCTCCACCCCGGGCTGCGCCGTCTTCAGCCAGCTCGCCCAGAACGGCAGATGGGCTGCGGTCACCGACCCCGTACCGACGACCAACAGCCGCCGCACGCCGACCGGTTCGGGCAACCCGGCGCCGGCCGTCACCGGGCCGCCGCTCCCGCCTCCGAACCCGCCACGGGCGCGGGTTCGGAAGCGGGCGCGGGCTCCGGCGCGGGCGCCAGGTCCATGGGGGGAGCCGGGGGCGTCGGCGTGACGGCGGTGGGGCCCCGGCCCCGGCCGCCCCGCAGCGTCTGGCCGTGCACCAGCTCCTGGTAGAGCGCCGAGCGCGTCAGCAACTCCTCGTGCGTACCCCGGTCGACGATCCTCCCCTCGTCGACGACCACGATCAGATCGGCGTCCTGGACGGTGGAGATACGGTGCGCGACGGCGATCACCGCGCGTTCGGCGGCGAGTTCTCGCATCAGGGCCCGCAGCCGCTCCTCGTTCTCGCTGTCGAGCTGGGACGTCGGCTCGTCGAAGAGGACGACGCGCGTGTCGCGCAGCAGGACACGGGCCGCCGCCAGCCGCTGCCGCTGACCACCCGACAGGTCCTCGGCGCGGCCCAGTTCGGTGTCCAGACCGTCCGGCAGCGCCTCCACCGCGCCGCGCAGCCCTAGCGTCTCCAGCGCCCGCCACAGCTCCGCGTCCGGTACGTCGCCGTCCCGGCCGAGCTGGAGGTTCTGCCGCACCGTGCCCTCGACCAGGGTGAAACTCTGGTCGACATAGCTGATCTCGCCGCGCAACTGCCGCAGCGGCCACCGCTCGACCGGCGCACCGCACAGCGAGATACGGCCCGAGTCCGGCAACAGGAAGCGCTCCGTCAGACCGAGCAGCGTCGTCTTGCCGGCGCCCGAGGGGCCGACGATGGCGGTCAGTCCCCGCGCGGGCGCCGCGAAGGACGCCGCGTGGATGATGGTGCGCTCCCCGTCCACGTACGTGACCTGGTCGAACTCCACGGCCGGCGCGGTGGGCGACGGCTCGATCGCCGCCGTGGCCCCGGAGTCCTCCGACGGGATCATGAGGACGCTGTTCAGCCGGCCACGCGCCGCCAGACCCGCCTGCATACGGGCGAAGCCCGACACCAGCAGGGTGAGCGGCGAGACCAGTTGGAGCAGATAGACGATGAAGGCGGCGAACTCGCCGATGTTCAGATCCCCGGAGGTCAGCCGGGCACCACTGACGACCATCACCGCGACGATCGACAACTGCTGCCCGAACTGCATCGTGGGACCGACCAGCGCGCTCACCTTCGCGACGGACACGGCGGCCTTGCGCGCGTCGTCCACGCTGTGCCCGAGCGAGGAGGCCACCTGACGCTCCGCCAGGAACGCCTTGACCGTCGGCAGCGACAGCACGGCGGCCGTCATCTGCTGCGACATCGAACCGATGGCGTTCTGCTGCCGCTCGACCCCGCTGCGGATCGCCCGTACGCAGGCGAAGATGCCCAGCCCGGCGACGGTGAACGTCGCCAGGACGACCAGCAGCAGCACCCAGTCCAGCACGCCCATGGCGATCAGCGTGCCGACGGCCAGGAACAGCGACGACGGGATCTGCGCCACACCGACGTCCACCACCGAGCGCAGCTGCGAACTGTCCGAGCTGGCACGGGCGACCAGATTGCCGGCTCCCTCGCGCCGTACACGCCGCAGCGGCAGGGTCAGGATGTGCGCCGCGATCCGGAAGCGCGCCTCGGAGACCAGGGCCTCACCGGCGCGGGCGAGCAGGAAGGAACCGATCGCCGACGTCAGACCCGCGCCGAGCGCGAGACCGGCCATCAGGAGCATCGGGCGGATCGGCCGCTCGTCCTGGCCGAGGGCGATCACCAGGTCGCGGACCTGGAGGGGGAGCAGGAGCGTGGCGACGGCGGAGAGCATGCTCATCACCACCGCACCGGCGACGGCGGTCTTGCGGCCCTCCAGGAGCTGGGCGAAGACGCGCAGTTCGTCGGTGCCGGCCGGACGTGGTTCTGCCTTGGCCATGGTGGTGGTTCTCCTCAAGCTTGCGGTTGCGTCCGGTCACTTTCGGTCGTCGCACGGCCGACTGGTTCAGGGCGCGGCAGCCCCGGCTGTGGTGGTGGGTGCGGGCGTCGGGGTGGCCGTCCAGGGCCAGGGCGCCGAGTCGAGGTTCCGGGCGGGGTCCGCCGGGTCGACGTTCGCCTCGGCGCAGGCCGCCGACAGCTCGGCCACGGTCGGGCGCTCGCGCCCCTGCTCGGCGGCGGCCACGAAAGCGCGCGCCACCACATGCGCCCGGTGCTCGCCGAAGCTGAGCCCGCGCATCCCCGTACGGTCGTCCTTCGGCTCCCACGCGGCCGTCACACCCGGCGCCACGACATGCGCGAACGCGGGGGACGGGCCGTCGTCCGGCAGCCCGGTGGCGACGGCGCTCTCGGTCAGCGCGTCGACCACGCCCCAGGACTCGGCACTCAGATAGACCACCATGCCGTCGTTACGCGGCAGACTGGCCGGGTTCGAGATGATCTTCGCCCGGTAGACCGCCGACCGGCTCTCCAGCGCGCTCAGCACGGCGTTCCACAAGGCCGGCCCCTGCTCGGCGTCGGCCACCCGCAGATACATGCGCAGCAGATCGCCGCCGCCCGTACGGCCCTTGCCGCTGTCCACCAGGAAGAAACCCGGCGAGATCAGCGGGCGGGCGGCGGGGAGGGTCATCAGGACCACGGGGCGCGCCGGGTCGCCGACCGTACGGCCGGTCTCCCGCAGCGACACCGAGTCGGGCACGCCCAGGCGCAGACCGTCGATCTCCACCACACGGCGCCCGGCGGCGGTCCGCCGCCCGGTGAGGACGGCGGGCGCGAGCGTCGTGGGGTGGGGGGTCGCCTCGGCGATCCGCGCCTCGTACTCCGGGGCGCGCAGCGTCTTGGGGGCCTTGCGGTCGCGTATGCCACGGCCGGTGTGCAGCACCTCGTACAGGGTGCGGGCGAGCGTGAAGCGCATCGCGGGCGGGGACTCGGCCGTGATCTCGTCGTCGCCGACCCAGGCGGTCCTGCCGTCGGACGCGATCCGGACCGTGTCCAGCGCGTCGCGCAGACCGCCGGAGAGCGGGCCGGCTTCGCCGCGTGCGGCGGGGGCGGTGTCCGTGGCCGTATCCGCGTCCGTATCCGCATCCGCATCCGCGTCCGTGGCCTGGTCCGTGGCCGTGCCTGCGACCGTGTTCATGCGGCCTCCCCGAGTCCCACCGTGGAGACGAAGCTCCGCGGGTCAAGTAGCGCTGTCCTGCCGATCCCCGCCGCCGCCCGGACGATGGCCGACAGCCGGCCGCTCTCCCTCGTCGACGCGATCAGCCGGTCGATCAGATGCCAGCCCGCGTACGACGTGGCCCGCACGACGAGCCCGTCGTCGTCGGATCCGCCGCCCTCGCGGTAGCCGCGGTGGAACGCGGTGATCAGCGGCAGCACGCGGTTCAGCTCCTCGCCGCCGCGCGCCACGACCTCCTCATGGGTGAGCGTCGCCGAGAAGGCGTCGTCCGCCTCCTGGGAGGGGATCCGCAGCACCGCGCGGTGCAGCCACTCGCCGACGTACGCCCCGACGTCACGGGCCGGATCGCCGAGCCGGAACTCCTCCCAGTCGTTCACGTACAACGCGCTCTCGGTGGCCAGGAACTGATCGAGCCTCAGATCACCGTGGATCGGCACGCGCGCGGCGTCGGACTCGGTCGCCCTGAGCCGTTCGAGCCCGTCGAGCAGCGCCGCGTCGCGCTGCAACAGCCCCCAGCCCTGGATGAACGCGCCGGTGGCCGTGACGTAGTTCTCCAGCGGCAGCGACCGCAGGTCCTCGACGGGCGGGTACGGGTGCGGATCCGGCTCGGGGAAGTCCTCCGGCAGGAACGGCAGTCGGTGCAGGGCGGCCAGTGTCCGGCCGGCCTCGGCGGACGTCGCCTCGGTGAACTCCTCCTCCGCGGCGAGCTCGCTGCCCGACCTGATGTCGTCGAGCATCCCGAAGACCAGCAGGCGTTGTTCCTCGTCGCCGCCCAGGAATTCGGGTCGGGGGAACGGAGATTGGCCGCGATTCATCAGGCGCTCGAATGACATCAGGCGCCGGTAGCGCTTCAGGGATTCCTTGGGATTCCCCTTGAGGCGCTTCACGAATACGGCGTTACCGGTGTCGGTCACGCCGGACCAGTTGTCGTTGCGGCCCGGATAGGAGAAGACCTCCGAGGCGTTGAGTGAACCCAAGTCGAGCTGGACGAGGAGCTGTTCGACCGATGCGTCCACGGGACTGTCGACAGCCGACGCGGAAGACCGGCCCTGCGGGTATTGAATCTTTTCGCCTGCCACAGCCGTTTTCTATCGCGGGACGCCGCCGGCGGACAACGAATTGACCGCCATCGGCCACCCCCGGTCCGGGCGGGGCGCGGTGGGTGACGCGCGGGACCGCCGCACCGTCCCGTACGCGGGAGCCGTGCACGTGGCGCGGCCGAGGTCGCGCGGTTCAGGTGAAGCGGCCGAGGTGGACCGGTCGAGGTGGATCGGTCGAGGTGGATCGGTCGAGGTGGCGCGGTCGAGGTGACGCGGTTCAGCCCGACGAACGGCGGTCGGTGACGATTCCTCCGCTAACCGTCACGCGACACCGCCGCTCGTGGACCTCTCCGCGTCCGAACCGGCAATTCCGTCCGTATTCTCGTCGCCGCCCGCACCTACAGGCGCCGGCTCACGGAACTAGCTGGACCGGACGGCCTGAGCGATTCGGCCGTTCGGTCAGACGATTCTTCTCCGTACGGCCCACACGACCGCTTCGATCGGCGTTTCGACGTCGACGCGTTCGCATATGGTCCGCAGTTTTCGGCGCAGCGTGCGGTCGCTCATTCCCATCCGGCGTGCGACCTGCGCCATGGTGCAGCCCTGCGAGACAAGTTGAAGGATTCTCAAGTGATCGTTTTCCAGTCCGAGGTGGGGGGCTCTGAGGACACTTCGTGGATTCACCTGTATCAACCTCACGGTCGTCCGGCGGTGAGGCGCCGGATTCCGAGGTGCTCGACGGCCTGAGACAACAAGCTCGTTCACAGTGCTGCCGCCGGAAGAGCTGCTCTATCCGGTTCGGTCGAGCGTGGTCCGGGCAGTACGGATTTCCGGTCTATGAATTGGTCAATTCCTGCCCCCGTTTCAGTCATCGGATCGGAGTGGTCATCCGATCCGTCCGCCCGTGACGCGGGAGTTGTCTCCTCCCGGGTCCGAGGTGGGCGGGACGTCGGCCACCCGCGGCCATGACACCCCTCCACCTCGCCTCGACTTCGTATGTTCAAACGGTCCGGGGGGTGGGGTGAACAAGGCGGGATGTGATCGCCCTGTGCTGTCGACTCGTCACCGGTCGGTCCGGAGGGAGTCCGCACGGTCTCTCAGCTTCAGTTTTCCGCCGTCTGACGGGCCCTCGGAGGGTGGTGCGACACGCCCGAGATATGTGACGCAGATCACAGCATCCATTTGAGGTTCTCATGAGTCTTCGCGAGGCGGCGATGTCCGGAACGTCGTGACTGAGTACCTCGGCAGGGTGTCCGCCGGACACATCACCGACGCGCTCACGCGCCCGCCGGGACCCGTCGCGAGGGTCGTAAGCGCCGCTCGCGGGCCCGATCCCGCGAGCGGAGAAGTGATCCCGAGGCAACCAATTCAGGCCGTCGCAGGCCAGGTTGATAAACGGCCGAATGACCGGACGGAAGGTGCCCGAGAGGCGAGCGGGAAGACGGTATTCCGGGCTGGGCAAGGCGCCGCGCCGGTTACATGGAGGAAAGGCCATGCCCTTGTTGTGTCGACGGTGTTAAGCGCCGGTGGAGGCGGACGAGACGACTCCGGCAGACAGACCGGAATTGCGCCCGGAAGGGCGGCGATCGACTCCGCTTTCACTCCGGCCCCACGCCCGCGCCCTCTTCGGGTCTCCGCCGCGCGCCGCCACACCTCCTCCGCATCTCACTCACGTCCGGCGCACGCCTCCGCCGCCCCACCACCTCCGCCCCCGCCGCGTCCGCCGTTTCCCGCCGGCGGGGGAGGGTAGCCGCCGGACGGGAAGCGCCATCCGGCGTACGAGCGGCCCGTGGGGGCTGGCGGCGCGGGTACCTCCCCGGCTAGGTTCGCGGGCGTCTGTCATGAACACAGGGAGTGTGAATGCGCAAGGCGCTGAGATGGCTGCTGTCGCTCGTGCTGCTCGTCGGCACGCTGGGCACGGCCGGTGCGGCAACCGCCGCCGACGGGAACGCGGGATCCGCGGCCCCCGACATCAAGGACCAGATCCTCGCCATCCCGGGGATGAGCCTGATCGAGGAGAAGCCGTACCCCGGTTACCGATACTTCGTCCTCAACTACACCCAGCCGGTCGACCACGAACGACCGTCGAAGGGCACCTTCAAGCAGCGCCTCACGCTGCTCCACAAGGACACCAGCCGCCCCACCGTCTTCTTCACGAGCGGCTACGGCGTGTCCACCAACCCCAGCCGCAGTGAGCCGACACGGATCATCGACGGCAACCAGGTCTCGCTCGAATACCGCTTCTTCACCCCGTCCCGGCCCGAGCCGGCCGACTGGTCCAAGCTCGACTACGAGCAGGCCGCGGCCGACCAGCACCGGATCTTCGGCGCGCTGAAGAAGATCTACCCGCAGAAGTGGCTCGCCACCGGTGGCTCCAAGGGCGGCATGACCGCCACGTACTACGAGCGCTTCCACCCCCGGGACATGGACGGCGTCGTCGCCTACGTCGCGCCCAACGACGTGGTGAACAACGAGGACTCCGCCTACGACCGCTTCTTCGAGCAGGTCGGCACCGAGGAGTGCCGCGCCAAGCTCAACGCCGTACAGCGCGAGGCGCTCGTCAGGCGTGAGCCGCTGGAGAAGATGTACGAGACGTGGGCCAAGGCCGAAGGCGCGACGTTCACCACCGTCGGCACCCTCGACAAGGCGTACGAGGCCGTGGTGCTCGACTTCGTCTGGGCGTTCTGGCAGTACAGCCTCGAAGCCGACTGCGCGGACATCCCGCCCGCCACCGCGTCGGACGAGGAGATCTACAACATCATCGACGCGATCTCCGGCTTCTCCTTCTACACCGACCAGGGCCTCGCCGGGTACACGCCGTACTACTACCAGGCGGGCACCGAACTCGGCGCGCCCACCGTCAAGTTGCCCCACCTCGGCAACCTGAGCCGCTACGGCTACCAGCCGCCGCGCAACTTCGTCCCGCGCGACATCCCGATGAAGTTCCGCCCGTGGGAGATGCGGTCCGTCGACAACTGGGTCCGCAAGAACGCGAACCGCATGATGTTCGTCTACGGCGAGAACGACCCGTGGGGCGCCGAGCGCTTCCGCCCCGGCCGCGGCACCAAGGACACCTACGTGTTCACCGCGCCGGGCGCCAACCACGGCGCCAACGTCGCCGGTCTGGAGCCCGCCGACAACGCGAAGGCCACGGCCAGGATCCTCGACTGGGCGGGCGTCGCACCGGCGGCCGTGCAGCAGGACGCCGCGAAGGCGAAGCCGCTGGCCGCGTACGACGCGAAGCTCGACAAGCGCGACCTGGAGCGGATGCCGACGCTGCGTCAGTAGTCCGTGACCTGTGGGTCCGCAGCTCCGCAGCTCCGCAGGTTCACAGGTCCACAGGTCCGTGAGTACGGGACCGCCACCGGCGCAGACAAGGGGGGCGCACCGGTGGCGGTGTGCTGCCCGGCCGCAGACGGCCTGGAGAGGGGAGTCAGCGATCGTAGCCAGTGAGCACGAGGGCCGACACCGCGCTGCGGAAAGTCGACGGGCGCACATGAAGTAGGACGAATGGGCGGCGGGTGTGGTTCCCGGCTCTCCTCCGGGGGCCCCACCCCCCTCCCCACCCCCCTTGTTCGTGGTCGTCGGGCGGGGGCTAATCTCCTCGCCCATGACCGCACCCGAGCCCGCCTTCATCCGCGACACCCGAGCCGGCTACGACGCCATCGCCGCCGACTACGCCGAACTCAGCAAGTCGCACCCGGAGGCCGACCCGCTGGGGCGCGCGATCCTCGGCACTTTCGCCGAGTACGTTCAGGCCGACGGCGCCGGTCCCGTCGTGGAGATCGGCAGCGGACCCGGCCAGATGACCGCCCATCTGCGCACGCTCGGCCTCGACATCTCCGGTATCGACCTGTCGCCCGTGATGGTCGCGATGGCCCGCCGGACCTACCCGGAGCTGCGGTTCGAGGAAGGGTCGATGACCGACCTGGACCTCCCGGACGGCACCCTCGCCGGCCTCGTCGCCTGGTACTCGATCATCCACATCGTCCCGGAGCAACTGCCCCACGTCTTCGCGCAGTTCCACCGGGTCCTCGCCCCCGGCGGCCGACTTCTGCTCGCCTTCCAGGTCGGCGACGAACCCCGGCACTACGACGAGGCGTTCGGCCACCGCGTCTGCCTCGACTTCCGCAGGCTGTCCCCCGACCGGGTCACCGAACTGCTGAAGCAGGCAGGGTTCCAGCTGAGCGCCCAACTCCTGCGCGAGCCCTACGACGACGAGCCGACCCCCCACGCCCAGATCCTCGCCCGCAAGCCCCTACAGCCGCAGACCTAGCCCGCCCGGGACCCGGACCTCCCCACTCCCCGTCAGTGCCCCCGCGCCAGCAGCGCCTCCAGATGTTCGCGCCCGGGAATGAGCAGGTCGGGGAGGTCCGCAGCCGCCGGGTACCAGCGCTTCTCGTACTCCCAGCAGAGCCACCCGTCGTCCCCGTCCCCGGCGAACAGACCGACGCACTCACCCAGCGGCAGCACACCCGCGCCCAGCGCCAACGGCGTGGTGTCCTGCGCCGACGCGATGTCCTTCACCTGCACATAGCCGAGGTGCGGGGACAGCGACGCGTGACTGGTGACGGGGCGCTCCTCACCGAGCCAGGTGTGCATCACGTCCCACAGCGCCCCCACCTGCGGGTGGCCGACAAGACCGAGGACGCGCATCGCGTCGGCGCCCGTGCGATGGGAGTCGTGCGTCTCCAGCAGGATCCGCACGCCCGCCTCCGCGGCGAGCGGCGCCGCCGCGGAGGCGGGCGTGCG
>NZ_MDCR01000461.1 GCF_001723055.1 Streptomyces niveus
CGGACCCGGGTCCGCCACAGCAGGGGCAGGAGGGGAATCAGCAGCAGGGCCAGGACGCCCAGCGTGATGCCGATGACCGTCCCCGCGGACGGCCCCGAGTCCGTCGGAGGCAGCGCCCCCGCCGGCGCGGTCGTCCCGCAGTCGCCGATCCTGGCCGCCTGGGGCGGGCAGGAATCCGACGCGGACGGCGACGAGTTCGGCGCGGACGAGGTGCTGGCCTCGGGCTGCGCCGGGTCGCTCGCGTCACCCGAGGGCGCCTCCGGGATGGTGTAGTCCGGCGCGCTGCCCCGGCTCGGCGTCGGCTCGAAGCGGGTCCAGCCGACACCCTCGAAGTACAGCTCGGGCCAGGCGTGCGCGTCCCGGAGCCCGACGGACATCGTGCCGTCCGACTGCGGTGTGCCCGGAGTGAAGCCCACCGCCACCCGTGCCGGAATGCCCAGCGTGCGGGCCATCGCCGCCATCGAGAACGAGAAGTGGACGCAGAAACCCTGCTTGTCCCTGAGGAAGCGGGTGATGGCCGTGACACCCGTGCCGGAGGTGACCGTCGTGTCGTACGTGAAGCCGCCGTCCACGGCGAACCAGTCCTGGAGCCGGACCGCCCTCTCGTAGTCGTTCGCCGCGCCGTCGGTCACCTCGCGGGCGGTGGCCTCCACCTCCCCGGGCAGGCCCTCGGGCACCTTCGTGTACTCCCGCACCAGCGAGGCGGCGGGCCGCGGCGCCGTCGCGAGCTGCTCCCGCGTCGGCTCCACCAGCAGACTGCTGACCTGGTACTGCGCACCCTGCGTCGTCTCGCCCCGGTCGCCGACCAGGGTCCGGCCGTTCGGTTCGAAGCGCCAGCGCCCCTCGACGTCCACCTCGGAGGCCGGATAGGGCATCGGCAGATAGTTCTGCCGGTACCAACTGGCCGCGGAGATGCTCGTCCTGATCTCGGTCGTGCTGACACCGTCACCCAGACCGGGCGGTCCCGGGAGCCTGTCCGGCACGTCCTCGACGCTGCGCTGGGAGAACCGCCAGGACGTACCGTCGAAGTCGTCCAGCGCCATGATCCGCAGATACAGGTTCTCGGTGCTCTCCGCGTTCGTCTTGTACCGCAACGCCTCCCGGTCCTCGGGCTGGTTGAGGTTGTCCTGGAGCGACACCAGCGGATTGACGGCGGAGATCGTGCCACCGCCCAGACCCGAACCCGCCCCGGCCCCCGTGCCGCCCAGCAGCCCGCCGTCCAGCGACGGCAGCGCGGCGGGCACGACGAGCGCGATGCCCAGCGCCATCACACCGATCCGGCGCCCCGTACGGACCGGGGCCGAGGCCGCGCCCCCGGTCTCCAGCCCGGCGGCCGTACGGCCCGGCGCGCGCGGAGCGCCGCCGAAGACCCGGCCCCACTGCGAGAGCCGGTCCCGGCCCTCGGCCAGCAGCAGCACCAGATAGCCGCCGGCCGCGAGCAGGAACCACAGCCAGGAGGCGCCGCCACCGGAGAGACCGGCGGCGACCGAGTACAGCGCGAGCAGCGGCAGCCCGGCCGGAGCCGCGCTGCGGAACGTCACGGCCAGCACATCAACGGCGAGACCGATGACCAGCACACCGCCCACCAGCATCAGCCTGATGCCGTCGCTCGCCGGGGCCGGGATCGCGTACCGCCCGACGTCCTCGCCGCCCGCGTTCAGCAGCTCGCCGAAGCGCTGGAAGACCTCGGGGCCGGGCAGCAGACCGGCCACGGCGTACTCCGAGGCGAACACCACCGTCAGCATCAGCAGCCCGACGACCGCCTGGACCGCCACGGTCAGCGTCCTGGCCAGCGGCACCCGCCGGCCGAGCGCGCCCACCCCGACCAGGACCGCCAGCATGAACGCCGCCTGGGCGAACCAGCCCTTGTCCTTGACCAGCGGCAGCAGCGCGCCCGCCGACATCAGCGTGGCGGCGAACGCGCACAGCGCCAGCCTCGCCCGACCGCTCATGACCAACCTCCGGTGAAGCCCGCCGAGCCCTGTGCCGCACCCGACTCGGTGCGCTGTCGTGCCGCCTGCTGCCACAGATCGGGGAGCGCCGCCCCGGCCGGCACCGCCAGAGCGGTCCAGCCGGACTCGCGCAGCTGCCGCAGCCGGTCCTCGACCCGCGCGGGCGGCTCCCCGCCGTCCTGGAGCCAGCCGGAGCTGTCCAGGACGAAGGCCACCGCGGCGCCGCTGCGGTGCCGCATCCGGCCGGCGACGGCTGTCTGTTCCTCGTCCAGATCACCGAAGAAGGCGATCAGCAGCCCCTCGGACCCGCCGCGCAGCACGTCGTACGCGCGCGACAGGCCCGCCCCGTCGGAGTGGTCCACGACGGCGAGCGTGTCCAGCATCAGTCCCGCCGCGTCGGCGGACTCCTGCGTCGAACCGGCGAATCCGTCGGCGCCCTCACCGGGCACCGAACTCCCGCTGTCCGTCAACAGCCGTACCCCGAAGCCCCGTTCCAGCATGTGCACCAGCGTGGACGCCGCGCCCGACACCGCCCACTCGAAGGCCGAGTCGGGACCGGCGCCCTGGTAGGCGAGTCCCCGGGTGTCCAGCAGCACCGTGCATCTGGCCCGCTGCGGCTGCTCCTCGCGGCGCACCATCAACTCGCCGTAGCGGGCGGTGGAGCGCCAGTGCACCCGGCGCAGATCGTCGCCGTGCCGGTAACCGCGCGGGATGACGTCGTCCTCGCCGGCCAGCGACAGCGAGCGCTGCCGCCCGTCGCCGTACCCCGACGTCGCTCCCGCCAGCCGGACCGGTGGCAGCGGATCGGTGCGGGGGATGACGGTCAGGGAGTCCTGCGCGCTGAAGGACCGCGTCAGCTCGCACATCCCGAACGGGTCGCTCAGCCGCAGCTGGAGCGGTCCGAGCGGATAGCGCCCGCGCAGGTCCGAGCGCACCCGGTAGGACACCTCACGCCGCCCGCCCGCCTCCACCCGGTCCAGCACGAACCGGGGCCGCGGCCCCAGCACGTACGGCACATGGTCCTGGAGCATCAGCAGACCGGTGGGCAGCCGCGACACGTTGTCCATCCGCAGATGGACGCGGGCCTCGGAGCCCGCGGGCACCCGTGACGGCGAGAGCCGTCTGCTGCCTGCGACCCGGTAGCGCGTGCGGTGGAGCACGCCCACACAGACCAGCGGCAGGACGGCCAGGAGCATGCCCACCCGCAGCAGATCCGACTGACCGAGGACGTAGGCGCAGACCGCCGCCGCGACGCCGGCGGCGAAGAACGACCGGCCGCGCGTGGTGAGTCCGCCCAGCGCCGCCCGCAGCCCGCCCTTGTCCTCGGTGCCCGAGGAGGCGGCGCCGGGCTCCATCACAGCCGCCGGACGCCCGGCTGCTGCCGGTCGTAGAGCGGTGCGGCGGCCACGGGAGCCTGCCGGCCGCCGTCGGCCGTCGGCACCGGGACGCGCTGGAGGATCTCCCGCACGACCTGCTCGGCGGTCCGGCGGTTGAGCTGTGCCTGCGCGGTCGGCAGCAGCCGGTGCGCGAGGACCGGCACCGCCAGCGCCTGTACGTCGTCCGGCAGCGCGTACTCCCGGCCGCTCAGGGCGGCCGACGCCTTCGCAGCGCGCAGCAGATGCAGCGTCGCGCGCGGTGAGGCCCCCAGTCTGAGGTCCGGGTGGTTACGGGTGGACCCGACCAGCTCCACCGCGTACCTCCGTACGGAGTCGGCCACATGGACGTTGCGCACGGCCTCGATCAGCTTCACGACGTCGTGCGCGTGGGCCACCGGCTGGAGGTCGTCCAGCGGCGAGAGCCCGCCGTGCACGTCCAGCATCTCCAACTCGGCGTCCGCGCTGGGATAGCCGATGGAGACCTTGGCCATGAAACGGTCGCGCTGCGCCTCGGGCAGCGGATAGGTGCCCTCCATCTCGACCGGGTTCTGCGTCGCCACCACCATGAAGGGGCTGGGCAGTTCGTACGTCTGCCCGTCGATGGTGACCTGGCGCTCCTCCATCGACTCCAGCAGCGCGGACTGCGTCTTGGGCGAGGCGCGGTTGATCTCGTCGCCGATCACGATCTGCGCGAAGATCGCACCCGGCTTGAACTCGAAGTCCCGCCGCTGCTGGTCGTAGATGGAGACCCCGGTGATGTCCGAGGGCAGCAGGTCGGGCGTGAACTGGATACGCCGCACCGAGCAGTCGATGGAGCGTGCAAGCGTCTTCGCCAGCATCGTCTTGCCGACGCCGGGGACATCTTCGATGAGCAGATGTCCCTCGGCGAGCAGCACTGTCAGCGAAAGCCGTACGACCTCAGGCTTGCCCTCGATCACACCCTCCACCGATGCGCGGACACGCTCCGCTGTGGTGGTCAGATCTGTGAGGCTCGCTCGATCGTCATAGGTCGTCACCCGGCCCTCCTCGGCCCGTTCATACGGGCCGAGGCTCTTCTCACGGCCCGGCCCACCCCGAAATACGGACGCCGCGTCCGGAAGGTTCCGGAACGCCGCGCTCACTCACGCATTCTTGTAGCCGTTACCGCTTCGTGTCACTCGCCTGTGGATAAGTGGGTGGGAATTGCCGGAGTTGCCGTGATTCTCGTGCGGTGACGCGGTCAGTCCCTCGGGTCGACTTCCCGCAGAAGGCCGGTCGACACGTCGAAGACGAAACCGCGTACGTCGTCGGTGTGCAGGAGGAACGGTGATGTCCGCACCCGCTGCATCGACTGCCGTACATCCTGGTCCACGTCGGTGAACGACTCGACGGCCCAGGCCGGACGCTGCCCGACCTCCATTTCCAGATCGATCCTGAAGTCCTCGGTGAGGGATTCCAGGCCACAGCCGGTGTGATGGATGAGTACGACACTGCGGGTCTGGAGCGCCCGCTGGCTGATGGTGAGTGAGCGGATGACGTCGTCGGTGACGACGCCGCCCGCGTTGCGGATCGTATGACAGTCGCCGAGGTCCAGGCCCAGCGCGTCGTGCAGGTCGAGGCGGGCGTCCATGCAGGCGACCACGGCGACGCGCAGCACGGGGCGGGCGTCCATTCCCGGGTCGTCGAAGTCACTGGCGTAGCGCCGGTTGGCGTCCACGAGTCGATCGGTGACCGTGCCGTCGGTACGGGTCGCACCGGCGGGGGCCTGGGCGGACTCGGCGGGGAGATGCGCGGAAGTCGACATACCTATAGACGGTAATGGTCACCCGCCCCAACAGCCCGCTGTGCGACTGGACAAACATCGTCAACGAGGCTTGGTGTGAGGTAAGCCACACGAGTGAAGTCGGGCAGGCGAAAGGGTGGTGAGCATCGATTTCGCTTGCGTGTGATCGTGTCATCGCCCCGCCGAGATCTTCACAAGATCCGCCCCGCCGGTCCGCCCGCAGCCCGCCGGGCGACGCGCTGACCGGTTGATTGACCGAGGGGACCTGTGGACTAAAGTGACGCGAAGTTCACGGACATCAGCGAAACACTTACCGGAACACTCCCCGAATTCCCCCCGCGTGTGCGGCGTACGTGCGGCTCGGCATCCTCACGCTCGGCGGTACGTACATCCACGCCGGACCTGAGAGGGCGCATGAGCGAGCGCAGCCACCGAACCACCCGCGAGGCGCGGGTATGACCGCCACCCGGCACGTTCCGGTGATGCTCGACCGTTGCCTTCGTCTGCTCGCACCCGCCCTCGCCGAACCGGGCGCCGTCGTCGTCGACTGCACGCTCGGTCTCGGCGGCCACAGCGAGGCGCTGCTCAGCACCTTCCCCGCCGCGCGGCTCGTGGCGCTCGACCGGGACAAGGAGGCGCTGCGGCTCTCCGGCGAGCGGCTGGCCCCGTACGGCGACCGCGCCACCCTCGTGCACGCCGTCTACGACGAACTCCCCGACGTCCTCGACCGGCTGGACATCCCGCGCGTCCAGGGCGTGCTCTTCGACCTCGGCGTCTCGTCCATGCAACTCGACGAGGCGCAGCGGGGATTCGCGTACGCCCAGGACGCCCCGCTCGACATGCGTATGGACCAGTCGTCCGGGATGAGCGCGGCCGAGGTCCTCAACACCTACCCGCCCGGCGAACTGGTGCGGATCCTGCGGGCGTACGGCGAGGAGAAGCAGGCCAAGCGCATCGTCTCGGCGATCGTCAGGGAACGCGCCGTCGAGCCCTTCACCAACAGCGCCCGGCTGGTCGAGCTCATCCGTGACGCGCTGCCGCAGGCCGCCAAACGCACCGGCGGCAACCCCGCCAAGCGCACCTTCCAGGCCCTGCGCATCGAGGTCAACGGCGAACTGTCCTCGGTGGAGGCGGCCATCCCCGCCGCGGTGGCGTCCCTGGCCGTGGGCGGCCGGATCGCCGTACTCGCCTACCACTCCCTCGAAGACCGCCTGGTCAAGCAGGTCTTCGCGGCCGGCGCCGCCAACACCGCGCCGCCCGGCCTGCCTGTCGTACCCGAGCGCTACCAGCCGAGGCTCAAACTCCTGACGCGCGGCGCCGAACTCCCCACCGAGGACGAGGTCGCCGAGAACCGCCGGGCCGCCCCCGCCCGGCTGCGCGGCGCCGAGCGGATCCGGGAGGACGTGCGGTGAGCGGACCGGCCAGGCAGCTGAGGGGGCGCGCCGCGCGGCTCGCCCGGCTGATGCCGACGACCGGGCCGAGCACCGCGGCGCG
>NZ_MDCR01000462.1 GCF_001723055.1 Streptomyces niveus
GCTCCCGCCGACCCGGTCGACTCGGCCGCCCCGGTCCAGCCGCACCCGGCGCTTCTTCCTGCGCGCCGCCTTCGCCTTCGGGGCGATCGGCGGTACGGCAGCGGCCCTGACACCCATCTTCCGGGCCGGCCCCCGCAAGAGCGCCGCACCCGCCCCGGGCCCCGTCGACGGCATGACCGACGAGAGGTTCGACGAGAGGTTCGACGAGATGTACGCCGGCCGGCGCATCCAGGGGACGGCGTCCGGCGTCCGTATCGACGGCCGCCCCCTGCATCTCATGCGGCGCGCCGACGGCACCTACGTCAGCGTGGTCAACCACTTCGAGTCGTTCCCGACAGCGCTCGCGACCGCCCGCGCGGCCGTCGACGACCTCGGCGGTACACAACTCTCGCTCGCCGGACCGGCACTTCACTGACCGCAGGGAGGATCCACCACGGTGCACATCAGAAAGAATCAGCGGAATCTCACCAGCGCGGAGAAGAAGCGCTTCGTCAGTACGCTCCTGGAGCTCAAACGGCAGGGTGGCTACGACGAGTTCGTCCGTCAGCATGTCCAGTACTACCGGGCCGACGGCGACGAGGGCCTGCGGGCCGGACACATGGCGCCCTCGTTCCTGCCGTGGCACCGCAAGTACCTGCTGGAGTTCGAGCGCGCGCTTCAGCGAATCGACCCCAAGGTGACGGTGCCGTACTGGGACTGGACGACCGACAACACGCCGGCCGCGTCCCTGTGGTCCGAGGACTTCCTCGGCGGCGACGGCCGTTCGTCCGACGGGCAGGTCACCACAGGCGCGTTCGCCTACGCGGCGGGCAACTGGAACATCAACGACGGTGTGCTGGAGCGGAAGTTCCTCGCCCGTGCCTTCGGCCGCCCCGCTTCCCCCATCGCGCTGCCCACCAAGGCTGAACTGGCCTGGGCGATGGACGAGTCGGTCTACGACGCCGCGCCCTGGGACTCCACCGTCACGCGCGGTTTCCGCAACCGCCTCGAAGGCTGGACGGCGGGCAGCGACAAGACACGCTGGCGCAACCACAACCGTGTCCACCGCTGGGTGGGCGGCCAGATGCTGGGCGCGACCGCGCCCCACGACCCGGTGTTCTGGCTGCACCACGCCTTCGTCGACCTGCTCTGGGACCGCTGGCAGCAGAAGCACCCGAAGTCGACCTATCTGCCGCAGCGCAGGCTGGACGACGACGATCCACAGCACGGCCGGGCCATCAGCCTGGACGAGCCGATGCCGCCGTGGCGGACGAAGCCGTCGGAGATGCTCAGCCACCAGAGCCTGTACCGGTACGACGCCTGAGCCGGACACCGGCCCGTACGGACACCGCCCCGTACGCGCAACGGCCTCCCGCATGCGATGCGGGAGGCCGTTGCCTCGTACTTCAATCAGGGACGCGGATCAGCGATGTCCATGACGTCCATCGAGGATGTACGTCCCTGGAGCCGGTGGCTCAGCGGCCGTAGCCGCCACCGTGGTGCTTGCCGTCGGCGTTGACGCACGTGTTGCCGAACGCCGGGTTGAGCAGACCGATCACGTCGATGGTGTTGCCACAGAGGTTGACCGGGACGTGCACGGGCACCTGGACCACGTTGCCGGAAAGGACTCCGGGCGAACCGATGGCCGCGGCCTCGGCGCCGGCGTCGGCAGCGGCCATACCGGCACCGCCGGCCAGTACGGCGCCCGTGCCGGCGAGAACAGCAGCTGCCTTCGCGATACGCGACATCAAGTTTCTCCTTGAACGTTTCGAACCAGCCGCAGGATGCGCGGCCTTCACGCACGTTCAACGCGCAAACTCACCCTCGGTAACGAAATTGACCCAATCGGTGAGAGAACTCCATGTGACAAAGGGGTGCACGAGTGTTTACCCTCGGGGTGAACGCCTGTGCACCCCCTCCGTGGCGTGCGGTCACGGAGGCCGCGGCGAATCAACGGCAGACCGACGGAGAGCAGATGCCCGCAGGAGAGATATCGAAGCCGGAGCCCGTGGAAGGGCAGCGCCGCCGCTTTCTCGTCGCCGTACTGGCCTTCTGCGGCGTCGTGGTCGCCGTCATGCAGACGCTCGTCGTCCCCCTGCTGCCGCACGTCCCCGCCCTGACGGGCAGCACACCGGCGGCGGCCAGCTGGCTCGTCACCATCACGCTGCTGACCGGGGCGGTCTTCACGCCCGTACTCGGCCGCGTCGGCGACATGTACGGCAAGCGCCGGGTCCTCATCGCCTCGCTCGGTGTGCTCGTCGCCGGTTCGGTCCTGTGCGCCGTCAGCTCCCACATCGGTGTGCTGATCGCCGGGCGGGCCCTCCAGGGCGCCGCCCTCGCCGTCGTACCGCTCGGCATCAGCATCATGCGCGACGAACTCCCGCCCGCGCGGCTGCTGTCCTCCGTCGCCCTCATGAGCTCCACCCTCGGGATCGGCGCCGCCGTCGGACTGCCGGTCGCCGCCCTCGTCGTACAGAACTTCGACTGGCACACCATGTTCTGGGCGTCGGCCGTCCTCGGGCTGATCGATATCGTCCTCGTCCTGTGCTGCGTCCCCGAGTCCCCGCTCCGCTCCCGGGGCCGGTTCGACGCCATCGGCACGCTCGGCCTCTCCGCCACCCTCGTCAGCCTGCTGCTCGCCGTCACCCAGGGCGCGGACTGGGGCTTGACCTCCGTACGCACCGTCGGCCTGCTCGTCGCCGCCCTCGTCGTCGGACTGCTGTGGGGCGCGTACGAACTGCGCACCACGTCCCCCATGGTCGACCTGCGGGTGTCCGCGCGCCCCGCCGTGCTGCTGACGAACATCGCCGCCCTCCTCATCGGCTTCGCCTTCTACGCCAACTCCCTGGTCACCGCCCAGATGGTGCAGGAGCCCACGAGCACCGGCTACGGCCTCGGCGCCTCCATCGTCGTCGGCGGACTGTGTCTGCTGCCCGGTGGCCTCGCGATGGTGGCGCTGTCCCCGGTCTCGGCCAGGATCTCCGCGAAGTACGGCCCCAAGACGGCACTCGCCCTGGCTGCCGCGGTGATGGCCGTCGGGTATGTGGTGCGCTTCTTCACCAGTCACAGCCTGTGGCCGATCATCGGCGGCGCGACCGTCGTCGCGGCGGGCACCGCCATCGCCTACTCCGCGCTGCCGGCGCTCGTCATGCGGGCGGTACCGGCGGGCGAGACCGGCGCCGCCAACGGCCTCAACACCCTGATGCGGTCCGTGGGGCAGGCGTTCTGCAGCGCGGTCGTCGCCGCCGTACTCGCCAACATCACCTTCCAGGCCGCGGGCCGTACCGCACCCACCCTCCACGCCTATCTGCTGGTCTTCCTCATCGCCGCCGGCGCGGCCCTGCTCGCCCTGGCGGTCACCCTGTGCCTGCCGGGCCGTGCGGTGGCGGCCGAGCCCGGTACCGTCGGCAGGGAGCAGACAGCAAGCCGTACGTTCGCCGAGGAGGGCGCATGACGACGACCGGGCGGCACACGGCCGACGACACCGACAGCGCCGGCGCGGATCCCGGTACCGGTCGCCTCGCGATCCTGCGCGCCGCCCGCCGCGCGTTCACCCAGCGCCCGTACGCCGAAGTGACCATGCGCGGCATCGCCGCCGACGCGGGCGTCAGCGCCTCGCTCATCGTCAAACGCTTCGGCACCAAGGAACAGCTCTTCAACACCGTCGCCGACTTCGGCCCCGCCGCCGACCGGCTCTTCGCCGCCCCGCCGGCCGACCTCGGCAGACACCTGGTGCTGACCATGGTCCGGCTACGTCGCGAGAACCACTCCGACCCACTGCTGCGCGTCGTCTTCTCCCTCGGCAACATGGACGAGCGGACCCTGCTGCGCGAGCGCTTCCGCGAGCAGGTCACCGCCCGGCTGGCCGCTCTCATCAGCGGGGACCAGCGCGAGCTGAGGGCGGAGCTGATCACCGGCCAGCTCCTCGGTCTCGGCGCCACGCTCAGCCTGCACCGCCCCGGCGCCGGGGAGCGGGCCACCCCCGAGCAGCTGGCGGACCTCTACGCGCCCGCGCTCCAGCGGCTGATCACCGGTCACTGAGCGCGCGGAAACACGCGGGGTCTCGTACCGTTTCGTACCGGCTCGTACGGCCCGCTTGCGGTCCGTACGAGCCGGTACGAAAC
>NZ_MDCR01000463.1 GCF_001723055.1 Streptomyces niveus
ACCGCGTCCACCCAGCCGCCGAAGTATCCGGCGGCGGCTCCGGCGGTCAGGCCGATCACTCCGGACACCAGGACGGCGAGCACGCCGATGGACAGGGAGACCTGTCCGCCGTGCAGCACACGGGACAGCAGGTCGCGGCCGAGCTGGTCGGTGCCGAAGAGATGGCCTTCGGTCAGCGGCGCCAGCCGTCGTTTGCCCAGGTCCTGGGAGTCGGGGCCGGGCAGGGGCAGGACGGAGGCCAGCGCGATGGGCAGCACCACCAGCAGGGTGCACACGGAACCGGCCCACAGCTTCAGGCGGGAACTGCGCCTGCGGCGGGTGGCGGAGGCGCGGGCCAGCGCTTTGCCGGTGACGGCGCTGGGGCGGCTGGGCGACGCGGCCGGGCCGGGGGACTTCAGAGCGGTGCTCATGGCTCAGGCCGCCTTTCCGAGACGTACCCGCGGGTCGAGCAGCGGGTAGGCGAGGTCGATCAGGAGTTGTACGAGGACGGCGAGGGCGGCCGTGACCAGGACGGTGGCCTGGATCAGCGGGTAGTCGCGGGTCTCCAGGGCGCGGACCACGAGGGAGCCCACGCCGGGCCAGCCGAAGACGACTTCGACGACGACCACACCGTTGAGCATGCCCGCGAACCGGGTACCGAGGGCCGTCAGCACCGGGATGCTGGAGTTGCCCATGGCGTACCGCCAGGTCAGGCCGCGTTCCGAGACGCCGCGCGAGCGGGCGACCGTGACGTAGGGGGAGGCGAGCGTGGTCATCATCTCGCGGCGCACGAGGCGGGAGATCAGCGCCATCTGGAGGATGGCGACGGTGACGGTGGGCAGGATCAGACCGCCCCAGGTGGTGAAGCCGGAGGCGGGCAGTACGGGGATGAGTACCGAGAAGACGGTGAGCAGCATGACGCCGCTCCAGAAGTCCGGCATGGACTGCCCGGCGATGGTGACGATGTTGGCGCCGAGTTCGCGGGCGGTGTCGGCGCGGCGGGCCATCCACACGCCGAGGGGTACGGCGACGACGGTGGTCAGCAGGATCGCGGAGGTGGCGAGGGTGATGGTGGCGGGGAGCCGTTCCAGGACCACGTCCAGGGCGGGGGTGCGGAAGGAGTAGCTGGTGCCGAGGTTGCCGGTGACCAGGTCGCGGAGGAAGACGCCGTACTGGCTGAGCAGCGGCTTGTCGAGGCCGAACTGTTCGCGGACGCGCGCGAGATCGGCGGTGGTGGCGGTGGGGCCGGCGTACGCGGTGGCGGGGTCGCCGGGGGCGAGGCGGACCAGGACGAACACGGTGGTGACGGTCATGAAGACGGTCAGCAGGCTCTGTCCGAGACGCCGTGCCAGATAGCGGAGCATCGCTCAGCCCTCCAGGCGCACGGTGGCGAGGTCGTAGGAGTTGACGGACTGCAGTCCCAGGTCCTGGACGCGGTCGCGCCGGGCGGTGACCACGTCGGGCACGAAGGCCCACAGAGCGGGCCACAGGGCCCAGATCTCCTTCTGCGTGGTGGCCAGTTGGGCCAGGCGGCGGGCGGTGTCGATCTCGGCCGACGCGTTGCTGAGCGCGTCGGCGATCCGGGGGACGACGAAGCCCTGGTAGGTGTCGCGGGTCTTCTCCTTCTCCGCGGTGCCGCCGAACATGCCCTGGAGGGTGCTGATGGCCTGGCCGGAGGGGCTGCCGAAGCCGTTGCCCAGGATGTCCCAGTCGCCGCGACGGCCCTGGCGCCACTGGAGGATGTCCCCGCCGGGTTCGAACTGCTGGAGTGTGGCGGCGACGCCGACGTCGCGCAGCATCTCCAGGACGGCCTCCATCACCGAGGTGTCGGCGGCGAACTCGCCGGTCTCCCAGATGATCTTCACCTTGAGACCCCGGACTCCCAGCGAGTCCAGCATCTTCCGTGACTTGCCCGGGTCGTGGACGTAACTGCCGGTGCGGACCGCGCCTTCCAGGGTGAGCGGCACCACGCCCCGCGCCGCCTCGGCGGAGCCGGTCAGGACGTCGCGTATCAGCGCCTGCCCGTCCACCGCCAGGCTCAGCGCCTGCCGGACCCGGGGGTCGGCCAGCGGCTGGCCCTCCTTCTTGCGGAAGTTGAAGAAGAGCTGGTTGATCCGGGTGCCGGCGGCCCGCTGGATGCTCACACCGGGCAGTCCGTCGAGCTGGTCGGCGGAGTCGGGGGTGAGGGAGTCGACGACGTCCAGCTCCCCGGCGCGCATCGCCATCACCCGGCTCGACTCCTCGGGCACGAACCGCACCCGCACGTTGTCGATACGGGGACGGGGGCCCCAGTACTTGGTGTTGCGGGTCAGGGAGTACTCACCGGTGCCGCTGTTGGCCGACGTCACGGTGTACGGCCCGGAACCGAGGCCGCTCGACAGTTCCTCGGGGCGGTTGGCCTTGGCGGGGGTGATGAGGATGTTGGCCATGAGGTAGTCGAGCACCGGCAGGGGCCGTCCCGTGCGCAGATGGAAGGTACGGGAGTCCACCGGCTCGACGGTCGGCAGCTCGGGGAAGAACCCGGTGATGAACGAGCCGTTCACCTGGCCGTACATCTTCAGGGCGGTGGCCACGTCGGCGACCGTGACCGGGCTGCCGTCGGAGTAGCGGACGCCCGCGCGCAGCCGGACCGTCCAGCGGGTGGGCGCGGTGAGTTCGAAACGGTCGGCGAGGACGAGCTGGAGCTTGAGTCCCTCGCCGACCCGCGTGAGCGTCTGCCGGACGGCGCGCTGCACGGTGACGGCCGCGTCGAACTGGTTGAGCTTGTTGTCCAGGCTGACCAGGGAGCGGTTGAAGCCCAGGCTGATCGTGCCCGGCCCGGGAGCCCCGGTGGGCCCGGCGCACGCCGACCCGAGACCGAGGGTGAGGCCTGCACCGGCTCCGGCGCCGATACGCAGCACAGTGCGTCGGCTCATGGGCGGACCGGTATCGAAACGGGTCATCGTTGACCTCTTGACATTGACGGGGGTCGCTTCGCGCTTAAACCCCGGTTGGTATGCACCGGCGGCGGGTGCCAGGTGTTTCGTGCCGGTCACCGTGCCACGGTGTGCGCGAGATGCGCAAGACCTCTCGCGCAAATCGCGCAACGTGTGTCAGTATCGAGAACACCCCGCCCGGCGGGACGCGTTGCCGCACAGTGCGGGCACCGCCTGTGTCACTTCCATCGCCACCAGCGGAAGTTCCAATCTGAGGAGGGCTCGTGCCGCTCGGACCCGGTCAGCGGGTACTCGCAGTCGCCGACGATCTGTCGGGTGCGGCCGAGACCGCCGCCGCACTGCTCTCGCGCACAACACGCACAAGAGTGCTGCTCGATCCGCGCACGGACACCCCCGCGCCCGCCGGCACCACCACCGTCTTCGACCTCGACTCGCGCCAGCTCTCCGCCGCGGACGCCGCCGCCCGGATCACCACCGCCTTGACCGGGCTCGCTCCCGACACCGTCGTCTGCAAGAAGGTCGACTCCCTGCTGCGCGGAAACCTCGCCGCCGAGATCGCCGCACTGGCGGCCACCGGCCGGGGCGTGCTCCTCGCCCCCGCCCTGCCCGCCGAGCGCCGCACCGTCCGCGACGGTGTCCTGCACACCGACGGCGTCCCCCTGCACACCGGCGACGCCTGGCGCGCCGAGACCGCCGCGCCACCGCGCTCGGTCGCCGAGGCACTCGGCGTCCCCGTCGCGTTCCTGGGACTCCAGGCCGTACGGGGTCCGGACCACCACCCGCGCACCGCCCTGCGCGAAGCGCTCGCCACCGGACTCCCCGTCGTCGCCGACGCGGAGACGGACGCCGACCTCGACGCACTGCTCGCCGCCACCCTGGACATCGACCCCCGCGTCGTACTGGCCGGCTCCGCCGGACTCGCCCTCGCCCTCG
>NZ_MDCR01000464.1 GCF_001723055.1 Streptomyces niveus
AGGGAGTGAGACCGGCGGCGAGCGCGGCGCTGAACGACATGTTGGCGGCGACGGCGAGATACGGCACGCCGACCGCGTAGATGATGAGGGAGCCGAGCGCCATCGTGCCGGCGGTACGGGGTACGGACCGGTCGCCGCCGGTCTCACTCCCTTCCTGCTCGGTGACGCCCTCAAGGCCGCGCTGGCGATGGGCCTGCTGCCCGCGTCCTGGAAGCTCGTCGGCCGCCAGGACTGAACTCCGCGCGCCGGCCTCCATCAGCGGGTGAGCAGCGTGCACAACCCTCGCCGCCGGTTGGGCAGCGTGCACGTTGGCCGGATGAGGCCGCGCCTCTAACGTCTGATGTGCCGGACCGAGAGGTGCTCGCACCGTCGACGCCGCCCAGGCCCACGGGGGTGGTGTGGGCGGCGCCACGTCGGTCACCCGGCGTGGATGTCACTGATGTGCAAGGCGTGGACGGCGTCGTGGATGCCCGTTCCGACGGTCAACAGGTCGAGCCCGAGCACGGCTTCGGCCGCGCGCAGATGCGCTCGTACCGTGTTACGGCTGATGCCCAGGGCGTGGGCGGCTCGCTGCGCGTCGGCGTTGGCGTCGATCCACGCCTGAAGGGTGCGCCGATGCCGCGCGGGCAGGGGGCGCAGGACGGTCCCGGCCCAGACGGCGGCGCGTTCGGTGGCCAGCAAGTCGTCCAGGGCCGGGGGAGGTTGACCGCCCTCGGCCTCCGCCGACCCGTCGGAACCGGATCCCGTGAGGGCCAGGGCCAGATGGACGGTGGCGCGGCAACGCACATCCGTGAGATCCCGGCCGAGCGCGTCGCCCGCCCGTCTCAGGTGCGCGGCAACGGTGTTACGGCTGAGGCCGAGCAGACCGGCCACCGCGGACCGGGGCATGTTCAGCGCCAGGCGGGTGACGTCCACGCTGGTCTTCGCGACGGAGTCCAGGGGGCGCACGAGCGAGCGGGCCCAGTCGAGGGCCGGCCGGCGGGCGAGGACACCGTCCAGCGGGGTCCTGCCGTGGTAGGAGGCGACACGGTCCGGCGCGGTGCGGGCGGCGGCCAGGGCGTGGGCGGCCTGGTTGTACGCGTCGGCCGTCGCGTTGAGGGGGTGCGCGCCGCTGACTCCCAGCGCGTAGCGCGGATTGTCGCGTACGAGGCGGCGCAGGAACTCCCCTTGCCCGCGCCCCCGTTCACCGGAACGATCCCCTTCGCCCTCCCCTTCCCCTTCCCCTTCCCCTTCGCCTTCGTCATCGGCGACGAGGCAGATCAAGTGTTCCTTGAACACCGGGCAGTGGACCATGAGATCCGGACCGTGATAGCCGGACGGATCCTGCTGGGCGCGGGAGATCCGGTCACGCTCGGACGGCGGGCAGTGCAGCAGATGGATCCGCAGCCGTCCGGCGTCGAGCAGCGGCGGTACGACACCGGTCGTCATCCGCCGTGCGAGCATCGGCTCGCCCGCCAACAGCGCCTGGAGTACGGCGAATCGCAGCTGACCCGCCTTGCGCTGGTAGTCACGCCAGGTCCGCTCGCTGTCCTCGGCATGACGCAGCAGGGTCAGCGCGGTGCCGACGTGCGCGATGAGCGCGGCCTCCTCCGGGGCCGGCTCCGAGGAGCCGGCCACCACCAGCACGGGTCGCGGCTCGTGCGTCCCCAGACCCTCGCAGCGCATCCGCAGCGCCCCGACATCGGTTGCGGCCGCGGCCAGTTGGCCGGAGGACAGGCGCGCCAGGAGGGGGGCGAGCGCGGGCAGCGTGTCCAGGGGAAACCCCTCCGTGGCGGCTTCCACCCTGCCCGTACCGTCCGCGACCAGCGCCACGTGGGAGCCGGTCTGCCGGTACAGCCAGTCGAGAATCCTGCCCAGGTCCGGATCGGCGCCCCGGGCAGCCTGCCGCCGCACCTCACGCAGCAGCCCGTCCAGCTGTCCGGCCGCCGGCCGCTCCTCGACACCTCCCACGGCTCCGCACCCTCTCCCTCACCACGCTCGTCCCCGCCCGGGAGCCAGATTACGGCCCGCCCCGGAGAGCCAGGGCCTGTCGTTTGGATC
>NZ_MDCR01000465.1 GCF_001723055.1 Streptomyces niveus
CGCGCCGCATCGTTCGATGCGTCGCGGCCGCGGGGATACGCGTCACTCGCCGAACAGGTCGCATGGGCCGGGCGCCGCGCAGGCCGCGTGGGGCGGCCGGCGGAAGACAGCCGGGCCGAGCGCGGGCGCGCCGCGCTCGAAGAGGGGCGACCGGTTCGGAGGGGCGTTCTACACCCGCAGAATCGCCGGATCTCTCCAGGTAGCGGACGCCGCGACGGCGTCGGACGGCGGCGTGCGGAAGGGAACGTGGACCCGCGTCAGTTCCGCGAGGCCGAGCGGCGTCGTGCGGGGAGCGGGTACGTCGGCGCGGTACGGAGGCTGACCGGACGCACAGCTCTCCGACCCGTGTTCGGCCTCGTCGCCGTCATGCTGGGCGGGTGTGACATCGCGGTCGGCGAAATCGGTCGGCGCCTTCGACGTGGTCGCGGTTGCGGTCGCCGTCACCTCGCTCATCGCGGCGAGGGGTGACGCGTGCGCCACCGCGTTGTGACCGTTGACCCCATGCGTGTACAGCAGCGCCAGCAGCAGCACGGCCAGCCACAACGCCCGCTCCG
>NZ_MDCR01000466.1 GCF_001723055.1 Streptomyces niveus
ACCCCCAGAAGACCCCGCCGCCCACCGCCACCCACACCCGCAGCTCGGCCCGCGCGAACCGGACGATCCCGCCACCCGCCAGCGGCTCGGCGCCACGCACCGGTCCTGGCACCCTGGCCCGCTCCGCGCCACGCGCCGGCAGATCCCGCTCGTCCGTACGCCGACGGCGCCAGGCCGACCGCACCGTCCGCATCCCCCGTACCGAACCGGCATCTTTCATCGAGCGCAGCAGTTCACGACCGTCCATGCTGCTCAGCCTGCCATCCGGCGGAGAGCGAACCGGCCGCGTTCAACTCCCGTTCACCCGTGGTCCGGCCATATGTCGCCCACGCCCCATCCAGGCACATCAGAAGGCATCAGCGGGGCCTGTCTGGTGCGAAAGACGATCACATGGCATCGTCCCTGGGAGCCGGGGCGCACCTCCGCACGCGTACGCGCGCCCCCACGTACGCCACGCGTCGAGCCACCTCGGGAGCCACCGCATGACCTCAGAAGCCAGCCCGTCGCCACTGTGGCAGCCGGACGCCGACCGGATCGCGGCGGCGCACGTGACCAGGTTCCAGAGCTGGGCGGCCGAACGGTACGGAGCCCCCGCCGACGGCGGCTACGCGGCGCTGCACCACTGGTCGGTCACCGAGCTCGAAACGTTCTGGACGGCCGTCGCCGACTGGTTCGACGTCCGGTTCTCCACCCCTTACGAACGCGTACTCGGCTCCCGCGCCATGCCCGGCGCCGAGTGGTTCCCCGGCGCCACCCTCAACTACGCCGAGCACGCCCTGCGCACCGCCGACGACCCGGCCCGCGCCGACGAACCCGCCCTCCTGCACGTGGACGAGACCCAGGGACCCACACCCGTCAGCTGGGCGGAACTGCGCCGCCAGGTCGGCTCACTCGCCGCCGAGCTGCGGGCAGTCGGCGTACGTCCAGGCGACCGCGTCAGCGGCTACCTCCCCAACGTCCCGCAGGCCGTCGTCGCCTTCCTCGCCAGCGCCGCCGTCGGAGCCGTCTGGACGTCCTGCGCACCGGACTTCGGCGCCCGCAGCGTCCTCGACCGCTTCCAGCAGATCGAGCCCGTCGTCCTGTTCGCCGTCGACGGCTACCGCTACGGCGGCAAGGAACACGACCGCACCGAGACCGTCGCCGAGCTCCGCGCCGAACTGCCCACCCTGCGCGCCGTCGTCCACATCCCGCTCCTCGGCACCCCGGCCCCCGAGGGCGCGCTCGACTGGTCCGCGCTCACCTCCGCCGACACCGAACCGGTCTTCGAGCAGGTCCCGTTCGCCCACCCCCTCTGGGTCCTGTACTCCTCCGGCACCACCGGCCTCCCCAAGGCCATCGTCCAGTCCCAGGGCGGCATCCTGCTCGAACACTTCAAGCAGATCGGCCTCCACTGCGACCTCGGCCCGGGCGACCGCTTCTTCTGGTACACCTCCACCGGCTGGATGATGTGGAACTTCCTCGTCTCCGGCCTGCTCACGGGAACGACGATCGTCCTGTACGACGGCAGCCCCGGCTACCCCGACACCGGAGCCCAGTGGGGCGTCGCCGAACGCACCGGAGCCACCCTCTTCGGCACCTCCGCCGCGTACGTCATGGCCTGCCGCAAGGCGGACGTGCACCCCGCACGCGACCACGACCTCTCCAAGATCGCCTGTGTCGCCACCACCGGCTCACCCCTGCCGCCCGACGGATTCCGCTGGCTCCACGACGAGGTCGCCGAAGACCTGTGGATCGCCTCCGTCAGCGGCGGTACCGACGTCTGCACCTGCTTCGCCGGAGCCGTCCCCACGCTCCCCGTCCACATCGGCGAACTCCAGGCCGCCTGCCTCGGCACCGACCTCCAGGCCTGGGACCCCCAGGGCGAACCGGTCATCGACGAGGTCGGCGAACTCGTCGTCACCAACCCCATGCCGTCGATGCCCGTCAGGTTCTGGAACGACCCCGACGGCAGCCGCTACCACGACAGCTACTTCGACATGTACCCCGGCGTCTGGCGGCACGGTGACTGGATCACCCTCACCGACCGCGGCTCCGTCGTCATCCACGGCCGGTCCGACTCGACCCTCAACCGCCAAGGCGTACGCATGGGTTCGGCCGACATCTACGAAGCCGTGGAACGCCTCCCCGAGATCCGCGAATCCCTCGTCATCGGCCTCGAAGAGCCCGACGGCGGCTACTGGATGCCCCTCTTCGTCCACCTCGCCGAAGGCGCCGTACTCGACGACACCCTGCGCGCCCGGATCAAGACGACCATCCGCCAGGAACTCTCGCCCCGCCACGTCCCCGACACGATCATCGAAGTCCCTGCCGTCCCCCACACCCTCACTGGCAAGCGCATCGAAGTCCCGGTGAAGCGCCTGCTCCAGGGCACGGAACTGGCGAAGGCGGTGAACCCAGGCTCGGTCGACAACCTCGAACTGCTCCACTTCTACGAGGCCCTCGCCCGGGAACGCCGCGAGGCCCGCGCCTAAGGGCCCGAGCGTCGTTGTCAGACCCCCTGGTTACTCTGAGTGAGCAGTGATCGACAGTGCTCAGGGGGAGTCATGGCACACACCAAACGTAAGAACGACCGCGGGAACGACCGGAAGAACACCGGACGGAACGGCCCGACGGGGGCATCGCGGGCACGGCGCGAACGGCGCGCGCTGCGCCGCGAAGTGCCGTGCACCGTCGGGCTGCTCGCCGACGAGCAGGACTTCGCCGCCATGCGGCGCTATCGCAGCTTCACCTTCGCCGACCACCGCAGATACCTCCGGCAGATCGACGACCTGCTCCGCTCCCTCGCCGGTGAGGGAGCGCACACCGCCGTCGCGCTCTTCGACCCGGAGGACTTCGCGGAGTACTGCGCGGAGACGGGGCTCGCCCCGGACGCCGCCGCCAGCCGGAGCCGCTTCACCGCACACATCGCGTCGACGGACGGAGCCGTCCTGCCCTACACCGGCCAGCCCGTCGCCCACCTCGTCCCACAGCTCGTCAACACCGCCGTCCGCAGGGCCACTTGGGAGTACGCGACCATGACCCTCGCGGAACTCGGAGCCTGCGCCGACTGCGGCGTGGACATCGGACGCGCCTCGTTCGACCGCGCCTCGCGTCTCCTGACCCATCTGATCGAGCGCGCGGGACCGGGCACACACCACGTCGTGTGCAGCGTCCCGACCCCGGACGAACAACTCCTCGCGGCCCTCCACGTACAACGGCCCCCGACCGGCCCAGCCCGGCTCGACGCGTCCGAGAGCGCGGAGTTCGTCACCGTCCTCGCGGCCGGCATCGCACTCGACAGCCACGGCGGAGTCGTGCTCCGTACGACAGGAACCGACGCCCCGGACCGGCTCCACGGCTGGCAACTCAGGGACAGCGGCCTCGCACCGCTCAGCGAAGGCCAGGTCTTCAGCGCCTACTGCACCGACGCCCACACCGGCGAACCGCTCTCCCCGGAGCCGGGGGTGGAGTACCGGGCCGGCTTCGACCTCGGCATCGAGGACGCGGACATCCACCGCTGAACGCGACCGCTGTAACGCGAGGAGCTTCCCGCCGCGACGAGACGGGAAGCTCCTACAGCAGGTACCGACGAGGGGTCACTCGCCGGACAGCACCGCCTGGGCGGCCGACCGCGCCCCCTCGGCGGTGTCCGCCGCGCGCGCGGCGGCAGCGGCACGCTCGCACTGCGCGAGCGAGTACTTCGCCAACGTCGCCCGTACATAAGGAATCGACGCGGCGCCCATCGACAGCGACGTCACACCGAGCCCGGTCAGCACACACGCCAGCAGCGGATCGGAGGCCGCCTCACCACACACACCACAGCTCTTGCCCTCGGCACCGGCGGCGTCCGCCGCCATCGCCACCAGATCGAGCAGTGCGGGCTGCCACGGGTCCTGCCACCGCGACACCGCACCCACCTGACGGTCGGCGGCGAAGGTGTACTGCGCGAGGTCGTTGGTCCCCAGCGAAAGGAACTCCACCTCCTGAAGAACCGAGCGCGCCCGCAGAGCGGCCGACGGAATCTCCACCATCGCCCCGAACTTGGCGTTCAGCCCCGCCTCGCGGCACGCGTCGGCGAACGCCTTGGCGTCGGTGCGGTCGGCCACCATCGGCGCCATGACCTCCAGATACACCGGCAGACCCTCGGCGGCCTTCGACAGCGCGGTGAGCTGCGTCCGCAGCACGTCCGGGTGGTCCAGCAGACTCCGCAGACCCCGCACACCCAGCGCCGGATTCGGCTCGTCGGCCGGGGTCAGGAACTCCAGCGGCTTGTCGGCGCCGGCGTCCAACACCCGTACGACCACCCGGCCTTCGGGGAACGCCTCCAGCACCTGGCGGTAGACCTCGACCTGCTTCTCCTCCGACGGCGCGCGCTTGCTGTCGTCGAGGAACAGGAACTCGGTACGGAACAGACCCACACCCTCGGCGCCCGCCTCCACGGCCGCCGGCACATCGGCGGGACCGCCGACGTTCGCCAGCAGCGGCACCTTGTGCCCGTCGGACGTCGCACCCGGACCGGAGGACGCGGCCAGCGCGGCCCGCCGCTCGGCAGCGGACGCCTCAAGCTCGGCACGCTTCTCGGCACTCGGCTCGACGAAGACCTCACCGGTACTGCCGTCGACGGCGACCATCGTGCCCTCGGCCAGCTCACCGGCACCGGGCAGCGCCACCACGGCGGGCACCCCCAGCTGACGCGCCAGAATCGCGCTGTGACTGGTCGGCCCGCCCTCCTCGGTCACGAAGCCCAGCACCAACGTCGGATCCAGCAGCGCCGTGTCGGCGGGAGCCAGGTCACGCGCGATCAGTACGTACGGCTCGTCGCTGTCCGGCACCCCCGGCATCGGCACCCCGAGCAGCCGCGCCACGATCCGGTTCCGCACGTCGTCCAGGTCGGCGACCCGCCCGGCCAGATACTCACCGGCACCGGCGAGCAGCGCCCGGTAGGACGCGAACGCGTCGTACACGCCACGCTCGGCCGTGCTCCCGACGGCGATCCGCCGGTCCACGTCGGACATCAGCTCCGGATCCTGCGCCATCATCGCCTGCGCTTCGAGCACCGCCTGTGCCTCACCGCCGGCCAGATTGCCCCGAGCGATCAGATCGGCGGCCACAGCCTCGACGGCCTGCCGGGCACGCCCCTGTTCGCGCTCGGCCTCCTCGGTCGGAATCTGCTTGGCCGGCGGTTCGAGAACCGCTGTACCCATGTGCCGAACCTCGCCGATAGCCACTCCGTGGCTGACGCCGACGCCTCGCAGCGTTGTCTGCATTGCACCCGTCTCCGGTTGTGCGGCGACCGACCGGATCGCCGCGGTTGATGAGCTGACCGCCGGTGTTGACGGCCGACGGCCGTGGCGACTGTGTCGCGGGGGTCACTCCCAGCCGAAGAGCGCGTGGCCGGACTTCACTTCGCCGTCCTCGACGAGACCCGACAGCGCGTCGACACTCGCGTCCAGTGCCACCACCGGGCACACCGGAGACTTCCCGGCGGCCTCCACGTCGACGGGGTTCCAGCGCACGACGCCCTGACCCCGCGTCACGGTGTCGCCCTTGGCGACCAGGAGTTCGAACCCCGCGCCGTTCAGCTGCACGGTGTCGATGCCGAGGTGCGTCAGCACACCGTGGTCCTCGGAGTCCAGGACGACGAAGGCGTGCGGATGAAGGGAGACGACAACACCGTCGACCGGCGAAACGGCCACGGACGGCTCACGGACGGGGTCGATCGCTGTACCGGGACCGACCATCGCACCGGAGAACACCGGATCCGGCACGGCCGCGAGTCCGATGACGCGTCCAGCAAGTGGGGACGTCACGCTGGTCATGGGGAGCCTCCCAGGGGGCGGAGATTCGTCTGCCGCCGTCACTACCTGTCATGGACGACGTACCGTTCAGAAGCGTAAGTCATATGAAGTGACGGTTCCGCCCGAGAGCTGCCAGTTGGCGGGTCCCGGGGTGCCGCAAAACGATTTGCCTGCCCGCCGGGGCGGCATGTACTGTCGTACTCCTGCCTGGGACTTACCCGACTTCGAGTCGGCGGTCGGCAGCACCAATCAAGTCACAAACTCTCTCTGACAACAGCTTCCGCATGCCTGCGGAAGGGATGGTCAGGGAAAGCGAAAAGGCCTGATACTGTTTGAAACGTAAGGCCGAAGGGAAGCCCGGAGGAAAGCCCGAGAGGGTGAGTACAAAGGAAGCGTCCGTTCCTTGAGAACTCAACAGCGTGCCAAAAGTCAACGCCAGATATGTTGATACCCCGACCGGGTTCACGGTTTCGTGGATCGGGTTGAGGTTCCTTTGATAGAAACACAGCGAGGACGCTGTGAACGACTGGTCTTATTCCGACCGGTTGTTCCGCTCTCGTGGTGTCCACCTGACCTTTGGGTCGGGAAA
>NZ_MDCR01000467.1 GCF_001723055.1 Streptomyces niveus
CTCCCGGTCCACGCCGACGGTGACGAACTGGGAGAGGCGCATGTCCTCCTCCACGACACCCAGCGCTCCGTACTCGGCGTCGACCAGCACCACCGCCGCCTCCACGATGCGCCGCAGCACCTGCGGCAGGTCCAGCCCCCGTCCGACCGAGAGCACGGCCTGGAGCAGGCTCCGCACCGATTCGGGATTGCCGTCCTGTACGGCGTCGAGCTGGGCCCGCAGCTCTTCGGGCAGGACGCCTTCCCGTTCCGGTACGCCGTCGCCGTACCTGCCCGGGTCGTCGGCCACGAGTCCTCCGTCGGGGCAGTGCTGCCGTCGGGCCTCTTCGAGCCCTGTTTCTCACGGTAGTGACTGCTTTCGGCGCCGCATCCCGACGTGCCGCTTCGGCCGGGGGCGACCTCATGCCCCCGGGCCGTCAATGACGTGTCAACCGTGCGGGACGATCGCCACCGGGCACGGTGCGTGATGGACGGCCGCCGCCAGGACGTTGCCCACCGGGGGCGCGACTCTCGGCCGTTCCTCCCGCCGTCCGACGACCAGCAGGCCGGCGCCCACCGCGCCTCGTACGACAGCCCTCGCCGGGCTCTGGGCCCACACGGTCTCGACCACTCGTACCTCGGGGAACTTCTCCCGCCAGGGACGGAGCGCGTCGGCCAGTTCCCGTTGGGCGTGGCGGACGACCTCGCCACGGAAGTAGGGGTCGGCGACGATGCCGCCACGCGTGTACGCAGCGGCCGGCAGGTTTCTGGCGTGCACCGCGCGCAGCGTGACACCACTGCGGGCCGCGCCGGTGAAGGCGAACTCCAGCAGCTCGTCGCACGGACCCCGCAGGCTCAGGGCCACCGTCAGGTCTCCCTCGTCGTCGGCCGGCGCGGGGTCCTCACGAGCGCGTACGAACACGGTCGGAGCCTGCGCCCGCGCCATGACGTGCAGACCGATGTCGCCGAGGAAGTAGCTGGCCATGGGCGCCATGTCCCGCGAGCCGAGTACCAGCAGCTCCGACTCCGCCGCCGCCGACAGCAGAGCGTCCACCGGATCCTCGGCC
>NZ_MDCR01000468.1 GCF_001723055.1 Streptomyces niveus
CAGTCCGCCAGCCGCCGCCGGCGCGCGGCGCGGCCGGTCGCGGAGGGGGTGGCGGGGCCGACCGGTGCGTCGGCGTCCGGGGCCGCGTAGGCGGGGTCGGCGAAAGCCGGGTCGGCGAAGTTCGCGTCCGGGAAGCCCGGGAACGCGTCGAACTCCCGCGTGTGGGATATCTCGGCCATCACCGCCACCGTCGAGGGGGTGTGGTGACGATGCGAGCCGGCGGGTGCGATGTCGGGGGCGTAGGCACCACAACCGGGGCACACGAAAACCCCGTTGAGCGTCCGACGGCACGTCGAGCAGTAGTCCATCCGCGATCTTTCTGTGCTGACTGTGCCGTCTGGAAACCGACGACCGGTCTGGATTTCGCACTCAGGATCGAGCGCGCAACAACCTAACGGGAACTCCGGGAGGCTGTGCGAACCCTGTGTGTCGCTCCTGCGAAGATCGCGAAACGGTGCGTTTGGCCGTCTACACGGGCTTGCGGGCGAGCAGGCAGGCGTGGGGTCTTTTCGACCGTCCGGTCGGCTCCTGCTCCAGCTTCGCGGCGACGACGAGTCCGGCCTCCTCCAGCAGGCCGGTGACGCGGTCCAGGGGCAGGAGGTACGACTCGTAGGACACCGGGCGGCCGTAGCCCTGGGTCGGTGTTACGCGTTCGTCGCCGACGAAGTCTCCCCAGAGCAGGTGGCCGCCGGGCGCGAGCGCGCGGTGGAACTCGGCGAACACCGTGGGCAGCCACCGCGGGGGCGTGTGGTGGGTGGAGTACCAGGCGAGGATGCCGCCGAGTTCGTCGTCGCCCGTCTCCAGCGCGGTCATGGAGCCCACGGCGAACCGCAGGTCCGGGTAGGCCTGCCGGGCCAGAGCGACCATCTTCGGCGACAGATCGACGCCGAAGGCGGACACCCCCAACCCGCCCAGGTACGCGGTCACCCGCCCGGGCCCGCACCCCAGATCCGCGACCGGCCCCGAACCGGCCGTCCGCACGATTTCGGCGAACCCCGCGAGCATCGCGCGTGACAGCGGGTCCATCGCGTCGGGCGGCGGAATGCGCTCGACGTAATCGACGGCGACGGTGTCGTACGACTCGCGTACGGCGGTCAGGTAGGAGGGCTCAGCCATACGGGCAACCCTAGAACCGACCGGCCACTGAGGGCCGTACCCGAACTGGGCGAGTTCGGCCGGGACTTGGGGATCGGTGTGTGGACGGTGGCCGTCGGGCCGCCCCGGCTGCGCACAGGACCCGGCGGAGATCATGCGCGCCACGGCTCCGTGAGAGGCTCGGGAGGAGCGGGAGTCCGGCTGCGGGGAGGTACGTCCGACGTGGCGTTCAGCGCGAGAGAGTATCCGGAACTGTGGGCGTTCCTGGAAGCACGCCACCCCGGCGAGATCCTGTCCGGAACGGTCGCGGCGATCGAGCGGTTCGGGGTGTTCGTGGCCCTGGACGACGGCCCGGTCCATCCGGTCTTCCCCGGCGTCGGGTTCATCACGATCCCCGAACTGTCCTGGCGGCGCATCGAGGCGGTCTCGGACGTGGTTCGGGTCGGGCAGCGGGTGTCGTGCGAGTTCCTCCAGTTCGACACGTGGAACGGGGAGGCCAGGCTGTCCCTGAGAGCGACCGAGCCGGACCCCTTCCAGGCGTTCGCCGACGGCGTCACGGTGGGGCAGACGCTGCGGGGGCGGGTCACCAAGCTGATCGAGTTCGGCGTTTTCGTCGAAGTCGCCGACGGCGTCGAGGGGTTGGTACATCGTGATGAACTGGCGCGGGAAGTCGCCGAGGCCGGGGCGGAGATGACAGTGGTCGTCACGGACGTCGACCGGGAGCGCCGCCGGCTGCTGCTCTCCGAACGGCGGGCCGCGCCTGACGCCGGGTGACACCTGCCGTAGATGCGGGGCCGGGTGCACCCGGCCCCGCATCGGCCTATGTCAGCCGCCTACCGCTGCTTGGGCAGCCGGATCGTGCGGACCAGTGGCATGTCCGCGTACAGGTCCGGGTCCACCGTGACCACCGGGCGTCCGTCCGGCCAGTCCACCGTCGGGCGGGAAAGGTGGATCGCCTGCCCCAGCCGCCACTCGACCCCGTCCCGGAGCAACGCACCCACCGCCGAGGCGCCCGCGAAGT
>NZ_MDCR01000469.1 GCF_001723055.1 Streptomyces niveus
GACCGGGGCGGCCGACGACGTACCCCGGCCGCCCCGGTCCGCCACGCCCCGAACGTGTCGGTGACCGCCGCGAGCGCGTCGCCGGGCCGCAGATCGCCGACCAGGACGAGCACCGCGCCGGCCGCTCCCAGATGCCGCGCGTGGAGCTCGGCCAGGTCCTCGGGGGTGCAGGCGGCGGCCAGTTCGGGCGCCGGTTCCAGTCGGGCCGCGGCCTCGTCGCCGTACCTCCGGCGCAGCAGCGCCCGCTGGGCGACGGCCGCGGGCTGGTGGGAGGCGAGTTCGATACGGCGCGCCAGCCTGGTCCGTTCGGGGGCGAGAACGTCCTCCGTGAACCGGGGTCCGAGCACCGTCTCGGCCAGCAGGGCCAGTACGGCGGGCAGGGAGTCGGCGAGGGTGTGGCCGGTGAGGGTGAATCTGCGGGCGTCGGCCCCGGCGACGAGCGTCGCGCCGTGCGTGGCCAGGGCGTTGTCGAAGGCGTCGGCGTCGCGGTGTGCGGTGCCCTGGAGCAGGATTCCGGCCAGGAGTTGACGCAGAGCGACCTCGCCCGGCCCCGTGGTGGCGTACGGGACGGTGAGCCGGACCTCGACGAGGGGGACGACGGGGGCCGAACAGAGCACCACGCGCAGCCCGTTGGGGAGGGTGGTGTCGACGTCGGGCAGGGGCAGTCGCGCGCCGTCGTTCGAGGCTGTCATGCCACGGCCTTTCCCTGGGCGGTGGCGGTCGCGCCGGCTGCGGCGGTGGCGGCCGTACGCGGTACGAAACGTACGACCGCCCGGTGCGAGGCGCGCAGCCGGGCGGCGGCGCGGCTCACCTGCTCGCCGGTGACCTGGTCCCGTACCAGCTCCGGCAGCCGTTCGGTCAGCTCCGCCTCGCCGAAGAGCATTTCGCGTGAGCCGAGGAGCTGGGCGCGGGTGCTCGGGTCGCCCAGTTCGCGCAGGGCCCCGGACGCCCAGCGGGCGGTGGTGGCGCGCAGCAGCCCTGGGTCGATCTCGTTCTCGGCGAGTGTCGTCAGTGCGGCGTCGAGCGCGTCCGTGACCCGCCCGCCGTCCGCGTCCGCGCCGTCGTCGCCCAGCCCGCTTCCGTGGACGGCGAACAGCGTCAGCAGATCGGGCCCCGTCGTGTCCAGCGGCAGTCCGAACAGCCCGCAGCCCACCGACAGGCTCGTCACCCCGGCCGGCGCCGCCGGCCCCCGGCGCAGCAGCGCGTGCCTGCCCTGCCCGAGCAGCGCGGCGAGGACGAGGTGCGCGAGGTAGCCGGCGCGTTCGGTGACGGGGTCCGGCATCCGGTAGCCGACGGCCACGGCGGGCAGCCCGGCGTGCGGGTCGGTGACCGACAGCCGTGCCTCCGCCCGGGGTTCGGGTTCGGGCGCGCCGGGCGCGGCCACCACCGGGCGTCCTTGCAGGGGTGCGAAGTACCGGCGGACGAGACGCTGGGCCTCGTCCGGGTCGAACGCGCCGGTCAGCGTCACGAGGGCATTTCCGGGGCTGTAGTGGTCGTGGAAAAAACGCTCGCACAGCGGGATGTCAAGGGCCGCGAGATCGACACTCTCGCCGTATCCGTCCCGCGCGTTTTCGGCGCGGCTGTGCAGGGCGCGTGGCAGCACCCAGGGAAAAGCGCCGTAGGGGCGATTGCGCACCATGAGACGTATCTCTTCGTCAATCACCGCGGTCTGTGTGCGCAGATTCCGCGGGGAAATACGGGGTGAACGCATTCGGTCCGCTTCGAGACCGAGCAGCATTTCCAGCGCGGAGGCGGGAGCGGCGGCGTAATAGACCGTCAGGTCCTGTCTGGTCTTGGCGTCCGCGAGGCCGCCGGCCCGCTGCACCTGGGGCAGGTATCCGCCGGGTGGGGCGGCGTGGCCGCCCTGGACCATGAGATGTTCGAAGAGATGGGCCAGGCCCGTGTGCCCGCCGGGTTCGGTCCGGAAACCCACTCCGTAGTGCACGGCGACACCGATTGACGCGCCGGTCGGATTGGGTGCGAGCAGCACCCGCAGGCCGTTGTCCAATACCAGGCGGCGCAGTTGATTTCGGGTCATCCCGGCGAGCATAGACGGGGTCAACTACGGCCTCAACGGGGCTCGTTGACCGAAAGCGGCCAGTGTCCGAAAGCGGTCAACCCCATTGCCAGCGCGGTGCCGGGGGCGGAATGGTGCTGGCACAGCCGGAGTACGTGATTCTCCAATTGCCGATCCGGCCACCACCGTTCATTCTCGTAAACGTCCAAGGGAGTTGCCATGAACACCCAGTCCCTGATCAGCGGCTACGCCAGCTACGCCGACGCCGACGAGCTCGTCCCCGCGGTCGACGCCCCGGGCGGCACCATCACCGTCACGGTGACCTCGTCGCAGGCGTGCATCTCCGCCGCGTCCGCCATCTCGGCCGTGTCGATCGACAACACCTTCGACCACTCCTGCTGAACCGTCGTTCATCTGGATCGTCCGAGATCGTCCGAGATCGTCCGAATCACACTCAAGGACTCAAGGAGTCGCCATGAACACCCAGTCCCTGATCAGCGGTTACACCAGCTACGCCGACGCCGACGAGCTGGTCCCGGCGGTCGACGCCCCGGCGGCGACGGTCACCATCACGACCTCGTCGGCCGCGTGCATCTCGGCCGCGTCCGCCATCTCGGCGGTGTCGATCGACAACACGTTCGACCACTCCTGCTGAACCGGCCGAACCCGCTCAACCGCGTAACCCCCTGAGCACGACGCACGACGAGCACGACGCGAAAAGGGCGGGTGCCCACCGCCGCAATCGGTGGGCACCCGCCTCATCGTGTTACCCGTCTCACTCGTCCCGGAAGCTCTCGCTCTCCTCGCCGTCCATGCCGGACAGCCCCAGGAGGATCGAGGGCAGCGCCGAGGCGGTCAGCATCAGCGTGGTGAGCAGCGCGGGAATCCGTTCGATGACGTCGGGCTCGTTCTGGAAGGCGACCATGACCAGTACGACCACCATGCCGGCGCCGACCGCGCACTGGTATCCGATGAACGCGACCCGGTTGCGTACGACCTGCTCGCGCTCGTCGAGTCCGGCCACCGGCCGTTCGCCCAGGCCCCGGGTCATCGAGCGGAGCATGCCCCACAGCATCAGCCAGACGACGAAGGCCACGAGCCACCAGGAGTCGGAGAAGGCGTTGCCGTCCGAGATCTGGGACAGCACCACCATCACCACGCTGAGCGCGCCGAGCGCGATCGCCATCGGCCGCAGGGGGCCGCGGGCCACCGTCGTCGTCTCGTCGGAACCTTGTTGCGGCGTCACGGGCGTTCCTCCTTGTTGTACAGCTGGGCGGAGAGCGGGACGAAGGGCTTACGACTGAAGATCGCCTCGACCGGAAGCCCGAACACGTCGCTGAGGCGGAACGCCAGATCGAGACTCGGGAAGTAGTCACCCCGTTCGATGGCGCCGATCGTCTGCGGGTGGACCTCCACCGAGTCGGCGAGCGCGACCCTGCTGAGGCCGCGCTCCGCGCGCAGGACTCTCAGCTGGTTGTAGATCGGCGATCCCTCGCGATGGCTCACTGGGCTCATACGAAGAAGGTAAGGGAAACACAACATTCCGTCAAGGAATGACAACAGATACAGTCAGCAACACGCACAGCCGGAACAACCGCCACAGCTATCAGGGAAGGTGTGCTGCCTCGTGACCACCGACGCCTCCGACCGGTCCACGCTGCCGAGCATCCTCGTGCCGAGCATGCCGGACACCACCGAGACCGTCCGTCCCTACGCCGAGCTGGTGCGCGACGGCGACGCGCGCCGCGTGTGGATGGGCCAGTCGCTCAAGGTGGAGACGCACCAGGTGTTCGCGCATCTCGCCGGCGCGGGGGTACGCGTCCCGGTCGGCACCAGCGTGACCCTGATGCCGCTGCGCCATCCGTACGAGGCGGCGCTCCAGGCCCGTTCGCTGGCCCTGACGACGGGTCATCCGGTGGTGGCCGGCTACGGCGTCGGCGCGCCCGCCTTCGTACGGAGCCTGAACGGGCGGCCGTACGACAGCCCGCGCACGATGGCCGCCGAGTATCTGCGGACGGTCCGCTCCCTGCTGGACGGCGAGATCGTCGACCACGCCGGTGACTACCACGCGCTGCGCGGACGCCTGATGCCGATGGAACACCCGCGCGTGGAGGTCGGGGTTGGCGTGCTGCGGCCCAACATGGCGCGCACGGCGGGCGGTGTCGCCGATGTCGCCATCACCTGGATGACGCCGCCCGGCTATGTCGCCGAGACCCTGGTTCCCGCACTGGACGAGGGCGCCAAGGGCCGGGACGCCCGTTGCCGGGTCGCGACCGTCGTGCATGTCGCCGTCGACCGCCCGAAGCGCGACCCGTACGTGCTGGCGCACACCGCCGCCGCCGGGCATCTCTCCGCCGACCACTACACGGACATGCTGCGCCGGGCGGGAGTCCCGGCGGACCCGGCGGACCCGCAGGCCGGTGCCCGGGCCCTGGTGGACAGCGGGACGTACGTGTACGGCTCCGCCGACCACATCGCGGGTGTGCTCGGCACGTACCGGGACGCCGGGGTGGACGAGGTGATCCTCAACTGCGGCGGAGTCCTCTTCACGGAGGGCGAGGCCGCCGCGCTCACGGACGCCCGGGAGATCGTCGAGGCGGTCCGGCGGCGGGACGGCCATGGCTGACCGGCCGCAGGCCGCGCCGGTCCCGGAGGCCCCGGCGGTCCCCGCGGCGGTACGGCCCGCGGGGGCCGCCGGATCGGTGACCGTACGCGAGTACGGCACCCGGTATCTGCGGATCAGCGTGCGCTACCACGGCGACGCCCGGTTCAGCTGGCTGCGCGTCCCGGGCCCGGCCCACGACCGGCCGCAGACGGCCCCCTCGCCCGCGGCCGGCGCGGCGCTGCGCCGGGTGGACGCCGCCGTCGCCGACGCGGGCTCAGGCGCGGGCTCCGGTGCGGGCGCGGGCGCGGGCTCCGGTGCGGGGCGCGGCGCCCGGCTCGCGCTCGGTGAACGGGCCGCGGCGTCCGAGTCCGGCGAGCGCGGCGGCGTGGTGTACCGCGTGCCCGGCGCCCTCTCGGTCGCCCGGCTGCTGCCCTCCGGTGACGACACCGCCTACCGGCTCTCCGTACGGGCGTTGGCGGACCTGGGCCGGACACTGCGGCAACTGCACGACGTGCCGTGGGAGTTCGCGGAGCCCGTGCCGCCGCACCACGGCGTCGGGCGGCTCCTGGCATGGATCTCCGGTACCGCTCCCGACGGGGACGGCGCCCGGCTGCGCGCCCTGGCCCACGACCGGCTGGGGGCCCGCCTGTGGACCCGGCTGACCGACTGGGCCGTGGCCGCCCAGGAACCACCCGGCAGGGGAGGAGCGGTCCTGCTGCACGGCGCGCCGAGCACCGGCTGGCTGGTCCCCTCCCCTGCCGGTGACCACAGCGTCCTGCTCACCGGCGAGGAGGTCACGGGCGGCGACCCGGCGCTCGACCTCGGCTGGGTCCTCGGCGAACTGCACGAGCTGCGTTCCGCCGCCGCGCGCGGTCTCGGCGCGGCCGGTCAGGGTCCGCCGGTGGACTATCCGGCCGCGGCACGGGCCCTGCTGGCCGGGTACCTCCGTGAAGCCGGCTACCTCCGTAAAGAGGACGTCGCCGCGGCCGTGGAAGCGCTCCCTGCGGGCACCGCCCGCGCCGCCACCCTCCGACTCGCCGTCCACATGCGGGACTTCGCGTCCTTCGTAGGATGGCACGAGGACCTGCGCCGCTACGCCGACCTGCTGGCCGAGACCCTCGACGCGGACGGCGCCCCCACCCTCCGGTGGTGAGCCGCCGCGCTCACGCCCCGGCGACCGTCGCGCGCTCCTCCCGCGGCTCCCCCTCGGGGTCCCGCTCGCCGATGAAGCTGCGCCACAGCCGCGCGTACGAGCCGCCCAGCGCGAGCAGTTCACCGTGCGTACCGTCCTCCACGACCCGGCCGTGGTCCATCACGACCACCCGGTCCGCGCGCGCCGCCGTGGTCAGCCGGTGCGCGACGACCAGCGTCGTACGCCGCCCCGACAGCCGGTCCGTCGCCTGGTTGACCAGCGCCTCGGAGGCGAGGTCGAGCGCGGCGGTCGCCTCGTCCAGGAGCAGTACGTCCGGGTCGACCAGCTCGGCGCGGGCCAGGGCGATCAACTGCCGCTGGCCGGCGGAGAGATTACGGCCCCGTTCGGCGACCTCGTGCAGATAGCCGCCCTCCAGCGTGGCGATCATCTCGTGCGCGCCGACCGCGCGGGCCGCCGCCTCGACCTCGGCGTCGGTGGCTCCCGGCCGGCCGTAGGCGATGGCGTCGCGCACCGTACCGGCGAAGAGGTACGCCTCCTGCGGTACGACGCCGAGCCGGTGCCGGTAGGCGGTCATGTCCAGGTCGCGCAGGTCGGTGCCGTCCGCCGTGACGCGCCCGGACGTCGGGTCGTAGAAGCGGGCGACGAGCTTGACGAGCGTGGACTTGCCCGCGCCCGTCTCGCCGACGAAGGCGACCGTCTGGCCCGCCGGTATACGGAGGTTGATGCCCATGAGGGCGGTCTCCTGCTGAACGGGCGCCTCCTGGACCACGGCCTCCCGGACGGGCGGCTTCGTCAGTACGACGGCCTC
>NZ_MDCR01000047.1 GCF_001723055.1 Streptomyces niveus
CCGACGCCCCGGCGGGCGAAGCCCTCGTACGTCGCCTGATAGCTGGCGGTGATCAGGACCTGGGCGCCGGCCCGTACGTAGGCGGCGTGGGCCGCCTCGATCTGCTCGGGCGCGTCGTCCAGGAGCCGCGCCGACCACAGGTCGTCGGACAGGTCGCAGCCCTGTGCCCGCAGTTGGTCGGACAGCCCCCCGTCGAGGACGAGGCTGCCCTCGGCGAGCGCGGTGGCGAGTGTGCGGACGGGCTTCACGGGCGCCTCCCTGTCCTGGGTCGGTGGACAGTTCGGCTCAGCGGGAGGGCTGCTCGATCAGGTCGGCGCCCAGTTGGGACTGGACCTGGGAGGAGAGCAGTTCCAGGTGGTCGAGGTCGTCCAGGTCCAGCATCTGGCAGTAGATGCGGGACGCGCCGATGGCTCCGTATCGGCCGATCTTGTCGACGACCTCGGCGGGCGAGCCCGCGAGTCCGTTCGCTTTCAGTTCTTCCACCTCCCGTCCGATGGACGCGGCCCGGCGGGCCACTTCCGCGTCGGTCTTGCCCACGCAGGCGACCAGCGTGGTCGAATACACCAGGTCGTCGGCCTTCCGTCCGGCCTTGACCGCCGCGTCCCGTACGCGGCCGAACTGCCTGTCGCTGTCTTCGATCGACGCGAACGGGATGTTGAACTCGTCGGCGTACTGCGCCGCGAGCCGCGGGGTGCGCTTGGCGCCGTGCCCGCCGATGAGTACCGGGATCTTGGACTGCGTCGGCTTGGGCAGCGCGGGTGAGTCGGTCAGTTGGTAGTGCGTTCCGTCGTAGGAGAACTTTTCGCCGGACGGTGTGCCCCACAGTCCGGTGACGATGGCCAGTTGCTCTTCGAGTCGGGCGAACTTCTCTTTGGGGAAGGGAATTCCGTATGCCGTGTGTTCCTCCTCGAACCAGCCCGCGCCCAGGCCCAGTTCGATCCGGCCGCCCGACATCTGGTCGACCTGCGCGACCTGGATGGCGAGGACGCCCGGCAGTCGGAAGGTGCCTGCCGTCATGAGGGTGCCGAGCCTGAGGTGCTTGGTCTCGCGTGCGAGGCCGGCGAGTGTGATCCAGGCGTCGGTGGGGCCGGGAAGTCCGTCTGCGGAGCCCATCCGCAGGTAGTGGTCGGAGCGGAAGAAGGCGTCGAAGCCGAGGTCTTCGGTCGCCTTGGCGACGGTCAGCAGTGTGTCGTAGCTGGCCCCTTGCTGGGGCTCGGTGAAGATTCGAAGATCCATGGATCCATCCTGCACCTCCGAGCGCCGGTCGTGCGCGCGTCCTCGCCGGGCCCCGCGCCATCACCGGCGACAAACCTGGCGACGCGGATGGTCATCGCCGGGATACTGGTCGCCCATGGATGAGGTAAAGGTTGTTGTCGCCCATTCCGAGCGCGCGACCCTGCGCGTCGGCGATGTGTTCCTGAAGGTGGACGCCGATCAAGGACGCATCGACACCGAGGTCGAGGCGATGTCCCTCGTGCCGGTCCCGACCCCGGAGATTCTCTGGCGGAAGCCGCCCGTGCTCGCGATCGCCGCTGTCCCGGGGACGGCTCTCGGCCGCCTCGGCGAGCCGTCGACCGCGCCGCCGGCGGCGTGGGCCGCGACGGGGGCCGCGATCCGGATGTTGCACGACGCGCCGTTGCCGCCCTGGTCCGGCGGGGCCGGCCGGGACCTCACCGAGTTGGCGGCCGAACTCGACAGCGAGTGCGAGCAGCTCGTGGCGAGCGGTTTTCTGCCCGCCGACCTGGTGACCCGTAACCGCCAGGTCGCCGAGGCCGCGTTCCGGCCGTGGACTCCCGCGTTTACGCACGGCGACCTCCAGATCACCCATGTGTTCGTCGACGGCGACGAGATCACCGGCATCATCGACTGGTCCGAGGCGGGCCGGGGTGATGCGCTGTACGACCTCGCCACCTTGACGCTCGGACACGAGGAGCATCTTGGCGACGTCGTCGCCGGCTATGGCTCCGATGTCGACCGCGACGTGATCCGCGCGTGGTGGTCTCTGCGCAGCCTGCTGGCGGTTCGCTGGCTGGGCGAGCACGGCTTCGACCCGTTCGCACCTGGCTGTGAGGTCGACGTGCTGAGAGCCCGGATGTGAGCCCGGATGTGAGCCCGGATATGAGTCCGCGCGGGCCCACAACTCATCGGCGGGAACGGGCACGTTGCAGTCGTCCGCGGAGGTCCGGAGCCTCCTGTTGTTAGTTGTCGTCGGTCGTTCACACCGCTGCGTCATCCTCGCTCCTTCTCCCTCTCCCTTTCCTTCTCCGTCTCGCGCACCCGTTCTCGTACCTCGTCCTGTGCGGTGAGCTTTCGCAGCATGCCGAGGACTCGGTCGTTCGATTCGTCGGCGGCGTCGATCGCCTCGATGCACTGCCAGTACAGCCCTTCCTCGTCCGTGCCGCAGGCCACGGAGACGAGGGCGATTCCCACTTCGCCGAGGAGCACGCCGAGTCCGGTCAATGTGGTGCGCGGGTCTATGACCGTCGAGAGTCGTGCCGCCCGTATCCCTCCGGCGCGCAGCGAGGGGTGGTCAGGTGACGCGCCTCCCCGCGCGCCGGTTTCGGCGAGGCCTCTTGCCTCCGTCCTCAGCTCCTGCGGTCCGTGCAGGGCCAGTTGGTCCCCGATCGCCTGGGCGAGAGCCTGCGCCTGCCAGGCTTCCGCCACGATGTCCAGTGCCACTCCGCTCCGGGCCAAGGCAACCCGGCCGGCTCCGATGAGCCTTTCCGCGTCCATTCGCCGTCCCCGTCTCCGTCTGTCCGATGTGTCCGTCGGTCCCCATCTGTCGAACACCCCGCCCACTTACTCATTACCCAGAGTGAGGGGTCGGCAACAGAAAGACCAGAGGAATTCGGAAATCTGTGGACAGGAAGCCAGTTGTGGATAACTCGGTCACTCCGCAGAGTGACGAATCAGTCGGATGTGGACGTCGGCGGGGTCGCGGGTCCGGACTCGTACGACGCGGACCCGGGCTCAGGCGCGGACCCGGACCCGGGCTCGGGCTCGGGCTCGGGCTCGGAAGGCTGGTCGCCGTGCGGCGGGAAGCGCAGCTCGTTCCGGTCGATCTTCTCGGAGAGCGCGGTGAGCGCGTCGATCCCCAACACGTCGCAGAATTGGAGGAGATACGCCAGTACGTCGGCGACCTCGTCGCGCACGCGGTGCGCCGACCCGGGGTCCTCCATCACCCGCGCCGACTGCTCGGGCGTCAACCACTGGAAGATCTCCAGCAGTTCGGACGCCTCGACGCTCAGCGCCGCGGCCAGGTTCTTGGGTGTGTGGTACGGCTCCCACTTCCGCGCCGCCGCGAACTCCACCAGTCTGCGCTGCAATGCCTGTACATCAAGTTCCGTCACGGACCCAGATCTATCAGGTGTGCGAGGTGCGCCAGGTGCACGTGGTGTGCCAGGTCACGGCTGCTGGACCGCCGCCGCCGCGATCCCCTCCACCTCGGTGCCGACCGGCGCGAGCAGGAAGACGTTGCGGTCGACGCGGTGCATGCCGCTGCCGAGCCCGAAGACGACGCCGCTGCTGAAGTCCAGGATGCGTTTGGCCACGTCGGTGTCGGCGCCGGTCAGGTCGAGGAGCACCGGGATCTGCGCGATGAGATGGTCGGCGACGTCACGCGCGTCGGCGAAGACCTGGACCCGCAGGACCACGAATCGCCGCTGCTCGGCGGTGTAGTCCTCGGGGATGGTGCGGTGGTCGACGCGCGAGGGCCACTCGTTGCGGCCTCGCAGCGGGACGACCTGGGCCAGGCCCTCCCACTGCTCGTCGGTGGCGTCGTACCTGTCGTATCCGCCGTACCGGCTCACCGGATCACCCCGCCCGCGCGCTGTGTATGCATGTGGCCAGTCTCCCGCTCCTCACCCGTTCGGCCCAACAGCGACACGGGCCTGTCGGGACCCAAGTCGCGAGCCGGGGGTCCGCAGAGGTCCGATGGGGTTCGACGGGGTTCGACGGGGTTCGAGCCATGTGTCCGGTCAGGCGCCGACGTACGTCGCGAGGTGTTCGCCGGTGAGGGTGGAGCGGTCCGCGACGAGGTCGGCGGGGGTGCCCTCGAAGACGATCCGTCCGCCGTCGTGTCCGGCGCCGGGGCCGAGGTCGATGATCCAATCGGCGTGCGCCATCACCGCCTGGTGGTGTTCGACCACGATGACCGACTTGCCGGAGTCGACGAGCCGGTCGAGCAGGCCCAGCAGTTGCTCGACGTCGGCGAGGTGCAGTCCGGCGGTGGGCTCGTCGAGGACGTAGATGCCGCCCTTCTCGCCCATGTGGGTGGCCAGTTTGAGCCGTTGCCGTTCGCCGCCGGAGAGGGTGGTGAGTGGCTGGCCGATGGTGAGGTAGCCGAGTCCGACGTCGGCGAGCCGGTCCAGGACGCGGTGTGCGGCGGGTGTGTGTGCCTCGCCGGCGCCGAAGAACTCCTCGGCCTCGGCCACCGACATCGCCAGTACCTCGCTGATGTCGCGGCCACCGAGGTGGTGTTCCAGTACGGACGCCTGGAACCGCTTGCCTTCGCACTCCTCGCAGACGGCGGCGACGCCGGCCATGATCCCGAGGTCGGTGTAGACGACGCCGGCGCCGTTGCAGTTGGGACAGGCGCCTTCGGAGTTGGCGCTGAAGAGCGCCGGTTTCACGCCGTTGGCCTTGGCGAAGGCCTTACGGATCGGGTCGAGCAGCCCGGTGTACGTGGCGGGGTTGCTGCGGCGTGAGCCGCGGATCGCGCCCTGGCCGATCGCGACGACGTCCGCGCGGCGAGCCGGATCCTTGACGAGTGATCCGTGCACGAGGGAGCTCTTGCCGGAGCCGGCGACGCCGGTGACGACGGTGAGGACCCCGAGCGGGATGTCGACATCGACGTCGCGCAGGTTGTGGGTGGTCGCGCCGCGGATCTCCAGTGTGCCGGTGGGTTCGCGGACCGTCGTCTTGAGTGCGGCCCGGTCGTCGAAGTGGCGGCCGGTGACGGTGCCCGCCGTACGCAGCCCGTCGATGGTGCCTTCGAAGCAGACGGTGCCGCCGGCCGTACCCGCGCCGGGGCCGAGGTCGACGACGTGGTCGGCGATCGCGATGGTCTCCGGTTTGTGTTCCACGACGAGCACCGTGTTGCCCTTGTCGCGCAGGCGCAGCAGCAGGTTGTTCATGCGGCTGATGTCGTGGGGGTGCAGTCCGATCGTCGGCTCGTCGAAGACGTATGTGACGTCGGTGAGGGAGGAGCCGAGGTGGCGGATCATCTTGACGCGCTGTGCCTCGCCGCCGGAGAGGGTGCCGGACGCGCGGTCGAGGCCGAGGTAGCCGAGTCCGATCTCGACGAACGAGTCGAGGGTCGCGCCGAGCGCGTCGAGCAGCGGTGCGACGGACGGTTCGCGCAGCGCGCGTACCCAGTCGGCGAGGTCGCTGATCTGCATGGCGCAGGCGTCGGCGATGCTGATGCCTTTGATCTTCGAGGATCTGGCTTCGTCGCTGAGCCGGGTGCCGTCGCAGTCGGGGCAGGTGGTGAAGGTGACGGCACGGTCGACGAACTCCCGGATGTGCGGTTGCATCGCCTCCCGGTCCTTGGAGAGGAACGACTTCTGGATCTTGGGGATGAGCCCTTCGAAGGTGAGGTTGACCCCTTCGACCTTGACCTTTGTCGGCTCGCGGTAGAGGAAGTCCTGCATTTCCCTCTTGGTGAACTTGGCGATCGGCTTGTGCGGGTCGAGGAGTCCCGACTCGGCGTAGACGCGCACGGTGAAGAAGCTGTCGGACTTCCAGCCGGGGATGGTGAACGCGCCGTCGGCGAGCGACTTGGAGTCGTCGTAGAGCTGGGTGAGGTCGATGTCGGAGACGGTGCCGCGGCCTTCGCAGCGGGTGCACATGCCGCCGGTACGGCTGAAGGTCGCCTTGACGGCCCTGCTCTTGTTCGCGCCGCGTTCGACGGTGATCGCGCCGCTGGCGTGCACCGACGCGACGTTGAAGGCGAACGCGCCGGGCGAGCCGATGTGGGGGCTGCCGATCCGGCTGAAGAGGATGCGGAGCATCGCGTTGGCGTCGGTGGCGGTGCCGACGGTGGAGCGGGGGTCGGAGCCCATCCGCTGCTGGTCGACGATGATCGCGGTGGTCAGTCCTTCGAGTACGTCGACCTCGGGGCGCGCCAGTGTCGGCATGAAGCCTTGTACGAAGGTGCTGTACGTCTCGTTGATGAGGCGCTGCGACTCGGCGGCGACGGTGCCGAAGACGAGCGAGCTCTTGCCGGAGCCGGAGACGCCGGTGAAGACCGTGAGCTGCCGTTTGGGGATCTCGACGCTGACGTCCTTGAGGTTGTTCACGCGCGCGCCGTGCACCCGGATCACGCCGTGGCTGACGGCACCGTCCGGGGCGGGGGTTCGCTCGGGGGTTCGCGCGGATGTCCGGGTGGCCGCACGGGTACCGGTTCCCGCCCCGGCCCGCGTACCCGTCCCGGCCCGCGTGCCCGCCCGTGCACCCTCGCCGGTCCTCGTGGGCTTGCTCATCGTGTCTCCATCTGTGAGGCGGCGTCGCCCGCGCGGTCGCTGTCGGCGTCGCCCGCCTCGAACCGACCAGCGCTGATGTCCATGGCTGCCACGCTAATGCGGCCGGGCGGCGGACGCTTCTCCGATACTGACCGGTCCTGGAGAGGGCGCGGGCGGGTCCGTCTCAGCGGGCGAGCATCTCCTGTGAGACGTCCCACAGCCGGGCCGCCGCCTCGGGGTCGAGCGCGTAGTCGGCGACGCCGGTGTTACCCGGCGGTACGTGCGGTCCGGCTTCGGCTACGTCCTCGAAGTACCGGCCGCCGATGTCCTCCAGGAGCGGTGAGACCGCGACGAAGACCGAGGTGGCGGCGCCCTGCTCGGGTGTCTTCCAGGAGTAGGAGTCCATGAGCGTCTTGAACTCGGGGTTCCCCTCCTGGTGCCGTTGCAGATTGGTGCGGATACCGCCCGGCATGAGGGCGTTGGCGGTGATCCCGTCCGCGGCCCACCGCTTGGTCGCCTCGACGGCGAACAGCACGTTGGCGGTCTTGGACTGGCCGTACGCCGACCACGGCTCGTACTCCCGGTTCTCGAAGTGGATGTCGTCGAAGACGACGGGCGAACGCAGGTGGCCGCTCGAACTCACCGACACGATGCGCGCGTTGCCCGCCTCCGCCAGCGCGTCGTGCAGGCCGAGCGCCAGCCCGAAGTGACCGAGGTGGTTGGTCGCGAACTGGTGCTCCCAGCCCTCGGGGGTGCGGTTCAGCGGCTCGGCCATCACACCGGCGTTGTTGACGAGGATGTGCAGCGGGCCCTGCCAGGCCGTGGCGAACGCGGCGACGGACGCGCGGTCGGCGAGTTCGATCGGGGCGACGAGGACGTGGGGGTTGCCGGTCGTGGCGGTGATGTCGGCGGCCGTACGCTCGCCGGCCTCGACGTTCCGTACGGCGAGGGTGACCTCGGCGCCCGCCGACGCCAGCGCGCGGGCGGTCTCGACCCCGATGCCGGAGGCGCCGCCGGTGACGACGGCGCGCCTGCCGGTCAGGTCGGTGCCGTCGACGACCTCGGCGGCGGTGGTTTCGCGGGTGAAGGGGGTGGTGATCCTGACGGGCTGATTCATGACGGTCCTCTTCTGTGCGATTCGGCACTGCTCGGTGCGATTCGGCGCTGCTTGGTTCGGCTCGGCTCGGTTCGGCTCGGTGCGGCTCGGTGCGGGATCTGTACGGCTGATTTACGGCTCCGAGGCGGACCGCACCGGTGAAATGACGGGTTCAGGCCCCGCCGTACAGTAAGCGGAGGATCCTCCGCTCAGCCCAGCTAACCGGAGGAGGCTCCGTTTAGCAAGCATGCCCGCCGTGGGCTACGTTCGGGCCGGGATCACCGAGCCGAGCGGGCAGCGGCAGGAGAGGGAGGGAGGACCACGTGACAGCAGCGAACGGCGACCGGCCCCTGCGCGCGGACGCCCGGCGCAACCGCGACCTCGTCCTCGCCTCCGCGATGCGCCTCCTCTCCGACGCGAGCGGCGGGAGCGGCGGGAGCGGCGGGAGTCCGACCCTGGACGCGATCGCGAAGGACGCGGGCGTCGGCATCGGAACGCTCTACCGCCACTTCCCCACCCGCGAGGCCCTGGTCGAAGCCGTCTACCGCAACGAACTGACAGCCGTCTGTGACGCCGCCCCCGCACTCCTCGACGAACTGGCCCCCGTCGACGCGACGCGCGCGTGGATGGACCGCTACATAGACTTCATGATCGCCAAGCAGGGCATGGCCGACGCGCTCCGCGCGGTCATCGCCTCCGGCGGAAACCCCTACGCGCACAGCCGCGACCTCCTCGGCTCCGCGATCAGGCTGCTGCTCGACGCCGGGGCCGCGGACGGCGCCCTCCGTAAGGATGTCGACGCCGACGACGTGCTCGTCAGCATCAGCGGCGTCGCCCTGGCCGCGGGCGGGCCGAGCATGCGCGAGCAGGCGGGCCGCCTGCTGGACCTCCTGCTGGACGGTCTGCGCTACCGGCCCTGACCCGCCGCCAGCCCCTCCCGGAAGCCCGGGAACCGCGGCGTCCAGGCCAGCTCCGTACGGGCCCGCTCGTTGGAGACCCGCACGTCGACACGGGTCATCACCTCACCGATGTACGGCGCGGCGAGCCGGATCAGTCCGGCGGGGAGCGCGAGCGGCCGGGGCGTACCGCGCGTACGCGCGACCTCCTCCATCAACTCGCGCCACGTGGCCGGTGTGTTGTCCACGACGTTGTAGACCCGCCCCGCCACTCCCCGCTCCAGCGCGGCGACGGTCGCGGACGCCGCGTCGTGGTGGTGGATCAGGGCGAGCGTCCCGGAGCCGGCGCGCCCTGAGGCCACCGGAAGCCGCCGTTTGCGCAGCAGATCGGCGTAGATCCCGGTGTCACCGCCGTAGAAGAGGCCGTAGCGCAGGGCGATCCCCTCGATGCCGGGTCCGGCGCCCAGCGTCTGGTCCTCGGTGGACTTCAGCGCGGCCAGCACCGGGTCCGTCCTGGCGCCGGTGGGCACGGCGAACGGCGCGTGCTCCGTAAGAGGGTCACGCCCCAGCTCACGGAAGCCGTATCCGAGGAACATCGACTGCGTGACAAAGCGGGTGGCCCCCAACTCCCGTGCCGCCTCCAGCAGGTTGCGCGTCCCGTCCACGCGCAACCGGTTGGTCGGCTCCATGTCGCCGTACCGTGCGGGCGCCTTGGTCAGCGACGTGAGTTCATGGACGACGGCGTCGGCGGTCAGCCCTTCCACGGCGGCCAGCAGCGCACCGCGGTCGAGTACGTCGGTCACGACGGCGCTCACCCCGGCCCGCCTGAGCCGGTCGGCACCACGCGCGCCGCGCGTGGTGCCGATGACCTCATGACCGGCCGCGAGCAGTTGCGGTACGAGAAACCGGCCGAGTGTGCCAGAGGCTCCGGCGAGGAGAACCTTCATGACTCCTCCTTAGGAGGGCGCGGGATGGTTCCGCGCGACCTCCGCGGTACGTGACTCCTCCAGCAGTTCGGGAAACGCCGCCGGGTTCAAGTACTCGCTTTCGACCGTAGCGCGTCAGGTCCGCTCCCGCGAGGCCGGTACGTACGCCCATACCGTCTTCCCCAGCCCCGACCGCCCGCTCACCCCCCACCGCACGGCGATCGCGTCCACGAGCACCAGCCCGCGCCCCGTCTCGCCGTCGCCTGCGGCGTCGCGGGGCGCGCGTGCCGGCAGGGCGTTGTGGGTGTCGGTCACCTCGACGCGTACGAGGTTCTTGGCGCTGTTGTACGCGAGCCGCAACGCGAAGTCCCGTCCCGGCACCCGGCCGTGGAGCACGGCGTTCGCGGCCAGCTCGGCGACCACGAAGGCCGTCGCGTCGGACGGCCCGGAGCCGTACGGGATGCCCCACGCGTCGAGCTGCTGAGTGGCGAGCCGCCGCGCGAGCCGGGCGCCGCGCCGGGTCGCGGAGAACCGCTGAGTGAACACACGTACGGTGACGGCCTCTTGGGCCTGGGGGGATGGCATACGCCCAGCGTCCGGCCCGGCTCGCGCGCGTCACCAGGGAAGCTGCGCTCGCAGGCTCACAGCCATGAGGCTACGGTGAGTTTGCTGGAGCGACTGCGAGGAGCACTGCGAACACCACTCAACTGACATGGTTCAAGAGCAGCTACAGCGGCAGCGATGGCGACAACTGCCTCGAAGTCGCCTGGGCGAAGAGCACCCACAGCAGCGGTGACGGTGACAATTGCGTCGAAGTCGGGTGGTCGAAGAGCACTCACAGCGGTGACGGCGGCGACAACTGCGTCGAGGTCGCCGCCCAGCCCCACGCCGTCCTCGTACGGGACTCCAAGGACCCGAACATCGGCCGGCTCACCCCCACCGCCTGGGCCGCCTTCACCGCACACCTCTCAGCGAGCTGATGCGCTGAACGGGGCGGCCCGAGTGTTCCTCGGGCCACCCCATCCGCGATCAGCACATCTTCTGGCTGGCCGCCTGGCCGGCGAGCGGGTCGCCCGCCCTGCGGAGTGAACCGACGGCCGCCGTGCAGTCCTTGACCGTGGCCGCGCCGTCGGACCAGAACTCCTGGCCGTTGTGGTCGGTCCAGGCCCGGCCGCCGAAGAAGTCCTCCTGGCTGTAGCTGTAGACGGCGACGCTCACGTCGTAATCCTTGCTGGTCTTACGGAATGAATCCCAGACCCAGAGATACCCGTAATTCTCGTTGCACGTCTTCGAGTAGAACTGCTTGACCGAGGCGATGTGCGCGCCGGCCCGGTCGATGTACGCTGTCTTTCCGACCTGGTAGGCGTCGGCACAGACTCCCGCGACGCGCGCTTTCGCGCTCGCCGGGTTTCCCGCCTCCGTCGGGGCCGTCGACTTCGACGTCTTGGCCGACTTCGACGGGGCCGGTGCCGGGCCGTCGCCCGCGACCGCCGCGCCCGCCGGGATCAGAGCGAATGCGCAGGCCGTGGCCACGACAGCGCGCTTCGTGTAGCGCATAGGAACACACCTTTCTCGGAGCAAAAGGGCGCAGTAAACCCACGGGCCCGCCAATGGCGGCTTCCGCTCGGCTATCGGGCCCGATGCTGTCTGCTGGAATTACTTCCGAACACATAGGCAGACACGGGATCTTCCCCGAGGGTTGCACGGCTTCACAGGTTTTATTTCGGGCGGATAAACGGAATTCCCGCCTCGGCTCCATTTCGATCTCTGGAGAGACATGACGACCGACAACGACGCGTCAACGGGCAGCCGGCGTAAGCCGTGGCACGAGCTTCCGCGTTCCGTACGGGCGGGTATCGAGGACGTGCTCGGCGGCAGGGTGACCGTGGCGACGAGCCGGCCGGGCGGGTTCTCCGACGGGCTCGCGGCGCGGCTCGAACTCGCGGACGGGCGCAGGGCGTTCGCCAAGGCGGTCGACGTGGGGGCGGCGCCCGGGGTGGCGGCGTTCCACCGGCGTGAGGTGGTGGTGAACGGTGGGCTGCCGGGCGGGGCTCCCGTACCGGAGCTTCTGGGGTCGTACGACGATCAGGGGTGGGTGGCGCTCGTCTTCGAGGACGTCGACGGGGCGCTGCCCGTACAGCCGTGGCGCGAGGGCGAGTTGGTACGGGTGCTCCACGCGCTGACGGACCTCTCGCGGCGGCTGACACCGGCGCCGCCGCCCCTCAACTCGCCCGGCGCATTCCCCCGGTTGGGCGGCTGGGGGCGGCTGGCGGACAGCGAGCGGTCGCTGGCGAAGCTGGGTCGGATCGCGCCTGTCGCCGCGGGTGAGTTGGACCGGCATCTGGCTCTGGAGGCGCTGTTGCCGGAGGTGATGGTCGGGGAGACGTTGGCGCACGGGGACTTGTATCCGTTCAACGTGCTGCTGACGCGGGACCGCGTCGTGGTCGTGGACTGGCCGCACGCGTGGGTGGGGCCCGCGTACGCGGATCTGGTGATGCTGCTGGGGAGTGTGGCGCTCGGCGGGGTCGACCCGGAGCCGTACGCCGCCCGGCATCCGCTGCTGAGGGGTGTCGAGCCGGTGGCGGTGGATGTGCTCGTATCGGCGCAGGCGGGGTTTCTGCTGGCGGCGGCGTGTTCGATGGACTCGGCGGATCCGGGGACGGATCCGAAGCTGGAGGGCATGATGACGGCGCTCGGCCGTGCGTCGTTGTGGTGGTTGTCGCTGCGAGGCCAGCGCCGCTCCGGACGGTGAGTGGCCGGGCCGCGACGGCCCGCCTACGGGCGGCGCTCGGGCGGAGCCGGCCGCGCGGCGCCGTCGATCGCGAGCCATGGTGCGGCGGCTGTCGCGGTGGGTGTCATACCGGTGAACGCCTTGACCTCGCGGTGGAGGTGGGGCTGGTCGACGTAGCCGCTCGCGACCGCCACGTGAGCGGCGGTGCCGCCCGCCGCGAGCAGGTGGGCTGCGTGGTCGAAGCGCACCAGCTGGGCTGCGCGTTTGGCGGCGAGGCCGATCTGGGACCGGAAGCGGGACCAGAGGCGTTTACGGCTCCATCCCACCTCGTTCGCCGGACTCCCGACGCGTATCCGTCCCCGGCCGGCCCCCGGCGCGGTCCGCCGGGGGGCCGGACTGCCGTTACGCGCCACCCGGGCCGCCGCGCTGGCGCAGGGAGATCCGGTTGCCGTCCGGGTCCACCGCCTCGATACGGAGCCCGAACGGGTACGTCTCCGGTTCGGGCTGGTCGAAGGTGACGCCCCGGTCGCGCAGTGCCTTGAAGTCGCCCGTCAGGTCGTCCGATTCGAGGAAGACGGGTCCGGGTGTGGCGCCGGGCCGGGCGTTCGCCGGCCGGCCCGCGCCGGCGGGGTGCGGCCAGAGAAGGAACTCGACCGGGCTGCCGGGGACGGCGACGGTCAGGAAGCGTACCTCCGGTCCCGGATGGTCGACGCGGGTCTCCAGGCCGAGTTGTTCGGTGTAGAAGCGCAGCGCGCGGTCCTGGTCGGTGACGTAGATCGTCACGTACATGACGTTGGTCAGCATGGTGTTGTCCTTCTTCCTCTCCACCCCTGGTGGGTGGTGCCGGTGTTGCTCCGTGCCCCACTGACGGATCGCGGCCGAGGAATGTGACCGCCGGTTTCGAGATGTCGGATCATGGACGCACTGTCCGCTCCGTGAGATACGTGTGCGTGGAATCGAATGTGCGCGCTAGTCTCACCGCCATGTCCGCACCCGCCCGCCTCCTCTGTCTCGCGTGCTTCGCGAACTCGGTGTGGTGCGTCGACGACAACCTCTGTTGTTCCTGAGTCGAGCCCCCGCGCCCCGCACCTCGCTGCCGCCGACCACCGACTTCGGAGAACAGTCGTGACCACCACCGCTCCCCCGCGCCGGAACATCCCCGCCGCGCTGCTCGTCCCCTCCCCGACCTCCTCCCCCGCCCCGGAGGCCGAACCGGCGCCTCCCGTACGGCGGGTGCCGCTCGTCATATCCGGGCTGCTGGCCGTCGCGCTGACCGCGTACGTGTGGTCGGCGCACGGCGCGAAGCCCGGGACGCTCCTGCTGCTCGGGCTCGGGCTGGGGCTCGCGCTCTTCCACTCGCGGTTCGGATTCACCTCCGCCTGGCGGCAGTTGGTGGCCGTCGGCAACGGGCAGGGGCTGCGCGCCCACGCCCTGCTGCTGGGCACCACGGCCACTCTCTTCGCGCTGGTCATCGGCAGCGGCACGGGGCTGTTCGGCTCCGTGCCCGCGCCGTCGGCGGGGCCGCTCGGTGTCGGGCTGCTCGTCGGGGCGTTCGTCTTCGCCGTCGGGATGCAGCTCGGCGGCGCGTGTGCGTCGGGCACGCTGTTCGCCGTGGGGTCGGGGCAGTCGTCCATCGTGCTGACGCTCGGCGGCTTCATCGTCGGATCGACCGTCGCCGCCTGGCAGTTCGACCTCTGGAAGGACCTGCCCGCGCTCGACCCGGTGCTGCTGTCGGACCACGTCGGATGGTTCGGTTCGTGGGCGCTGACCATCGCCGTACTGGGACTCATCGTGCTGGTGAGCCGCCGCGTGCAGGCGCGCCGTAACCCGCCGCCGATCAGCACCCCGCCCAGCGCCAGGGGCGTGGCCCGTGTGCTGCGCGGGTCGTGGCCGCTGGTCGCCGGCGCGCTCGCGCTGGCCGTGCTGGGCGCCGGTGTGCTGCTGGTGTCCGGCGGTCCGTGGGGTGTCACGAGTGCGTTCAGCCTGTGGGGGTCGCGGGTGGTCGACGCGCTCGGCGGCAACCCCGCGAACTGGTCGTTCTGGCGGCAGCCGGGCAACGCGGAGATGTTCGCGGGGCCCGTGCTGAAGGACAAGAACAGCCTCACCGACATCGGCATCATGATCGGCGCCGCCGTCGCCGCCTCGCTCGGCGGGACGTGGGCGCTGCACCGGGGCATCCCCGGCCGTACCGCCGTGGCGGCCGTGCTCGGCGGCGTACTCATGGGGATCGGCGCGCGGCTGGCGGGCGGCTGCAACATCGGCGCGTATCTGGCGGGTATCGCGTCGGGCAGTCTGCACGGATGGATCTGGGGTGCGACCGCGCTGCTCGGGACGTGGGCGGGGATTCGGCTGCGTCCGCTGTTCGCGCTGGGCAACCCCAAGCCGGGGGACGGGATCTGCTGAGCCGGGCGGGGCCGTGCGCCGTAGGCTGAGACGGTGGTCATCGAACAGGATGTGAAGCTGAGCGACGGTCGGACGCTGCGGACGTACGACAGCGGGGGTCCCGGCCCGGACGGGCCGGCCGTCGTGTGGCATCACGGCTCGCCGCAGACCGGCGCGCCGTTGGAGCCGCTGCTGGCCGCCGCCGGCGCGCGGGGGATCCGGCTGGTGTCGTACGGCCGCCCCAGTTACGGGGGTTCGAGTCCGCTGCCGGGCCGGAACGTGGCGGCTGCGGCGGAGGACGTGGCGCGGATCGCCGACGCGCTCGGCGTCGAGTCCTTCGCCGTGATGGGGGCGTCCGGTGGCGGGCCGCACGCGCTGGCGTGCGCCGCGCTGCTGCCGGACCGGGTGACGGGTGTGGTCTGTCTGGCGGGCATCGCGCCGTACACGGAGGACTTCGACTGGTACGAGGGGATGGTGTCGCCGGGCGGGCTGCGGGCCGCCGCCGACGGGCGCGAGGCGCGTGAACTGTACGCGGCGACGGACGAGTTCGACCCCGCGTGCTTCACGTCCGCCGACTTCGCCGCGCTGGCGGGCGCGTGGGCGTCGCTGGGGGCGGACGCCGGGAAGGCGGGGCAGGCCGGGCCGGACGGGCTGGTCGACGACGACGTCGCCTTCGCCACCGCGTGGGGCTTCGACCTGGCGGAGGTGGCGGCGCCGGTACTGCTCGTGCAGGGCGGCCTGGACCGTGTCGTACCGCCCTCGCACGCCGCGTCGATGCTGGCCGCGCTCCCGAACGCGGAGCTGTGGGTACGGCCCGAGGACGGGCATGTCTCGGTCCTGGACACCTGCCCGTCGGCGATGGACTGGCTGCTGGCGCGGAGCTAGCCCCCCCTACATGCGGTTGCGGTTATATAACCGGGTGGGTATGGTCGAACCATGCCCATACCGTTCGATGTGCTCGCGGAGCCGAGCAGGCGCAGGATCCTCGATCTGCTCCTGGAGCGCCCGCACCTGGTCGGAGAGCTGACCGAGCGGCTCGGTCTGAGTCAGCCCGGCACCTCGAAGCATCTGCGGGTGCTGCGGGACGCCGGGCTGGTACGGGTCCGGCAGGACGCGCAGCGGCGCTGGTACGAGCTGGACCCGGAGCCGCTCGCCGAGCTCGACGTCTGGCTCGCGCACTACCGGCACCTGTGGACCGGCGGTCTCGACGCGCTCGAACGGCATCTCGACGCGATGGAGGACGATTCCTCATGACTGCGCACACCGACCCCGACGACCGGCACTTCTCCTCGTCCCTCTCCCCCGAGAGCGGCGGGCGCACCGCGCTGCGCATGGAGCGCCGGCTCGCGCATCCGCCGCAGCGGGTCTGGGACGCGATCACGCGGCCCGAGCAGCTCGCGAAGTGGTTCCCCTCCGAGGTGAGCGTGGACCTGCGGCCGGGCGGTGAGATCGGTTTCCACTTCCCCGGTGAGCCCGGTCCAGGTCCCGCCATGACCGGGCGGGTGACGGACGCCGACGAGCCGCGCCTCTTCGCGTTCACCTGGGGCGAGGACCATCTGAGCTGGGAGATCGCACCGGACGGGGAGGACGGCTCGCTGCTGCGCCTGGTGCACACGTTCGGCGACCGGTTCGGGGCGGCGAGCTTCGCGTCCGGCTGGCAGGTGTGTGTCACCGCGCTGGCGCAGGTGCTGGGCGGCGGCCCGGTCGACGTCGAGCGGGACACGGACGGCACGCTGCACGAGGCGTATCTGGCGCGGTTCGGCGAGCTGACGCGGGGGCGGGTCGAGGAGACGGACGGCGGCGGGCGACGCGTCCGGTTCGAGCGTCAGCTCGTACGGCCCGCCGAGGTGGTCTGGGCCCGACTGACAGATGGGGCCGAGCCGTTGACGGGCTCCCCGGTCCCGCCGGGCTTCACCGCCGACAAGGTCCCGGCGGGCCCGGTGACGGACGTACGGGCGCCGGAGCTCCTCGCGTACGCCTGGCACCCCGAGGGTGAGGTCCGCTGGGAGCTGGGCCCCGGGACGGGGCACGGGCCCCGGCTGGTGCTCACCCAGACCGGGCCGCGCGACTTCGACACGGAGGGCGCGCTGGCGGTGTGGCGGGCGCGGGTGGAGGAGCTGGCGGCGGGGCTGCTGGACCGCTGACCGCCGGCCGGAGCGGCGCGGGCGTCAGCTCGCGGGGGTGGGAGTGTCGTCGGCCTTGATGTCGAGATCGACGTTGTCGCCGCCGACGGCCGAGACGGTGACCGTCACGCCCAGCGTGCTGCCGTCGGCCGCGGTGAGCGTGCAGCGGGTGGTGACGCCGGCCTTCCCTTCGAGCGCCTCGGGGCAGATGACGTCCGGCTTCGACGCGGCGGACAGAGAGCGCTTGATCATCGGTGTGTCCGTTCCGGGTGGTCAGGGGTGGAGAGCCGGAGGCGTGGGTGGCCACGAACGCCGACGGCCGGCGGGGCCATGTGTGTGGCCCCGCCGGCCGTCGGCGAAGGTGCGGCCCGGGAGCCGCGTCGTCAGGTCAGGAAGGCGCCGGTTTAGTACGGGCCGTTGACGTTGTCGATCGAGCCGTAGCGGTCGGCCGCGTAGTTGCACGCGGCGGTGATGTTGGCGACCGGGTCGTAGCTGTCGGTCGAGGTGCCGGGCACGTGGTACGCCTCGAACGTCGGGGCGATGACCTGGAGCAGGCCCTTCGACGGGGTGCCGGCGGCGGCGTTGGAGTCCCAGTTGTTGATGGCCTGGGGGTTGCCGCCGGACTCGCGCATGATGTTGCGGTGGATGCCGTCGTACGAGCCGGGGATGCCGTGCTGCGCCATGATGTCCAGCGACTCGCGGATCCAGCCGTCCAGGTCGTTGGTGTACGACTTGGCAGCGGTCTGGACCGTGTCGGTCTTCTCCGCCGCGGCGGTCGGGGCCGCCTTCGGCGCGCCGGCGAGCTTCAGCTTCAGGCCGGGGCGGATGAGCGACGGGTTGTCGCCGACGGCGCTCTTGTTGTTCTTGTACAGCGCCTGCCAGCCGCCGCTCACGGAGCGGGCCTTCGCGATCTTGGCCAGCGACTCGCCCTTGACGACGGTGTGGGTGGTCTTGGCGGCGGTGGCGGCCGAGGGGGCCGCCGTGACCTTCTGCGGGGCGGGCGCGGCGTTCGCCGAGGTGGCGGCCACCAGGGGCAGGGCGAGTGCGGCGGTGCCCGTGCCGAGGGCGATGAGCCGGTGGGCGAGCGGGATGGTGCGGGTACGGCGGTGCTTACCCAGTGCGGGCATGACGAGGTCCTCTCCGTCGCCTGCGAGGTGAGCTGTCGGGTTCGGGCGGGAGATGCCCGGTCGCGCCGGAAGGCGTGACTTCACCCCAAGCCGGTCCGGTGATGCCGGATCGGCGACTTACCTGGGTCCCCCGCTCCTGCCGTACGTAAATGGTTGGGTGCGGTTTCCGGGACGGCGGCAGGATTCGGCGTTCCGTCCGGAATGACGAGAACGTAAGCGAGAACATCCGGGCGAAACAAGTCCTGAATTCATCGCGGGATGTCATTCGCGGGTCCGGCGGGGGGTAATTCGAATTGCCGCCCGGCGGTCCGGTGCTCAACTTTCCTTTCCTGTGCGGGAGGTGGGCGGACGGCCTGGACGCCGGGCCCGTCGACGCTGTGACACACCTCACGGGGATTCCACGCAACCACGCGATCACAACACCGCCCAGAAACGGACAAGTTAGGCTTTGGATACCCATAACGACCGGCACCGCAAAGCGGACAAATGATTGTTTTCCATGAATCGCGATCAAGTGGCGGCGAGCGGCCGACGCCTGGGTGAATTCGCTGCCGACAACGCGCCAACAGGCTTTTTCCACGGGTGAATTCGGCACGCGCCGTGAGGGAGCGACCATGGGGAGCGGGAGTTCAACCATCGGCATCAAATCGGCGCAAACAGGACGAAACCCGGCGCCTCCCGTGCGGCTCCCCTCACAGAGCCGTACGGAAGACGCCGGGCAGGACGGTGCCGCTAGCGGGCGGCCCGCGTGGTGCCGGGGCCGCCGGTGATCACGAAGCTCGATCCCGGCTCGACGAGGACGTCGCCCTCGGCCGAGTTGGAGATGGTCACGCCGGTCAGCGTCGCGCTGCCCCGGGCGCCGCCCATCGCGAGGATGCCGGAGCCGTTGTTGGACTTGTCGATCGTCACGTCGCTGATCTCGACGTCGGGCACGTTGCCGCCGCCGTTCTTGAACTGAATGCCGTCATAGGTGGAGTCGGCGATCTCGGTGTCCCTGATCTTGACTCCGGTGATGTCCCGGCTCGCCGGGAAGATGGTGATCGCGCCGAACTCCTGATCCTCGTTCCAGAAAGCGCCACCGGTGCGGTGCAGCGTGTTTCCGGTGAGCAGGGTCTCGCCCGAGAACGGGAGCGGGTCGTGATCGGTCGCCAGCATGATTCCGGGATAGTTGGCGGTGTCGGCGATGAAGTTGTTCTGTGCCTTGTTGCCGTAACCGCCGTACATCGCGATGCCGTTCGCCCGCCAGGGAAGTTGGATCGTGTTGTTGGTGAACGAGTTGTCGTGCGCGATGTCCACCGCCGGGTCCTTGACATAGCGGTTGGCCCAGATGGCGAGCGAATCGTCACCGGTGGTACGGAAGGACGAGTTGTCCACCCGTGAATTGCGGGTGCCGTTGGTGAAGTTGATGCCGTCGGCGTAGGTGTTGCGAATCCGCATTCCACTGAATTCGAGGCCGTCGGCGGGGCCCCAGAGCGCCGGGATGTTGTCGTAGTCGCGGCCGACCCAGACACCCACGTTGGCGTGCTCGATCCACACGTTCGTGATCTTGGTGTTCTGGCCGAAGCGGCCGTTGAGGCCCACTCCGCCCTCGGCGCCACCGCCGCCGCGGATCCGGCCGGAGCCGAAGATCGCGATGTCGGAGATCTGGGTGTTGTCGTCGATGTCGAAGCCGAAGTTGCCCTCGTGCGGGTGGTTGATCCCGCCCGCGTTCTGCGGCTCGGTGAGCGTGTAGAGCTGCGAGTGCCACATGCCGGCGCCGCGTATCGAGACGTCGCTGATGCCGATCTGGTTGTACTGGCCCTGGTTCTGCGGGTCGTCGGTCAGGATCTTCTGTTCCTGCCGCCACTGGCCCGCGGGGATCCATACGCAGTCGATGTCGCCGTTCTGGTCGGCGGTCACGGCGTCCTGGATGGCCTTGGTGTCGTCGTTCCCGTCGTCGGGGACGGCCCCGTACTCGGTGATCGAGGTGCACTCGGCCGGTTTGGCGGCCGGGGGCGCGACCTGCTCCAGGTCGATCAGGTCGACGATGTAGAAGGAGGCGTTGTCCCCGGCGTCGCGCTGGAGCTTGAACTTCGTGCCCGCCGGATAGCTCTTCTCCAGGAGGGCGTGCGACTCGTCGAACAGTCTGCGGGCGTCCGTCTGGGGGGTGTTGGTCAGCGACTCGGGGTCGTCGGTGTTGCCGTACAGCCAGCTGTGCTTGGACGACAGATCCAGCTTCTGTACGAAGGCGCCGTCGGCGTAGAGGCTGAGGGTGGCGTCGATGCCGCCACCGCCGGGAGCGTCGGGTATGGAGTTGCGTACGACGATCGAGTTCGCCTCGCCCGTGGAGGTGAACTCCACGAACTGGCCCGTGCTGTCCAGCCGTACCGATTCGCGGCCGGACGACTCGCTGGCGAAGTTGGTGTGCCCGAAGGTGCGCTTCGGGTCCGCCGTCAGCAACGTGCCGTCGTAGTCGGCGGCTTCGGCCTCGTACTCGGTGTACGGGAGGGCGGCTCCGCGCTCGGCCGCCGCCGGCCGCGCCGACGGGGCGCCGGCCTTCGCGGGCACGCCGGACGCCGAGGCGGACGTGGCGGGCAGGAGTCCGACGACGAGCAGGCCGGTCAGGCCGACGCCCGGGAGCAGCCGTCGGCTGAGGTGCTTCGACTTCATGGTGTCCTCTGTTTCCGTGGGGTCGACAGAGTGAGCAGGTGCCGGTCCGTGGTGGGGGTGGACGGCAGGACGCGATCAAACGGGGCAGAACGGCTACGCGAGCTAATGCCCCGATCTTGCAAGGGAACCGCAAATAATTGAGCTTCGCCGTTCAGGTCCTGCGATCAGGCAGTGAGAGTTTTCAAGCATGTCACGGGTTTGTCAACAGCCCGCGTCGGACGGCGACTTGGCGTGCGACGGCGGGACACCCCCGGACCGGACGCGCGGCCGGGCGCCGGGCCGCGCGCCGGGCGTGCGCGCGGAGAGCGAACCCTATGAACCGCCTGTTAGCTCCATAGGGGCAACCTCGCTCATTTTTCTGGACCTTCCGGCTCGAACACGGCCAGCATTGATTACTGCGAGTAGTCATTCGCTCCGGGTGCGGCATCGCCGTACCGCGTGCTCCAACCATCCCGGAAAGGACCCGAACCGAGCCGCATGAGAATTCCCCGCTCTCGTACAAGGCTGTCCAACACCCTGGCGGCCTGCGCCGTCGTCAGCGCACTCGCCGTCTCAACTCTCGCCGGTGCCGCCCCCGTTGCCGCTCACAGCGGCGGGGGCCACCACGAGCACTCCACCAGGGCGGGCGACAGCTCCGCCGAGGCCCCCGAGGCCGATCCCGCCGAGGTGGCGGTGCTCGGCCGTGAACACGCCGAGGAACACGCCGCCACCCGGCAGGGCGCCCAGGATCTCGGCACCTACCCGCAGGCGACCCGCACCGCCCGCCTGAAGGCCCTCACCGAGAGCCAGGAGAAGACCAACCGGGATTACAAGGCGTCGGACTTCGGCGCCTTCAAGGAGTACTTCGACTCACCGGACTTCGGTGTCCACGTCGCCCAGCTGCCGACCGGCAAGGTGCTCCTGTTCTCCTTCGAGCGGGTCGAGACCGATCCCACCAAGGAGACGGCCCCCACCCAGATCGTGGGGGCGGCCAACCGGGGGCGCGCCTTCCTCTGGGACCCGCAGAAGGGCACGGGTGCGAGCGCCTTCAAGAAGGTCACGCCGCCCGCCGTCACGATGCCCGACAGCACGGGCATCTCCCGCCCCGCGCCGATCTTCTGCGCGGGCCACGCCTTCCTGCCGAACGGGATGCTCGGCGTCTTCGGCGGCAATCTCGGCGCCAACGGAGGCTCGGGCGCCAAGCTGTCCTTCGTCTTCGACCCGTGGAGCGAGACGTGGGCGATGAACGAGGACATGTCGGTGGGCCGCTGGTATCCCAGCGTCGTCACCGGCGCCGACGGCCGGATGCTGATCATGTCCGGCCAGTCCGAGCTGGGCTGGGGCACGCCCACCCCGATCGTGGAGCGCTTCCCGGCGCTGAGTGACCCGGTTCCGTACCGCAAGACGGACATCCCGCGCTTCCGCCCCGTCGACCGGTTCGGCGCGGACGCCCCGTACAAGCTCGACTACCCGCATCTGTTCAGCCTGCGCGACGGGAAGATCTACGGGCTCGGCCGCAGTCACGACCAGCAGTGGCTCTTCGACCCGGTCAAGGAGACCAGGAGCGAGCTGGCACAGCGGCCCGGCACCGCCGATCGCAGCTACGGCTCGGCCGTGCCGCTCCCCGGCGGCTTCCGGGGGCCGGACTCCGTCCTGGTGCTCGGCGGTGACCGTACGGACCCGAACACCTACCAGCTCGCCGCGGGCAAGTGGAAGACGAAGGAGGCGCGGGCCTTCGGCCGTACGCAGGACAACACGCTGCTGCTGCCCACCGGGAATCTGCTGACGGTCAACGGTTCCTACGACATCCGTGACTACGGCAACGGGCTGTACAACCCGAACGCGGACCTGAAGTACCGGCACACCGAGCTGCGGGACGAGAACGGCGACTGGCGTCTGGGCCCCGTCCAGCGGCTGCCGCGCGGATATCACTCGAACGCCGTGGTGCTGCCCGACGGCCGGGTCATGATCACGGGCGACGAGGCGCAGCAGATCGCCAACGACCGGGACATCAAGGACGACATCGACGGCACGATCGAGATGTACGAGCCGCCGTATCTCCACAACGGCGCGCGTCCCGCCCTCGATCACGTCCCGTCCCGCCCGCTCACCTTCGACGAGCGCTTCACCGTCGCCAGTTCCACCACGGAGGACGTGAAGCGGGCGGTGCTGCTGTCGCCCACGACGGCCACCCACTCGGTCAACACCAGCCAGCGTCATGTGGAGTTGCGGATCAAGCGGCAGGGCGACGGGGAGCTGGACCTCCAGGCGCCGCCCACCGCCGAGGCCGCGCCGCCGGGCTGGTACATGCTCTTCCTCCTCAACGAGGAGGGTGTGCCCAGTGTCGCCAAGTGGATCTCCCTCGAACCGAACGGGGCCCGTTCATGACGTACGCGACGCAGCCCCCGCCGGCGTACGGGGGGCCCGCCGGCGGGGACGATCTGCCGCTGCGTACCAGCCGGGAGATCCAGGGCGACATCATCGCCGGGGCGAAGAAGGACCATGTCCAGCTCCTCCTGCTGAAGTTCGAGAACGACGCCCAGGCCAGGATCTGGCTGCGCCGGCTGCGGCCCCGGATCGCCACGACGCGTCAAGTGGCGGCGTTCAACGCGGAGTTCAGCAAGGCCCGCAAGCAGTCCGGCGGTGACGACCCCAAGGCGCTGAACGCCGTATGGCGGATCATCAGCTTCACCTACCCCGGGCTGAGGCTGCTGGCCGGGCGCGATCCCTTCCCGTCCGTCCCCACGGGCAGCACCCAGGAGGCGTACAAGCAGGGCCCGGCCGCGCGTGCCGCGATGCTCGGCGACACCGGGCAGTGCGCCCCGGAGCACTGGCTGTTCGGCAACGGCACGGGCCAGCCCGTCCACGCGGTGCTCACCGTGGCCGCCGACCGTCCCCAGGATCTGCGGGTCGCGCTGACCGAGGAGCGCGAGGAGGCGGCCCGGCACAAGGTCGTGATCGTCTTCGAGCAGGACGGCGCGACGCTTGAGGGAAGCCGCCGGGGCAAGGAGCACTTCGGTTTCAAGGACGGCATCAGCGAGCCCGCCATCCAGGGCTTCGACGCGCCGGACCCGAACCGGCCGGAGCACAAGAAGGGCAGCCCCGGCACCCGGATCATCCCGGCCGGTGAGATCGTCGTCGGCTACGAGCGGGACGACGGGATGCCGACCGACCTCCCGGACTGGGCGCGGAACGGCTCCTTCCAGGTCGTACGGCGGCTCGCGCAGGACGTTCCCGGCTGGTGGGCGCAGGTCGGGGCGCGGCTGAAGGACCTCAAGAGCCGGGAGGTGGTGCCGCCGGAGGCCACGACGGAGTGGCTGGCCGCTCGTCTGGTCGGCCGCTGGCGCTCGGGCACCCCGGTGTCGAAGTGCCCGCACGCGGACAGTCCGAGCGACGCGGAGGCCTGGTCGGACAACGACATCAGCTACCGCGACGACCTGGAGGGCGAGATCACGCCGCTGTTCTCGCATCTGCGCAAGACCAGCCCGCGCGACGGTCTGCTGGTCAAGCCGGGCGACACGCAGACCGTCCCGGAGAAGGGGGCTCTGGACGGGCGGCGCATCATGCGGCGCGGCATCCCCTACGGCCAGCCGTTCGACCCGGCCGGCAGTGCGGGCAACGGCCCGGACGCGCCGCGCGGTCTGGTGTTCGTCTGCTACCAGGCGGACCTGGTCAAGCAGTTCGAGTTCATCCAGAAGGACTGGATCGAGGAGCCGGACTTCCCGCACCGCGACCCGGCACCCGGCCGGGACCCGCTGGTCGCCACCGCCACCGATGTGAGTTTCAAGGGCTGCCAGGTGCACTTCGAGCAGTTCGTCAGGACGGAGGGCGCGGTGTACGCGTTCGCGCCCTCGCTGTCGACGATCGAAGCGCTCGCGGACGGGAAGCTGAACGGCGGCGGTGGTGAGGACGGTGACCGTGTTCTCACCGCTCCGTTCGTCCTGCGGCCGGCGGACGGGGCCGTCGGGACGGACAAGGCGCGGCTCGCGATGCGGCAGGACGGGAATCTCGTGGTCCTGGACGAGCGTGATCAGGTCCGCTGGGAGTCGGGTACGGCGGGGAGCGGCGGGGTCACGGCGGTGTTCCAGGAGGACGGTGACCTCGTCGTCCTCGCACCGGACGACCGGCCGGTGTGGAAGTCCCGTACGACGGGGAATCCGAACGCGAAGCTGGTGGTCCTCACCGACGGGAACGTGGTGATCCGCGCCGCCGACGGCACGGTGATCTGGCAGACCAACACCGCGCACTGACCCCCGCCGGGGCCACGGTCCCCGGGGTGATGTCCGCAGACCGCGGTGGACGGCGGCCCCCCAACCGCCGTCCACCGCACCCGCGCGCCGCACGTTGTCCACAGGGCGGGCGCGCCGTCCGTACCGTCCCCCGCGTGGTTGTCCACAGGACCCGGCGCCCCGCGCCGTCCGGGGCGATGATGGAGGTATGGCGAATCCGACAATCCTGACCGTCGACGACGATCCGGCCGTCTCGCGGGCCGTGGCCCGTGACATCCGGCGGCATTACGGCGAGAGCTACCGCGTCGTGCGTGCCGTGTCGGGCGAGGAGGCCCTGGAGGCCCTGCGGGAGATCAAGCTGCGCGGGGACCAGCTGGCGATCATGCTCGCGGACTACCGGATGCCCCGGATGAACGGGCTGGAGTTCCTCGAGTCCGCGATGGATCTCTTCCCGCTGGCCCGCCGGGTGCTGCTGACGGCGTACGCGGACACCGAGGCCGCGATCGACGCCATCAATGTCGTGGATCTCGACCACTATCTGCTCAAGCCGTGGAGCCCGCCGGAGCAGAATCTCTACCCGGTGATCGACTCGCTTCTGGAGCTGTGGCTGGCGACCCCGGATCCGGTGGCCACCGAGACCCGTGTGGTCGGTCACCGCTGGTCGGCGCCGTCCTTCGCCGTACGTGACTTCCTCGCCCGCAATCTGGTGCCGTTCCGGTGGCTGCTGTCCGACGAGGCGGAGGGCAGCCGGCTGCTGACCGCCGCCGGGCTCACCCAGGCGGACGTGCCGATGGTGGTGACATCCGACGGCAAGACGCTGGTGTCCCCCTCCGAGCGGGAGCTGGCCGCGCACGTGGGGCTGAGCACCGTACCGGCCTCCGACTTCTACGACCTGATCGTCGTCGGCGGCGGCCCCGCCGGTCTCGGCGCGGCCGTGTACGGCGCGTCCGAAGGGCTTCGTACGCTGCTGGTGGAGCAGCAGGCGACGGGCGGGCAGGCCGGTCAGAGCAGCCGGATCGAGAACTATCTGGGCTTCCCCGACGGTGTCTCCGGGCAGCAGCTGACGGAGCGGGCCCGCCGCCAGGCGCTCAAGTTCGGGGCGGAGATCCTCAGCACACAGCGGGCCGTCGCCCTGGAGGCGGCGGGCTCCGGCCGTGTGCTGCGCCTGGGAGAGGCGGACTCCGTCACCGCGCACACCGTGGTCCTGGCCACCGGGGTCGACTACCGGCGCCTGGGCGCGATGGGTGTGGAGGAGCTGACCGGCACGGGTGTCTTCTACGGGTCCACCGTCACCGAAGCGGTCAACTGCTCCGACCAGGACGTGTACATCGTCGGCGGCGCGAACTCGGCGGGCCAGGCGGCGGTGTACTTCTCCCGTTACGCCCGCCGGGTCCATGTGCTGATCCGGCAGGGCGATCTGTCACGCTCGATGTCGAGCTATCTCATCGACCAGCTCGAAGGCATCCCCGGCATCGAGATCCATCCGTGGACCGAGGTGACCTGCGCGGAGGGCGACGGGCATCTGCAGAGCCTGACCCTGCGCGACAGCCGCTCCGGGGAGAGCAGAGACGTCTCGACGTCGTGGCTGTTCGTCTTCATCGGCGCCGAGCCCCACACGGACTGGCTGGACGGGGCCGTCACGCGCGACGAGCGCGGGTTCGTCGTGACCGGGACGGACCTCATGACGAGCGGGCAGCGCCCGGCGGGCTGGCGGCTGCCCCGCGATCCGTACCACCTGGAGACGAGCGTCCCGGGCGTCTTCGCCGCCGGTGACGTTCGCGCGGCGTCGGTCAAGCGCGTCGCGTCGGCCGTCGGTGAGGGAGCCATGGCCGTTTCCCTGGTGCACCGCTATCTGGAGGCACAGTGACCATCCCCGTGGAGGACCGGCTCACTCCGGACGAGTTGCGCACGCTGTTCCTGTTCGAGGCGCTCAGTCCCGAACAGCTCGACTGGCTGGCCGAGCGCGGCCGGGTCGAGCGCCGGGAGGCCGGTGAGGTGGTGTACAAGGAGGGCGAGCAGGCGACGTGCTTCTTCATCCTGCTCAGCGGGGCCCTCTCGCTCCACCGGGTCCTGCACGGCGACGACGTCGAGGTCAACAGGACCGACCAGCGTGGCGTGTACAGCGGCGCCACCCGCGCGTATCTGGGCGACCGGGTCGACCAGAAGTACCCGCACACACTGCGCGCGGTCAGTGACGCGGAGTTCTACGTACTGCCGGCCGACGAGTTCGCGTACGCGGTACGCACCTGGTTCCCGATGGCGCTGCATCTGCTGGAGGGCCTGTTCTTCGGTACGCGGGCGGCCAACGCGATCGTCAACGAGCGGGAGCGGCTGCTGGCCCTGGCGTCGCTGTCGGCCGGTCTCACGCACGAGCTGAACAATCCCGCCGCCGCGGCGCTGCGGGCGACGGCCTCGCTGCGTGAGCGCGTCACGGGCATGCGGCACAAACTGGCCATGATCGCCGACGGCCGGCTCGACGGGGCGGGTCTGCACACGCTGGTGGGGCTCCAGGACGACGCCGTGCGGCACGCGGCGACGGGCGTGGAGCTGACCGCGATGCAGGCCGCCGACGCCGAGGACACCGTCAGCGACTGGCTGGACGACCAGGGTGTCGCCGGGGCGTGGGACCTGGCGCCGTCGCTGGTGGCGGCCGGTCTCGACGTGCCGTGGCTGGAGGGGGCGGCCAGGACGGTCGGCGCGGAGCATTTCGAGGCGGCGCTGCGCTGGATCACGTACACCATCGACACCGAGCTGATGATGGGCGAGATCGACGACTCCGTGGAGCGGATCTCGGAGCTGGTGGGGGCGGCGAGGCAGTATTCGCAGCTGGACCGCACCCCGCTGCAGATCGTCGATGTGCACGCCCTGATCGACGCCACGCTGACGATGCTCCAGGCCAAGATCCCGGAGGGGGTGCGGGTGGTCAGGGAGTACGACAAGGGCCTGCCGTCGATCCCGGCGTACGGTGCGGAGCTGAATCAGGTGTGGACGAATCTGATCGTCAACGCCCTGGACGCGATGCCCGACGGCGGCACGCTCACGGTACGCACCTGGCGCGAGGACGCGCGGCTGATGGTCGAGATCGCGGACACGGGGGTGGGGATCGCGAAGGACATCCGGCCGCGGATCTTCGAGCCGTTCTTCACCACCAAGCAGGTCGGTGAGGGTACGGGGCTGGGTCTGGACATCTCGTACCGCATCGTGGTCAACAAGCACCACGGTGACCTGCGGGTCACGTCCGAGCCCGGTGACACCCGTTTCACGGTGTGCCTGCCGATCGAGCAGGAGGCGGCGGGCTCGGAGCCGTCGCGTGACACCGAGGCGGAGACCGGGACCCGGACGAGCACGGAGGCGGGGACCGGCACGGCCGCGGCGGAGACGGACTCGGAGGCCAGGACCGGGGCGGCCGGTGGGGTCAGCCCAGCAGCTGGTGGGTGAAGCACCAGCGCCAGTCCTCGCCGGGCTCCAGGGAGCGCATGACGGGATGACCGGTCTGGGTGAAGTGCTCGCTCGCGTGCCGCAGCGGTGAGCTGTCGCAGCATCCGACATGGCCGCAGGCGAGACAGAGGCGCAGATGCACCCAGTCCCGGCGGCCGAGGGCGACGCAGTCGACGCATTCGTCGGTGGCCGAAAGGGGCGCCACGTCAGCAGTCGCGTTGGCGAGATCTGTACATGTACCCATGCCGCCACGGTACTGCGGCGGGGCGCGGGCGGCATGGTGGAGTGTGTGAAGTCGGCGGACTTCCGGCGCTTCGGCGGGCAGACTGACTGCCGTGACGACACTCAGCAAAGGCGCCAATATCCCGATAACGGTCCCCGCTGTGCGGGCCGTCCTCAGCTGGTCGGCAGGGCCCGGCGTCCCGGACGTGGACGCCTCCGCGCTGCTGCTGACGAGCACCGGTCAGGTGCGTTCCGACGGCGACTTCGTCTTCTACAACCAGCCGCGCCACGCCTCCGACGCCGTACGGCATCTCGGCAAGGGGCCCGGCGCCGACTCGGTGGAGGTGGACCTGGCCGCGCTGGAGCCGGGTGTCGAGCGGGTCGCGCTGTGCGCGTCGGCCGACGGCGGGACGTTCGGGCAGGTGCCGGGCCTGCGGCTGGTGCTGCTGGACGTGGCGTCCGGCGGGGAGGTGGCGCGTTTCGACATGGCCGCGGGTACGGAGACCGCGTTTGTGAGCGGCGAGCTGTACCGGCGGGCCGGCGGGTGGAAGTTCCGGGCGGTGGGGCAGGGGTACGCGACCGGGCTGGCGGGGCTGGCGACGGACTTCGGCATCACGGTCGACGCGGAGCCGCCGCCGGTGGCGCCGCGGGGCGCGGCTCCGGTGGCGCCGGTGTCGGTCCCCTCTCCCCCGGTCGTTCCGCCGTCGCGGGGCGCCTCCCCCGGCCCCCGGCTCACCAAGGGTGAGGAGCGGCTTCCCGTCGACATGCGCAAGCGGCTCTCGCTGCGCAAGGAGCAGGTCGCGGTCAGCCTCGACAAGCACGGTGTCACCGGTGTCGTCGCGCGGGTCATCCTCGTCCTCGACGCCTCGGGCTCGATGACCGCGCTGTACTCGCGCGGTGTGGTCAAGAACGTCGCCGAGCGGATGGCCGCCGTTGCGGCGCAGTTGGACGACGACGGCGAGATGCAGGCGTGGACGTTCGCCACCAACCCGGCCCGGCTGCCCGATCTGACGATCGGTGAGCTGCCCGAGTGGCTGAGGCTGCATGTACGGGTGGGGCAGATGAGTCTCTTCGGCCGGCGGAAGCCGCCGAAGGGCCAGGTTCCGGGGCAGGTCGACATGCGCGCGGTCGGTTTCCAGAACGAGGAGCAGAAGGTGATCGCGGAGGTGCGCGCGTACGTGCGCGAGAATCCCGTGCCCGCGCCGACCCTGGTCCTGTTCTTCTCCGACGGCGGTGTGTACCGCGACCGGGAGATCGAGCGGGAGTTGCGGGCGGCCGTCGAGGAGCCGGTGTTCTGGCAGTTCGTCGGGCTCGGCCGGGCCAACTACGGCGTGCTGCAGCGCTTCGACACGATGGCGGGCCGCCGGGTGGACAACGTGGGCTTCTTCGCCGTCGACGACATCGAGACCGTGTCCGATCCGGAGCTGTACGACCGGCTGTTGTCGGAGTTCCCGTCATGGCTGCGGGACGCGCGGCAGGCGGGGATTCTGCGCTGAGCGGCGAGCACCTGGGTTTCGCGTTCGGGCGGCGCCCGCCCTCACGGTGCGGCGTGCCTTCGGGCCGTGAGCAGGGGCTGGAAGAAGCCGCTGTCCTCCGGCTGCCGCCACGCGGGACCGTCGAAGCCCGCGTCGGTGACGAGCGCGGCCAACTGCCGCTCGGTGAGGGCCCGGTAGGTCGTACGCCGCACCTCGACGCGCCGGTCGTCGCCCGCGCCGTCGCCTGCTTCGTCGCCGGAGGGGATCAGCTGGAAGTGCTCCAGGTCGTAGCGCTCGCCGTCCTCGGACCAGTCCCATAGCTGGAAGGTGACGGTGCGTCCGGCGCCCGAGCCGTGGAGCTGAGGGGTGGTCGACACGGGGCGCGAGCGCCGGATCTGGTCGTAGGGGCGGGTGCTGATCAGCAGCAAGCCCCCGTCCCGGAGGACACGTCGCATCTCGCCCAGCGCGGTCAACAGGTCGTCGTCGGTGAGGAGATGGGGCAGGGAGTTGTCGGCGCACACGACGACGTCGAAGCTGCCGTCCCCGAACGGCAGCGCGCGCATGTCGGCGGCCCGTACCGGCATCTCCAGCCCGCGCCCGGCCGCGCGGTGGCCGCGCAGGGCGAGACCGACGGCCTGGGTGCCGATGCCGCACGCGCAGTCCAGCACCGTGGCGGGCTGCTGGCCGAGGACCGAGCGGATCACCGTGTCCAGGGCACGGCCCTAGGGCGTGTCCGC
>NZ_MDCR01000470.1 GCF_001723055.1 Streptomyces niveus
AGTCACCTGGTTCCGCGAGGAGACCATGCGCGGCATGGCCAGGCGATTCCCGAACGGCATCCCGGAAGACCGGCAGAAGCAGGTCGAGTACGAGATGGGCATCATCATCGACATGGGGTTCCCGGGGTACTTCCTCGTCGTCGCCGACTTCATCATGTGGGCCAAGAACAACGGCATCGCCGTCGGCCCCGGCCGAGGCTCCGCGGCCGGCTCGATCGTCTCGTACGCCATGGGCATCACCGACCTCGACCCGATCGAACACGGCCTGATCTTCGAGCGGTTCCTCAACCCCGAGCGCATCTCCATGCCGGATGTCGACATCGACTTCGACGAGCGCCGGCGCGGTGAGGTCATCCGGTACGTGACGGAGAAGTACGGCGCCGACAAGGTCGCCATGATCGGGACGTACGGAAAGATCAAGGCGAAGAACGCCATCAAGGACTCGGCCCGCGTGCTCGGTTATCCGTACGCGATGGGTGACCGGCTCACCAAGGCCATGCCCGCCGACGTCCTCGGCAAGGGCATCGACCTCAACGGCATCACCGACCCCAAGCACCCGCGTTACAGCGAGGCGGGCGAGATCCGGGGGATGTACGAGAACGAGGCGGACGTCAAGAAGGTCATCGACACGGCGAAGGGTGTCGAGGGCCTGGTGCGGCAGATGGGTGTGCACGCGGCCGGCGTGATCATGTCCAGCGAGACGATCACCGATCATGTGCCGGTCTGGGTCAGGCACACCGACGGCGTCACGATCACACAGTGGGACTATCCGCAGTGCGAATCGCTCGGCCTGCTGAAGATGGACTTCCTGGGTCTGCGAAATCTGACCATCATGGACGACGCCGTCAAGATGGTGAAGGCCAACAAGGGCGTCGAACTCGACCTGCTGTCCCTGCCGTTGGACGACCCCAAGACGTACGAACTGCTCTGCCGGGGTGACACGCTCGGTGTCTTCCAGTTCGACGGCGGCCCGATGCGTTCGCTGCTGCGGCTGATGAAGCCCGACAACTTCGAGGACATTTCCGCCGTGTCGGCCCTGTACCGGCCGGGTCCGATGGGCATGAACTCGCACACGAACTACGCGCTGCGCAAGAACGGGCAGCAGGAGATCACCCCGATCCACCCGGAGCTGGAGGAACCTCTCAAGGAGGTCCTCGGCCTCACCCACGGCCTGATCGTGTATCAGGAGCAGGTGCAGAAGGCCGCGCAGATCATCGCCGGTTACTCGCTCGGCGAGGCCGACATCCTGCGCCGCGTGATGGGCAAGAAGAAGGCCGACGAACTGGCAAAGAATTTTGTCCTGTTCCAGGCCGGTGCCAAGAAGAACAACTACTCGGACGAGGCCATCCAGGCCCTGTGGGACGTGCTGGTCCCGTTCGCGGGATACGCGTTCAACAAGGCGCACTCCTCCGCGTACGGACTCGTCACCTACTGGACCGCCTACCTCAAGGCGAATTATCCGGCCGAGTACATGGCCGCGCTGCTGACCTCGGTGAAGGACGACAAGGACAAGTCGGCGGTCTATCTCAACGAATGCCGGCGGATGGGCATCAAGGTGCTCCCGCCGAACGTGAACGAGTCGGTGGCGAATTTCGCCGCGCAGGGCGACGACGTCATTCTCTTCGGACTCACGGCGGTCCGGAACGTCGGCACGAACGTGGTCGACTCGATCATCCGCTCACGCAAGGCCAAGGGGAAGTACGCCACGTTCCCCGACTTCCTCGACAAGGTCGAGGCGGTCGTCTGCAACAAGCGCACCGTCGAATCCCTCATCAAGGCCGGCGCCTTCGACGAGATGGGCCACACCCGTAAGGGACTGGTCGCGCATCACGAGCCGATGATCGACAACGTCGTGCAGGTGAAGCGCAAGGAGGCCGAGGGGCAGTTCGACCTCTTCGGCGGCATGGGCGACGGTGACGACGCCTCCTCCGAGCCGGGCTTCGGGCTCGACGTCGAGTTCTCCGACATCGAGTGGGACAAGTCCTATCTGCTCGCCCAGGAGAGGGAGATGCTCGGGCTTTACGTCTCCGACCACCCGCTCTTCGGAATCGAGCACGTGCTCTCCGACAAGTCCGACGCGGCGATCTCACAGCTCACCGGCGGCGAGCACGCCGACGGCGCGGTCGTCACGATCGGCGGCATCATCTCCGGCCTCCAGCGGAAGATGACCAAGCAGGGCAACGCGTGGGCGATCGCCACCGTGGAGGACCTGGCGGGCTCGATCGAGTGCATGTTCTTCCCCGCGACGTATCAGCTGGTCTCCACCCAACTGGTCGAGGACACGGTCGTCTTCGTCAAGGGCCGCCTCGACAAGCGCGAGGACATCCCGCGCCTGGTCGCCATGGAACTCCAGGTCCCCGACCTGTCGTCCGCCGGGACGAACGCGCCGGTCACCATCACCATCCCCACCGTGAAGCTCACCCCGCCCATGGTCAGCAGGCTCGGCGAGATCCTCAGCCACCACCGGGGCAACTCCGAGGTACGGATCAAGCTTCAGGGCGCGCGCAAGACCACCGTCCTGCGGCTCGACCGGCACCGGGTGCAGCCCGACCCGGCGCTCTTCGGCGACTTGAAGGTGCTGCTCGGGCCGTCCTGCCTGGCGGGGTAGCCGGCAGACGTCTGAAAGCGCGTCGAGGGGCACGCCCGGATTCCCGGGCGTGCCCCTCGCGTCATCTCAGCATGTGCGGCCGGCCGCGTCAGTTGTGGCCGAAACGCTTCTCACGGCCCTTGTGCGGGGTCTCGGACGGCGTGACCCGCTCCTGTATCTGCTCGGCCCTGGAGTCCGTCGAGGAGGACGAGGACTGGTCGGGGCGGTGCTCGGCGCCCGAACGGTCCTGGTGCTTGCCGCGGTCACGGTTCTTGTTCTTGGCCATGGTGCTGCCTCCTGAAGGATGTTGGGGCCAGGGCCGCGATCAGATTCACATATGCCGTGAACTGCCGCATTTTGGATCATTGCTGAGCGTGACCGCCGGAAGTTCCGGCGTCCGCGGGCCTAGCCGGGAGGGCTACGCCACGCCGATGATCCAGTTCCGGCCGTTAAGCCAGTTGCGGTCGGGCAGACTCGAAGGAAACCCGTAGCAACTCCCGATCCCGACGTTCCCGAAAGAGGGTGGAACACGTGGACCGCTGCGTCGTCCTGGTGGACGCCGGTTACCTGCTGGGCGCCGCCGCGAGCCTCCTCGCCGGAGAACCGGCCCGCTCCCGCATCACCGTCGACCACGCCGCCCTCATCCAGGGTCTGCGCGAGCGCGCCGAGGCCGACACGGAGCAGCCGTTGCTCCGTATCTACTGGTTCGACGGCGCCCCCGACCGCGTGCCGCAGCCCGAACACCGGCGGCTGCGCGTCATGTCACGTGTCACCGTCCGGCTGGGCGCTCTGACCCGCAGCGACGGTCGCTGGGCGCAGAAGGGCGTCGACGCGGCGATGCACGCCGAACTCACGGAGTTGGCGAGAAACCGGGCCTGTTCGGACGTGGTGCTGGTGACCGGCGACGGCGATCTGCTGCCCGGTCTGATGTCCGCCAAGGAACACGGTGTCGCCGTGCACCTCTGGGCGGTACAGGCGGCGGACGGCGACTACAACCAGTCCGAGGACCTGGTGGCCGAGGCCGACGAACGCCGGGTGCTCGACCGGGCCTGGATCACCAAAGCTGTACGGGCCAAGGACTTCGGCACCAGCTGTGCGCCGCCGCCGGTGCCCCGCCCCGAGATCGCCGCCATCCTCTCCGCGCCGCTGCCCGAGTCGGCGCTCGCGGCGTCGGCCGAACGGGCGGCGGCGCGGAGAGGATGGCGG
>NZ_MDCR01000471.1 GCF_001723055.1 Streptomyces niveus
CCGCGCCGGAAGCGGCGCCCGCCCAACTCCCCAGACCGGGGCCGAAGTTCGACCGCGCGCAGTTGGAGTACCTCGCCTCCGGGAAGATCTCCACGCTGTTCGGCCCTCGGTTCGCGGAGCAGGACGCGTACCCGGTGCAGACCCGGATGCCCGGCCCGCCGATGCTGTTCGCGGACCGGGTCACCGGGGTCGACGCCGTACCGGCCGCGCTCGTCGCGCCAGGACCGGTGCGCACCGACGGCAGGATCTGGACGGAGACCGACGTACGGGCCGACAGCTGGTACCTGGACGCCACGGGGCGTATGCCGGCCGGGCTGCTGATCGAGGCGGGGCAGGCGGATCTGCTGCTGCTCAGCTGGCTGGGCGTGGACCTCATCAACCGGGGGGAGCGCGCCTACCGGCTGCTGGGCTGCGAGGTGACGTACCACGGGAGACCGCCGGAGGCGGGCGACGTCCTGCGCTACGAGATCTACATCGACGGCCACGCGGAGCACGAGGACGTCCGGCTGGCCTTCTTCCACTACGACTGTTACGTGGACGGCGAACTGCGGCTCAGCATCCGCGAGGGCCAGGCCGGGTTCTTCACGCCCGGGGAGCTGGCCGGCAGCGGCGGTGTGCGGTGGGATCCCACCGAGCGCCCGCCCGGCGACGGCCTGCCGCTCGACCCGCCCGCCGTGCGCTGCGGACGGACCCGCTTCGACGCGGACCGGGTGCGGTCCCTGACCCAGGGGCGGCCCGCGGACTGCTTCGGCCCCGGCTGGGAGGCGACGGCGGCCCACGTACGCTCGCCCCGGCTCGACGACGGCAGGCTGCGGCTGATCGACGAGGTGACCGCGTTCGACCCGGCCGGGGGACCGTGGGGGCGCGGCTATCTGCGGGCCGAGACCGCGCTGTCGCCGGACGACTGGTTCTTCGAGGGCCACTTCAAGAACGACCCCTGTATGCCGGGCACGTTGATGCTCCAGGGCGGTCTTCAGGCGATGGCGTTCTACCTGACGGCCATGGGCTTCACCGTGAACCGGGACGGCTGGCGTTTCGAGCCCGTCGGCGACCACCCCTGCAAGGCGATGTGCCGGGGCCAGGCGACTCCGGACAACCAGCGGGTCGTCTACGAGGTGTTCGTACGCGGTGTCTCGGCCGGTCCTGAGCCGACGCTGTACGCCGATGTGCTGGGCTCGGTGGACGGGGCGCGGGCGTTCCTGGGCCGGGACGTGGCGCTGCGGCTCGTACCCGACTGGCCACTGTCGCACTGGCGGCACTCGGGCC
>NZ_MDCR01000472.1 GCF_001723055.1 Streptomyces niveus
GCTCAGGCGTGCGGCCGGCACCGCCGCCAGCACGCCTGAGCAGCCACCCCCAACTTCCCGACATCATCAAGGAGATCCATCTATGGCCGTTGTTGGTACACCCGGCTATCGGAACGTGAGGAAAGGCGAGTCAGGTAGCTGCGGGGCGGTGAGGCCCGGCTCGCCTTCGCCCAGCACCCCACCGCTTTCCCTCCACCACCGATAGGAGATCCGCCTTGCCCGAAGCACCAGCAGAGCCGTTCATGACGCTCCGGCACACCATCACCGGCGAGATCACCACCACCGGCTACAACGCCGCCGCCCGGCGGATCCTGCTCCAGGCCGGCTTCGAAGAGACGCCAGTCTGCGCCTGCCGAGCGACGGAACCCGGTACGGAGCAGGCGCACGGGCCTGCTCGGCAGCCGGCGAGCTGCTCGTCGCCGGCCATCCCGTGCACCTGGACCGAGCCCTCGGTCGGCCGGTGAGCGCCGACGGTACGCCCCGGTTGGACCGGTCGCCGATGCCGGCACAGTCCGTGATCCGCTCCGAGAGCGGCCCACCTCTCCAGCGCATCGCCAACCCCGCCCGCACCCGCACCTGTTGAAGGGGCTTCGTTTTGACCACACCCGTAACGCCTACCAGTCCGGCGCGCACCAAGGGCGGCGAACTGCGGGCCAAGGTGGCCCGACTGCTGGCCGACCGGCCGGCGGACGCGCTCACCATCGGGGACATGGCCAGGCAGCTGGGCCACTCCCACGGCGCCGTCCGCAACGCCGCCCTCACCCTGGTGCGACGCGGCGAGGCCGACCAAGGCGGAATGGGACAACCGGAGTTCCGCGCGAACGCGAAAACCGCCGCAGCAGCGCAGACCGCTGTGATCAGCCCACCGGGCACCCACTCTCCCCGCGCCCAGGCGGCCACGGCTCGCACGACCATTCCCGCAGCAGCCACGCCCAGGCAGACCGGCCCGATCCGCCGCGCGGGGGGCCAGGTCTACCATCCCCGGGAGCTGGCCGATCTGCCCGACGTCGAGGCGCTGAACCGCTTGCGCGACGCCGGCGTGCCGGTGCTGCTCTACGGCCCTCCGGGCACCGGCAAGACGAGTCTGGTCGAGGCGGCGTTCGAGGACCTGCTCACCGTCGCCGGTGACGGCGACACCACCGTCGGGGACCTTGTCGGCGAGTACACACAGGACGACGCCGGCGGCTACGTCTTCCAGTACGGTCCGCTGGTCACCGCGATGACCGAGGGCCGCGCCCTGCTGATCGACGATGCCACCTTGATCTCACCGAAGGTCCTGGCGGCGCTGTATCCCGCAATGGACGGGCGCAGGCAGATCCAGGTCAAGGCCCACAAGGGCGAGACCATCAAGGCCGAACCGGGCTTCTACGTAGTGGCGGGCCACAATCCCGGCGTCCACGGGGCGGTGTTGACGCAGGCGCTCGCGAGCCGGTTCAGCGTGCAGATCCAGATCGGCACGGACTACGACCTCGCCCTGGCGCTGAGGATCGATGCCCGGGTGGTGAGGGTCGCCCGGCACCTCGCCCACCAAGTCGACCTCGGCGAGCTGGGCTGGGCCCCCCAATTGCGGGAACTGCTCAGCTACCAGAAGACCGAGGCCGTCCTCGGCACCAACGCCGCGCTCGCGAACCTCGTCGGCATCGCCCCGCTGGAGGATCGCGACACCGTCGCCGCCGCCGTCATCAAGACGGTCGGCGTAAGGAAGATCGCGCCCCTCACCCTCGGCAAGCAGCTCCCCGCCTCAGCCCGGCAGCCCCCGGGCACCACCGGCCCCGCACACCGGGGCCGCTCGCGATGAGCGCCCACCACCACATCCCGTCCACGCCGGACGACGACGCCGGCCTCGCGCGCTGGGACGACGACGGCGCCCCGCCCGCGCAACCCCGTTCCTCCCCGCACTTGTGGCTGCGCGTGGGAGCCGAACTCGGCGACCGGCTGGTCGCCCTCTCCGGCCGCCAGGACCTCCTCGTCACCTGCCGCCCCGGCACGCGCAGCGGCGCACCGGCCGCGTTCTTCCCCACTCTGAGCGAGGTCGAGTTCGACGCCCGTTTGTTCGCCCCGCTGAAGCCCCACGAGATCCATCCGCGAATCGTGGGCGACGAGGAGCGGTATCCCGCCGCCTGGGGAGTGTTCGTCCACGAGGCCGCGCACGCGGCCCACTCCGTCTGGACGCAGCCTGCCGGAGCGGACCCCCGTGTCGTCGAGGCCGCGCTCCTGCTGGAGGAGAGCCGCGTCGAAGGCGCACACCTGATCACACGGCCCACGGACCGCACCTACCTGCGCACCAGTGCCCGAACCCTCGTCATGCCCGACATCGCCCACCCCACCCTCCAGGGCATCGAACACGCCGCCGCCGTGGCGGCCCTGGTCCTCGGCCGCCGTGACGTCGGCATCCTGGACGCCGGCGAGACCCGGGCCGTCGCCGATCTGTGCGAAAAGGTGCTGGGCGCAAACCTGCTGGCCACCCTGACCCGCATCTGGACAGCAGCCCACCAGTGCGCCGACCACGACGCCACGACCATGCTCGCGCACGCGAAGGAATGGTGCGACGCTCTGGACACTGCGGCCCCCGCCCTGCCCGTGCCGGAGAACCTCACCGATCTGCTGTCCGGCGCCGTGGGGGTCGTCATGGACAGCACGGCAGCCACCGACGCCGCCGACCTCGCGGCACAGGCCGCAGCGACCAATGCCCTAGCCACCCAGTCAAGGGCACAGGCCAACGACCGCGCCCAGCAGGCCAGTCGGCGACGCAAAGCCGCCGCCACCGCGAGGTCGGTCTTCAACGCCCGTAGCACCACCGTCACCCCCGACGGCACACCGGCGCCCCACGGCAACCCGGTCACCGGCACACGCAGGCCCACCGCCGCCGAGCAAAGCGCCGCCGCGCGCCTGAGCCGCGCCCTGCGTGCCGCCGCCTACCGCGAGCGGACCGAGGAGAAGGCCGCCAGCCCCACCCCGCCCGGCCGCCTCAACATGCGCGCGGCCCTCGCCCGCGACGCCCAGCGCGCGGCCGGGTCGGTCCCCACCGCGGAACCGTTCACCCACATGCGCCGCCGGAACTCCCCCACCCCACCGCTGCGTGTGGGTATCGCCGTCGACGTCTCCGGCTCCATGCGTGCCGCTTGCGCGCCCGTCGCGTCCGCTGCCTGGATCGTGGCACGCGCAGCAGCCCTGACCGACCCCGACTCCCTCACCGCCACCATCGCCTACGACATGCACCTGACCGCCTTGACCCGACCCACCCACCGGGCACCAGAGCGCGTGACGACGTTCGACGCCACTGGCGGCCACCACAACCTCGGCGACGCCATCGACGCACTCGACCACGGCCTCGAACTCAGCCGCCCCGGCGCCGGCCGCCTCCTCGTCATCGTCACCGACGCCCGGTACGGCAGCGACGAAACCGCTCACGCCGTCACCCGCGTCAAGCACCTCACGACCGCTGGCTGCGCCGTACTCCAGCTCACCCTCACCGCGAAGTCCCGCCACTTGCCGGGGACCACCTTGCTGCACCTGCCCCAGCCCTCCAGCGCTCCCGCCGCCATCGCCACGGCGGCCACAGACGCCATCCGCAGGACACGCTGAAACGACCCAGAAGACAGAAAGCAGGAACAACCACGTGGCAATTGTTGGTAAGTCCGGCTATCAGAAGTTGTGGAATGGTCCTCCATCCCATGAAGATCCACGGACTTCACTTGGCTCCCAGTCCGCGTAGAAGTCGGTTGGTGGCTCATCCAGCTTGACCTCCTCCGCAAGCCCCTCCAGCTCTTCAAGTTCCTCGTGCTCGACAAACAGGTCGCAGGCCGGGCAGGTGAAGACGAAAGGGGTGAACATGACCGCCCACTCATCCTCGTCCACGTGCGTCTCACCACTAAGCCAGCCCTGCGAGTCGCATGCCGGGCAGGTGGCGGGCTCGTCGTGTTCGATGTGGCCGGGAGGGAAGACTCGCGCAATCGTGCCGAGGACGAGCTCGCGTTCCTTCTGGGGCAAGTGGCCGTAACGCTCCGAGAAGACGTCTTTGGCCCGAGCAAGTTTGCTCTCCAGCCGGACACGGACAGCTTCCACGTTCTCTTCGAGAAGCCGGTCGTGCAGGGACTCGTAAAGGCCCCAGTAGGAAGTGTTGATCTTGAGCTCGACGAGCAAGGGGTCGATCAGCCGAAGACACGTGGTGAAGACGGCATTGACCTCTGACCGGTCGTACATGCCACTGTGTGCGACGCCGTTACGAGCGTTGGCTAGCGGTCCAAGCGCCCGCTGATCGACCGGCATTTTCTTCCGCAAGATCTTCTGCGCTCGGGCATGGGCTTCGGCCAAGCCGATGGTCTTGACCTGCTCCGCGGGAACCGAAGCGTGTGACCCGTGACCCGTCGCGTGCAGCAAGGAGTTGAAATCCTTGCCCTCCACTACGAGAGCCGGGTGGAGACTGGCCAGGTATGACTTGAGGAGATGCTCGGCAGCGATCCCCGCGTGGTGGACCGCCAGGTCATGAGACGACGGGCCTTCGGCGAGCGCGGTGAAGGCCGCGATCATCCATTTGCGCGAAGAGAGCTTGAGCCGTTCAGAGTCCATGGCCAGGACACTAGGCGGCTGGAGCAGACACATTGTTGGAATTTCGGTGGCACTCAATAGTGCCACCGGCGACATATGTCCGCTTCTGCCCCAGCGCCGAGCAGGTCGAGGTCACAACGGCAGCCGTTCTCGCCGTCCGGACCGTGTTCGGGCAGGAGAACCAGGCCGCAAGTCCGTACCGAATGGACCGTTGAGCATCCCTGTGGACATGCGGTCGTCCACAACCTGTCCGACCGTCCCGCCGACCGGCGGGCGGGCTTCGCCCGCTGGCTCGCCACCCGGGACTGCACCGGCTGCTGGAAAGCCGCCCGCGACACAGCCCCCGAGTCCACGCAGCAGTGGCTCGCGACCAAGCGCGCAGAGGAACAGCGGGTCGCCGCCGAGTGGGCGGAGAGGTTCGACATGCCGCCGTTGGAAGGCCCGGAGAAGGCCCTCGGCTGGGGTGAGCGCTCGCGTCACCAACTGGTGACAGCGGCGCACACCGCGCTGGTCGTCGAGGGCGGCTGGGAGGAGGGGGACTGGGCGGAGCTGGAGGAGAAGGCCCGCACCGTCACCCGGGCCGGACGGTGGATCGACCAGCGGGACGCGGAAGGTGCTGACCTGCTCGAACTCCTGGAAGCGGCCGGTGAGTCGGACCGGGGGACGGAGAACCCGTTCCACTGACAGCGGCAGGAACATAGCCGGGAATCGCCGGTTAGCCAAACCGGCGATNNCACCGCCACCGACACCCCCGGCGTTCGCGCCGACCCACGACCCGCTCACCCCGGCCCGTGACATCACCCACCAGCACTTCCAGCCCGGGGACCAGGTCGTCGTCATCAAAGGTGTCGCCGCAGGGGAGTTGTGGGGGGATGCGATGCGTGTGGTCGCGCCGTCCTGGCACACCCCGACCGACGAGGACGGATGGCGGCTGCGCGACGCCACCGGAGGCACACAAACGTACGTCACCGCGCACCCCCGCTACCTGGTGCATCTCTCGCGCCGCTGCCCCGACTGCCTGATCCACCTGCGCGCCATGGAGGACCACCTCCTGCCGAAGCACGCCGGACACAACGCGCTGATCGACTGCGGCTGGTACACCACCACCGCCCTCAATCAGCTCGTGCACATCGCGGACACGCGGAGCGGCCGGTGACCCTCCCCACCCGTACCCC
>NZ_MDCR01000473.1 GCF_001723055.1 Streptomyces niveus
CCGCCGTCTACCGCGCCATCCCGCCGGCCACCAGGACCGCCTTCCACGGCCGCGCCGCCTGGCTCGTCAGCCGCAGCGGCCGGGGCGCCGCCCTCGCCGCCCGGCATCTCCTCGAAGTCCACCCCGACAACGACGCCGAACTGGTCGCGCAGCTCCGCGAGGCCGCCGCCGAACACCTCGCGGTCGGCGCCCCCGACGCCGCCCGGCGTTGTCTCGAACGCGCCCTGCTGGAGCCCCCGTTGCCCCGGGTGCGGGCCGAAGTCCTCTACGAACTGGGCTGCGCGACCCTTCTCTCGTCACCGGCCACCACCGTCGGCCATCTGCGCGACGCGATCAACACCCAGCTCCTCGACGAGAGCATGCGCGTCGACGCCGTCTTCCGGCTCTCCCAGGCACTGACGCACAACGACCAGACCCGGGAAGCCGCCCAGGTCGTCGCCGCCGAGGCGGCCCGCACCGACCCCGGCCCCGCCCAGATGCGCCTCAAGGCCGCGCACTTCCTGTGGGAAGGCGTCCAGGACACCGAGGACGACGGCCGGGCACGCTCCCGCCGTCTGACGCGGACCGCCGCAGGACTCACCGGCCGCGACAACACCGAACGTGTCCTGCTCATGCTGCGCGCCTTCGACGCCACCGCACGCGGCGAGAGCGCCGAGGAGATCGTCCAGATCGCCGAACGCGCCCTGGTCGACGGCGCGCTCGCTCCCGGCACCGGCTGGACCGGCACGTCCTGGGGCTTCGAACCACCTGCCCTGCTCGCGCTGTCCTTCGCCTTCGCCGACCAACTCGACCGCGCCGAGACCCTGTTCGACGAAGGTATGCGGGCCTTCGAGATCTCCGGCTGGAGTGGCGGACATCTCGCCTTCGCCCACACGCTCGTCGGCTACGCCCACCGCAGACGTGGCCGCCTCGCGGACGCGGAGATGTATCTGCGCGAGAGCCTGCGCCTCGCCGACCGGGTCGGCGACCGCCTGCCGATGCACTGGAACGGCATCTGCATGCTCGTCGACACACTCCTCGCCCGCGGCCATGTCGAAGAGGCGCGCGAAGCCGCCGAGCGCTACGCCTTCGCACCGCCGTACGCGTCCTCCCTCGCCATCCCCGACGCGCGATCGGTCCGGGGCAGGCTGCTGCTCGCTCTCGGCCGTACGGAGGAGGCGATCACCGAACTCGAAGCCACGGGGCGGGCGTTGACGCTCCGTGGCAGGCACAACGGGGTGGTGGCGCCCTGGGCGATCGATCTCGCGCGGGCACTCGCCGACGTGAACCCCGAGCGGGCGGCCGAACTCGCCTCGTACGCCCGCGACCGCGCCGAGCGCTTCGGCACGCACACCGCGATCGGTGTCGCGCTGTGCTGCTCCGCCTCCCTGACCGAGGGACCGGCCGCGGTCGGCCTGCTCGCCGAGGCGGTCACCCATCTGGAAGCGTCACCCTGCACGTACGAGCTGGCGGTCGCGCGCGTCGAGTACGGCATCGCCGCACGCTCGGCGCCGGACCTCGGCCGGGGCCGGGTGCTGGCCCGGGAGTGCGGCGCGGACGGACTGGTGGAACGGGCCCGGCAGGCGCTGGACGACCTGCGCACGGCGGGAGCGCCCGGGACGGCGTAGGTCACCGCCAGGACTGAGGACCGCCGCCGCGCCACTCGACCGTGGCGGTGTCGGTCATCCGCTCGGGATCGACACCGGCCCGGCGCAGCAGCTCCGCCACATCGGCGGGCCGGCGCGCGCGGCCGGCGTCATGCCCGTCCACCCAGACCCGCCGGCCACCGCCGCACGGGGGCTGGACCACGACCACCACATGACGCTCCATGGCTCCACTGTGCGTGCTGTCGCCGCCGGCCGCATCCGCGGCGTACCGTGCCCGTCCTCATACCAGCTGGTCCGCCGGCTGCCGCCGTCGCCGGGCGGCGCGCCGTACGAGGAGCAGTGCCGACGCGGCGAGGCACGCGGCGCCGATGAACACGATCGGCAGGAGGTACCCCGACGGTGCGGACGACCGGCCGGCCGGCTCGGAGCGCGTCGCCGCGGCGAGGTGCGCCGACGGAGTCCCCGCCGCCGGGCGTACGGACTCCCCGCC
>NZ_MDCR01000474.1:0-283 GCF_001723055.1 Streptomyces niveus
CAGCAACCCCCACCCCCCAACACCACCGCGGCGAGAGCTATCGGCTCACCGTGCCCAGCAGCGCGTACGCCCCCCGGCTCGCCCGGGAGTTCATCAGTGCGCTCCTCCAAGTCAGCGGGTACACCCCCCTCGTGGACGACGCCCGGCTCTGTGTCAGCGAGTTGGTGACCAACGCGCACCGGCATACGCGGACGCGGCGGATTCGGGTGGAGGCCGTCGTCAATCGGAAGTTGGCCACCGTGTACGTCTGCGACAACAACCCCTGGGACCTGCCCGCGCCCGG
>NZ_MDCR01000474.1:328-700 GCF_001723055.1 Streptomyces niveus
GCCCGCGCCCGGCGAGGGCGGAGCCGTACAGGAGGGCGGGCAGGGGTTACGGCTGGTGGAGAGCCTCGCTCGGGACTGGGGGGCCACCGTTTACGGGGGGCGGGAGCCCGCGTACAAAGCCGTCTGGTTCAGCCTCGCCCGGCAGAGGCTCGGGGCGTGAGGGCACTCGGGTGGGACTTCCTGCTCGCCGCCGTCGGGCTCGCCGTCTTCGCCGGCGGGGTGGTCCGGGCGCGCGTCGGGCCCGGCGCGGAGCGTGATGCGCCGGGCCCGACAGGGATTATGCCGCGTCGATGCGGGAGATGCTGCCGCCGAGGCCGAGGACGTACAGCTCGCCGTCGCCGCCCTGGACGAAGGAGATGACCTCGCCGCCGT
>NZ_MDCR01000475.1 GCF_001723055.1 Streptomyces niveus
GCCGTCGAGCCGGCCGGCGGCGACGTCGCAGAGGTCGACGGCCGCGGAGCCGCCGCGCCGGATGTCCCGCAGCCGCGGGATCAGCCGCGCCGCGACGGCCGCCTGGTGGGTGCGGACGGTGGCGACGTAGTTGAAGCCGGTCGAGACCAGCGCCTGGTCCAGCGGCGGGGTGGGGCGGCAGCTCACCGGCCGGTCGTTCAGGTGCGCGCCGCCGCCGCGCACGGCCCGGAAGGTCTCGCGGCGCATCGGGGCCTCGACGACGCCGACGAGGGTGACGCCGTCGCGTTCGGCGGCGATGGAGACGGCCCAGGTCGGCAGCCCGTACAGATAGTTGACGGTGCCGTCCAGCGGGTCGATCACCCAGCGGACACCGCTGCTGCCGGCCGAACTGGCGCCCTCCTCACCGAGGAAGCCGTCGTCGGGGCGGTTCTCGGCCAGGAAGCCCGTGATCAGTTTCTCGGCCGCGATGTCCATCTCCGTGACGACGTCGATGGGGCTGGACTTCGTGGCGGCCACGCCCAGGTCGGCGGGGCGGCCGTCACGCAGCAGCTCCCCGGCCCGGCGCGCGGCCTCCAGGGCGAGTGCGAGCAGTTCGGTGGTCAGGGGGTCGGTCACGGGCGGGATCACTCCTCGGGAGGGCACCGGGCGATGCGACGGGCGGCGGGCGTACGAGGCGGTGTGCGTGCGGGGCTCAGGCGTACGGGCTGTCGGCGCCCGCGGCGGCCGGGCGGGGCGTACGCGCGGGGCAGCAGCCGACCGGGCAGAGGTCGTGGCTGGGCCCGAGCGACCCGAGGGCGCACCGCTCGACGGCCCGGCCCCGCTCGGTCGCCGCGCGCTCCAGGAGCAGGTCGCGTACGGCGGCGACGAACCGTCTCTCGGCGCCGACCGTGGCGGATCGCCGTACCGGCAGGCCGAGTTCGGCGGCCTTCGCGGTGGCCTCGGTGTCCAGGTCGTACAGCACCTCCATGTGGTCCGAGACGAACCCGATGGGCACCATGACGACCGCCGGGGCCCCCGCGTCGTGCACGGTCTGCAGGTGGTCGCAGATGTCCGGCTCCAGCCACGGGATGTGCGGGGCGCCGCTGCGCGACTGGTAGACGAGCTGCCAGGGGTGTTCGATCCCGGTCTCCTCGCGCACCGTGTCGGCGATGAGCCGCGCCACGTCGAGGTGCTGGGCGACGTACGCGCCGCCGGCTCCGTGGTCCTCGACGGGGCCCGAGGTGTCGGCGGCGGCCAGCGGGACGGAGTGGGTGGTGAAGGCGAGGTGAGCCCCCGCGCGTACGTCCTCGGGGAGGTCGGCGAGGGACGCGAGCACGCTCTCGGCCATGGGCCGTACGAAACCGGGGTGGTTGAAGTAGTGCCGCAGCTTGTCGACACGGGGCGGCCGAAGGCCCTCGTCCACGAGCGTGGCGAGAGCCTCCGCCAGGTTCTCGCGGTACTGGCGGCAGCCGGAGTACGAGGCGTACGCGCTGGTGGCGAGGACGGCGACCCGGCGTCTGCCGTCCTTGGTCATCTCCCGCAGGGTGTCGGTCAGATAGGGCGCCCAGTTGCGGTTGCCCCAGTAGACGGGCAGTTCCAGGCCGTTCTCGGCGAAGTCCGCGCGCAGGGCCCGGAGCAGGACGCGGTTCTGTTCGTTGATCGGGCTGACCCCGCCGAACAGGAAGTAGTGCTGCCCGACTTCCTTGAGCCGCTCCTCGGGGATGCCCCGGCCACGGGTCACGTTCGCCAGGAACGGAACCACGTCGTCCGGGCCTTCCGGGCCGCCGAAGGACAGCAGCAGCAGGGCGTCGTAGGGGGAAGTCGTCAGCTGTTCGGGCATGCCCCGATCCTGCCATCCAGGGTCGGGGGGCGATAAACCGAGGCGCGCCCGGTGCCCGCCGGGCCGTAAGCTGTCTGCGCCTGTTCATTCCTTACCCGCCAGTGCTCAGCGGCCCTACGCGCCGTCACTCGCGACAGCGTCCACCGGAGCGACACGTGGCCAGTCCCTACCGCGCGATCTTCGCCGCGCCCGGCACCCGGAGTTTCAGCGCGGCCGGTCTCGTCGGCCGGATGCCGCTGTCGATGATGGGCATCGGCGTCGTGACGATGATCTCGCAGCTCACCGGGCGTTACGGCCTGGCGGGGGCGCTCGCGGCGACGCTCGCGATGTCCGCCGCCGGGATGGGACCGCTGATCTCCCGGCTCGTGGACCGGCACGGCCAGCGGCGGGTGCTGCGGCCCGCCGCGCTGACCGCCGTGACGGCCGTCGCCGGACTTCTGCTCTGCGCCCAGCAGTCGGCCCCGGAGTGGACGCTGTTCGTCTTCGCGGCGGGCGCGGGCTGTGTGCCGAGCGTGGGCTCGATGGTGCGGGCGCGCTGGGCGGAGCTGTACCGGGGGTCGCCGCGTGAGCTGCACGCCGCGTACTCGTGGGAGTCGATCGTCGACGAGCTGTGCTTCATCTTCGGGCCGATCATCGCGATCGGTCTGTCCACGGCCTGGTTCCCCGAGGCGGGCCCGCTGCTGGCGGCGGTGTTCCTGGTGACGGGGGTCTTCTGGCTGACGGCGCAGCGCGCCACCGAGCCCGTGCCGCAGCCGCGTGAGCACCACACCGGGGGCACCGCGCTGCGCTCCTCCGGTCTCCAGGTGCTCGTGGTGACGTTCGTGGCGACCGGCGCGATCTTCGGGGCCATCGACGTGGTGACCGTGGCGTTCGCGGAGGAGCGGGGGAACAAGACGGCGGCGAGCCTCGTGCTCGCGGTGTACGCGCTCGGTTCCTGTCTCGCCGGGGCCGTCTTCGGGCTGCTGCATCTGCGGGGCAGCGCCTCCAGGAGGTGGCTGGTGGGTGTCTGTGCGATGGCCGTGAGTATGATCCCCCTCCAACTGGCCGGGAATCTGCCGATCCTGGCCGTGGCGCTCTTCGTCGCCGGCCTGTCGATCGCACCGACGATGGTGACGACGATGGCCCTCGTCGAGGCACACGTACCTCGTACCAAGCTCACCGAGGGCATGACCTGGGTCAGTACCGGGCTCGCCGTCGGGGTGGCGCTCGGCTCCTCCGCCGCGGGATGGGTGGTGGACGCCTCCGGGGCGCGGGCGGGGTTCGCCGTGCCCGTGGTGGCGGGAGTGGCCGCGGCCCTGGTGGCGCTGCTCGGCCACCGCAGGCTGCGGGAGCGGCCAACGGATCGGGAGGGGCGTGGGGCTGATGACCGGCACCGGTACGAGCGCGGCGACGACGAGGAACGCGACAAGCACCTGGCGTAACTGGGCGGGGAACGTGAGCTCCCGTCCCACGCGCACCTTCTCCCCCGCCTCCGTGGAAGAACTCGCCGAGGCGATACGTACGGCCGCCGCCGACGGGCTGCGGGTCAAGGCGGTCGGTACGGGGCACTCGTTCACGTCCGCCGCGACCACCGACGGCCTGCTGATACGGCCCGAACTGCTCACCGGCATCCGGGAGATCGACCGGGCGGCCGGCACCGTGACCGTGGCGGCGGGCACCCCGCTGAGGCGGCTGAACGAGGCCCTGGCCAGAGAAGGCCTGTCGCTCACCAACATGGGCGACATCATGGATCAGACCGTCGCGGGCGCGACGTCCACCGGAACGCACGGCACCGGCCGCGACTCTGCCTCGATCGCCGCGCAGATCCGGGCGCTCGCGAAGATGTCCGCGTTCTCGGTCGGCGAGCACGTCAGTACGGAGCCGTCCGCCGGAATGAGTTCCAGCGCCCGGATCTGCGCGGCG
>NZ_MDCR01000476.1 GCF_001723055.1 Streptomyces niveus
CACCGCCGTTCTCACGGCGGTCGGCGCCGTCACGCCCGCGGCGGTCGGAATCGTCGCGCCCATCGGGCTCGGTTTCGCCGTCGCGTACGGGATAAGTCCCGTGCTCATGGGGCTGTTCATCGCCAACGGGGCCAGCGCCGGCGGCTTCTCGCCCATCGGGGTCTTCGGCAGCATCACCAACAACGTCGTCGAACGCAACGATCTGCCCGGCAGCCCCGCGACGCTGTTCACCGCCTCCTTCCTGTTCAACGTCGGCCTGTGCGTCATCATCTTCCTGCTCTTCGGCGGACGGCAGTTGCTCGGGCGAATAGCCACCAGTGGAGGGAAGGACGCGGACGACGAGGCCACGGCACCGGCATCCCTGCGGCTCGACCTCCCGCGCGCACTGACACTCCTCGGACTGCTCAGCCTGGTCGCCGGCGCCCTCTTCTTCGACCTGGACGTGGGTCTGATGGCGCTCACCATCTCCGTCGTCCTGACCCTGGTCGCGCCGACATCGGCCAAGGGCGCGGTGGACAAGTGCGCGTGGTCCACCGTGCTGCTCGTCTGCGGCATCGTCACGTATGTCAGCCAGATGGAACGTCTCGGCACCATCGACTGGCTCGGCGAACGCGTCGCGAGCATCGACGCCCCACTCCTGGGGGCCCTGCTGATCTGTCTCATCGGCGCCGTGGTGTCGGCCTTCGCCTCGACCACCGGCATGCTCGGGGCGCTGATCCCCCTGGCGGTTCCCTTCCTGCTCACCGGCCAGGTGGGAGCCGTCGGGCTCATCACCGCGCTCGCCATATCCGCGTCGATCGTGGACGCGTCGCCCTTCTCCACGAGCGGCGCGCTGGTGACCGCGAACACCCCGCCGGACCAGCGCGATCTGGTGTTCCGCCGCCTCATGGCCTGGGGTCTGGGGATCGCCGTCGTGGGTCCGCTCGTCACCTGGTGCCTGTTCGTCGTCCCCGGCTCGCTCTGACCCGTCACCGGCCCGGGAAACGGCCGTCGGCCTCCCGCGGATCACCGCGGGAGGCCGACGACTGTGTACGGGGGTCTTAGAGGTTGTTGCCGAAGACCACGACAGTGTTGAAGCTGTCCTTGATCCACGTGGAGACGAACTCGCTGTTCACGATGCTGTTGCCGTCGTGCTGGCCGCCGCGCTCGTTGGCGGAGGCGGCGCCGGCGCTGCCCAGGAGGGTGAGGGCGGCGAGAGCGGTGGCGGCGACTGCGGTGCGAATACGCATGGGGGACTTCTCTTTCTGTGGGGTGGTGCGGAGACTTCGGACAAGGCACGAATAGACGCCGGAAGCCCTTCGATAACCGGGCGCCGGGCGAGTCCACTCCGATGACGGGCGACCATCTGCGGGTGTTGGGTGCGGACATATGAACGGCGAGATTAAGTCAGTCGCTTGCTTTAACTGGATGGGGGCGGTTAACTGATCACGTACTCGAAGCCGACCACGAGGATGTGCCATGGGTGACCCCGCGCGAAGTGCCGGTACGCTCGTGCCCGTGAGAGGGAAGACCGGCCGGGGGGAACGCGCCGACGCGACGCGGGAGTTGATCCTCGCCACGGCGGAGCGCCTGTTCGCCGAGCACGGAGTGTTCGCCGTCTCCAACCGCCAGGTCAGTGAAGCGGCCGGCCAGGGCAACAACGCGGCCGTCGGCTATCACTTCGGTACGAAGACGGACCTCGTACGGGCGATCGCACGCAAGCACGCGGAGCCCGTCGAACAGCACCGCCTGCGCATGGTCAACGAGATCGGCCCTTCCCCCGGCGTACGGGACTGGGTCAGCGCACTCGTACGCCCGGCCACCGACTATCTCGCCACGCTCGGCAGCCCCACCTGGCACGCCCGGTTCGCCGCACAGGCGATGACCGACCCGGCCCTGCGCGAGATCATGGTCCACGAATCACTCACCGCGCCGTCCCTGCGCCGGATCGTCCAGGGGCTCGACGCGTGCCTGGCCGACCTGCCGGCCGACGTACGGGCCGATCGCGCCGACATGGCCCGTCAGTTGATGGTGCATGTCTTCGCCGAGCGGGAGCGGGCGTTCGCCCTCGGCTCCGCCGCACCCGGGTCGACCTGGCACGACGCCGGCACGGGACTGATCGACGCCATGGTGGGGCTGTGGCTGGCCCCCGTCACCCGGTCCTGACGACCCCTCATCCCCGCACCTCCCACCCCTGATCGCCTCGCCCCGAGCCCCGTCATGCCACGGGGCATGCGCCGGGCGCTGTCGAGACCACCCCTGCGACCCCCACGTTCCTCGCCGAACCGCAGCCGGAGGAGTACCGACGATGAGAGCCACGGCGGACCAGATACCCCACACCGCCCAACGCGAGGCGGCCGACGTGCTGGTGGTCGGCGCCTGCGCCGCCGGGCTCACCACGGTGGAGGCGTTACGGCGCCACGGCTACCGGGGCAAGGTGACCGTCCTGGGCGAGGAGACACACCCGCCGTACGACAGACCACCCCTGTCGAAGCAGGTGCTCGCCGGCACCTGGCAGCCCGACAGGGCCCAACTGCGCCCGCGCGAAGCACTGTCGGCGCTGGACGCCGACTTCATCCTCGGTGACCCGGCGGTCGGCCTGGACGCCACCACCCGCACGGTGCGCACCGCCTCCGGACGCGTCCTGCGCGCCGATGCGCTGGTCGTGGCCACCGGTACGAGACCCCGGACCCTCCCCGGACAGAGCGGCCTGGCCGGTGTCCACGTACTGCGCACCCTCGACGACGCTCTCGCGCTGCGCGCAGGACTCCTGGACGCCACGCGACTCGTGGTCGTCGGCGACGGTGTCCTCGGCGCCGAGATCGCCGCCACCGCCCGCACCATGGGTCTCGACGTCACCCTCGCGGGACCCCAGCACGCCCCCATGGCCGCTCAACTCGGCCACGGCGTCGCCGACTTGCTCGCGGAACTGCACACCGCACGCGGGATCCGGCTGCGGCTGGGCGCCGGTGTGCGCGCACTGGCCGGCTCCGCCGGGGCCGTCACCGGCGTGAGTCTCGACAACGGCGAGGTGCTGCCCGCGGATCTCGTCGTCGTGGCGATCGGCGCCGATCCGGTGACCGACTGGCTCCGCGACAGCGGTCTGCGTGTCGACAACGGCCTTGTCTGCGACTCCCGTTGCCGGGCCGCCGATGGCGTGTACGCCGTCGGGGACGTGGCGCGCTGGCATCACGACCGACTCGGCGCGCTGTTACGGCTGGAGAACCGGACCAACGCGGGCGAACAGGCCATGGTCGTCGCGGCCAACATCCTCGGCGGCGACCGCGCGTACACCCCCGTGCCGTACTTCTGGACCGACCAGTTCGACACGAAGATCCAGGTGCACGGCGTCGTACCCGCCGGCGCCGGGGCCGAGATGACCGTCGTGGACGGAGACCCGGCGACCGGACGCTTCGTCGCGCGCTACCGCAGCGAGGGCCGGGTCACCGGCGTCCTCGGCTGGAACATGCCCAAACAGACCCGCCTGCGCCGCCAGGACGTCGCCGACGCGGCCGGTCCGCCGGCGAGCGCGTCGGCGACGTCCTGGCGGCGCA
>NZ_MDCR01000477.1 GCF_001723055.1 Streptomyces niveus
CGTACACCGCGGCCCGCCGCGCCCCCCAGCCACCCGCGAAGATCCCCGACCCGCGCACCACCCCGTCCGGGTTCACCCCGTTGACCCGGATGCCGTGCTCACCCAACTCCGCCGCCAGCAAACGGACTTGGTGCGCCTGGTCCGCCTTCGTGGCCGAGTAGGCGATGTTGTTGGGACCGGCGAACACCGCGTTCTTCGAGGTGATGTACACGATGTCACCACCCATCCCCTGCCCGGTCATGACCCTTGCCGCCTCCCGCGACACCAGGAACGAGCCGCGCGNNCGCGCGGTCGTCTCCAGCAGCGGCTTCGAGATCGAGATGCCCGCGTTGTTGACGACCAGGTCCACGCCGCCGAACGCGAGCACCGCCGCGCGGAAGGCGGCGCCGATCGCGTCCTCGTCGGTCACGTCGACGGTGACCGCCAACGCCCGTTCGGGGCCGCCCAGTTCGGCGGCGACCTCCGCCGCGCCCGCCGCGTTCACATCGGCCACGACCACACACGCGCCTTCGGCCGCCAGCCGGTGCGCGACGGCCTTCCCGATGCCCGACCCGCCGCCGGTCACCAGCGCGACGCGGGCGGCCAGCGGCTTCGGGGCCGGCATCCGCCGGAGCTTCGCCTCCTCCAGCGCCCAGTACTCGATCCGGAACTTCTCCGACTCCTCGATCGGCGCGTACGACGACACCGACTCGGCGCCCCGCATCACATTGATCGCGTTGAGATAGAACTCACCGGCCACCCGGGCCGTCTGTTTGTCCTTGCCGTACGAGAACATGCCCACACCCGGCACCAGCACGATCGCCGGATCGGCGCCCCGCATCGGCGGCGAGCCGGCGTCGGCGTGCCGGTCGTAGTAGGCGGCGTACTGCGCGCGGTACTCCTCGTGCAGCCGCGCGAAACGGTCCTTCACCTCGTCGAGCGGCGCGGACGCGGGCAGATCGAGGACCAGCGGCCGGACCTTCGTACGCAGGAAGTGGTCCGGGCACGAGGTGCCGAGCGCCGCGAGACGCGGGTGCCCCGCGCGGGACAGGAAGTCCAGCACGGGCTCGCTGTCGGTGAAGTGCCCCACCTGCGGCCGGTCCGTGGAGGCCAGCCCGCGCAGCAGCGGGGCCAGCGCGGCGGCGCGCGCCCGCCGCTCGTCGCCGGGCAGCGGGCCGTACCCCTCGAGCGGCGGACCGAACGGCTCCGGTCGGCCGTGCTCGGCGAGGAACCGCTCGGCCTCGCGGATGATGCTCAGCGAGTTCTCCTCGCACTCGCGCGACGTGTTCCCCCACGCGGTGATGCCATGGCCGCCGAGCACACAGCCGATCGCCCGCGGGTTCGCCTCCTTCACCGCGGCGATGTCCAGGCCGAGTTGGAAGCCGGGACGCCGCCACGGCACCCACACCACGCGCTCGCCGAAGCACCGGGCCGTCAGCGCCTCGCCGTCCGCCGCACAGGCGAGCGCGATGCCCGAGTCCGGGTGCAGATGATCGACGTGGGCGGCGTCCACCAGAGCGTGCATCGCGGTGTCGATGGAGGGGGCCGCGCCGCCCTTGCCGTGCAGGCAGTAGTCGAAGGCGGCGACCATCTCGTCCTCGCGATCCACCCCCGGATACACCTCGGCGAGCGCCCGCAGCCGGTCGAGCCGGAGCACGGCCAGACCCGGTCCGGTGAGCGTGCCCAGGTCCCCGCCGGACCCCTTCACCCACATCAGCTCGGTGTCGCCGCCGCTCACCGGGTCGGCGGCCAGGCCCTTGGCGGAGGTGTTGCCGCCCGCGTAGTTGGTGTTGCGCGGATCGGCGCCCAGGCGGTGGGAACGCGCCAGCAGTTCGGATTCGGGGGAGGACGTCATCAAGAGGCTTCCTTCGGTCCCTGATCGATGAATGAATCGATTCACTGAGAAGGTAGGTGGCGTCGCGGAGCCATGTCAAGGTGCGGTACGGCCCTGGTCGGTGGGGTTTTCCCGGCCCGGTCGGCACCCCGGAGCTGAAACAATTCACTCCTGCGTGCCGGTCGTTGTGCCGGTCGTTGCGCCGTCCGGGAACGGCCCGTCGGGAGCGCGGTCGAAGAGATCCCGGGAGGCGTCGGCGAGGGCGTCCGGAACGCGCGCGCACGGCGCCCGGACATCGACGAACAGGGCGCCGCGCGCGCTGTTCCAGCGGGCGTCCAGCGTGTCGCCGCTCGCCGGGTCCTCGAAGCGGAACCCGGTCTCGACAGGTCCCGGTCCCCGCGCCTCCCGCTCATGGATGTGTTCCCAGCCCTGAGCGGTCAGCCGATGACGCAGCCGGTCCAGCGCCGGTCGGGCGACACCCTCGGAGACACCGTCGACACCCCAGCGGTGTTCGGGGGCCATGACTCCCGGCTCCGGATCGCCGGTGACGTCGCGCAGTCCACGGTCACGGCACACGCGATGGTCGAGGAAGTTCCAGGCCGGCGCGACCGGTTCGGGCAGCCTCAGGAGGTCGTACGCCCGCTGGGAACGCTCCTGGATCCGCTCGGCCGCCCGCGCGGGATCGGCCGTCCCGTACGGGGCTCCGTACCAGAGGCGTCCCACGGCCGCTGTCAGGGCGACGATCGCGAGGACGCACACGATCGGAACGACCGCCCGAAGCCCGCGAGCCGCCCGACTCCCGCGCTCCGTACGCGCGTCGCCGCCGCTGTCGCCCGCTTCCCCTCCGGTGCCCGCCCCGTCCATCTGGTTCCCCTCCTCGGAAACTGACCTCCGGGAGGGACGACGTGGACCGGCGGGCGGGCGGTTGCCCCCTCAGGGGTGACGCGTGTCGACGGAAGTTGCCGTCGCCCGCGTCACCCCGTCGGCCAGCAACTCCGCGATCTCGTCGTGCAGTTGAAGCGGCAGCGCGGTGCCCCAGCGGGCCGCCGCCTCGGCGGCCAGCTCCCGGCTCCACCGCCAGCTCTCCATCGCCGCCGACCGGACCTCGGCGGGCCGCGCCCCACCCGTGGTCGCCAGATGGCGCGCGCGGTCGGACTCCGGGAGATCCCGCTCCAGAGCCCGGCTCGGCGTCAGCCAGTGCGCCGTGGACCCCCGCAGCAGCCGGCACAGCTTCAACTGGAGCGGCGCCACCACGGCGTGCAGCAGGTTGTACGCGCGGGCGTTCTCGCCCCGGGCCCGCACATGCGCCAGCATCAGCGTCCAGTTGGCCAGTTCGTCGCACAGCTCCTGGGCCGTGGACACCGGCTCGGGCGGGCGGTGGCCGGCGAGCCGGCGCGCGGCCGCGGTCAGCCGCCCGCTTCGGTCGAGCAGGACGGCGGACCCGGGGTCGGGCAGGTGCACCATCCCCTCCCACGACGAGATCTGATCGATGCCGGACCCCGCCGGATCGATGTGGAACTCCCCGCGCATCAGGTCGTCGAAGACGACGGCGAGGATCCCGTACATATTGGTGTGGGCGAGCTTGAGCGGCGCCAGCCGCCCGACGAACTCCCGCCCGTCGAACGTGTCCGCGTCCGCGTCCCGTACGAAGAGATAGGCGTCGATGTCCGAGTGCGCGTCCGACTCGCCGAGGGTCCACGACCCGTACAACAGGACGCCGTCCAGGCGTGGTTCGGCCGCGGCGAGCGTACGCAGCCGCTCGACGCGGCGGTTCAGGGCGGGGGAGGGCGATACGTAGGGCATGGGGAGGCTGTCTCCTGGGAGTCGGGCTGACGGAAGGCGCACGAACGCGGCCCGGCGGCTGCCGGGCGGCCGTTCTGTGGTCACGGACCACGCTCGTGTTCCTACGTCGTACCCATGCCGTGGATCTTACCGGGACGCTAGGGCCTGTCGTTTGGATCTTGCCGGGCTCGCAGTCCCTGGCACGGCGCCTCGC
>NZ_MDCR01000478.1 GCF_001723055.1 Streptomyces niveus
GAGATACACCACCCCCATCCCCCCGGCCCCAATCCGCGCGAGCAGCACGTAGTCGCCGATCCGCGGGGGGTCCTGGGCTCTGAGGGCATCCACGGGAACGACTGTGCCACAGGGGCGGGGCGGAGCTGACTGCGGATCAGGTGGGGGGTGGCGGGGGTGCGGCGGCGGACCAGAAGTCGTCGTGGACGTCGGGGCGCTGGGGGTACCCACCCTCGCGGTGCGGAGTGTTCGGCTGGGTCTTGGGGTCGGCGACGTCGGACTTGGCGAAGCACGGGGTGGTGATGGAGAAGAAGAACTGGCCTTCGCCCGCGACGGCCACGCTCAGGCGAAAGCCTTCCGGAGTGGCCGCGTAGATGGCCGGCAGCTCTTCGTCCGTATCCACGCTGGTGATCTCGTAGCCACGCGACTTCCAAGCTCGCTCCACGACACCGAGCAGGCTGCCGCGTCGCTGCCGTGAGACGACAGTCATGATCGCTGCGCGACGCTTCACCGAACCCGTGGCGAGGGTGTCGTTCTTGAAGTCGGTGCAGATCTTGTCATTCGACGGACCATGGTTCCAGCGGAGCCGCGGCCTTACCGAATCGATAGTCTGCTGAACAATCGCGTCCGCTCTCTCGGCGGCCTCCTGCATGTTCATATCTGATCGCTTCCCCTCCGGGGCATCCACCCCTGACGTAAGTCCGCATCCGGCCACAGCAATCAGCAGCGGAATACAGACGGATCGCGCAATCCTCATCGTGGGTCCTGCATGCTGATGGCCTGCCCTCTACCGGCAACGATCTTGGCGACATTCCGAGCGGACACCTCATCACGGTCCGGGTCGAAATAGTTCGAGTGCGCGTCGACCCCACCCAAATCCATAACCGGCCGCCGCCCCTCATCCACCCTGAACCTCCTCGCCCCGAAATCCTCATGCGCCGGATCCGTGCCGAACCAGATCTCGCTCTCCTCCGTCTGCGCGTCCTGCGCGAAGTACGCCATCGTCGCCCCGCC
>NZ_MDCR01000479.1 GCF_001723055.1 Streptomyces niveus
GGCCGGCCCGGTCTGGTCTCCCAGTACGAGGGCGTCAACGTCACGGTGTTCGCGTTCGACATCGCGGGAGACCGGATCAGGCACATCTGGGCGGTACGCAACCCGGAGAAGCTCCGTCCCTGGCAGGGCCGCTGATCGCCGTCGGGTCTCAGCTCAAGGTGAGGAGCACTTCGTCGATCTCGCCCTGCCGTGCCTGGGCGAAGCCCCTGTCGTGCCCGGTGATGACGAAGCCGCACCTCTCCAGGACGCGGATCGAGCCCGAGTTGTCGGCCGCNNCGGTCGATCCAGTACGTGACCTCGCGTTCGTCCGCCGGTCCGTACGCCGCGACGTGACCGGCCACCTCCACGTCGGCGACCACCGTGCGCATCACCACGTCGGGATCGGCGCGAATCCTCGCCCAGTGGGCGTCGAAGTGCCCCCTGTCGCTGGTTGCCTGGATGTGAACTCAGTGGTGGAGGCCGAGATTCTGGTAGATCTCCGTCGTCACCTTCGAGAAGTTCATGGTCATGAAGTGCAGACCCGGGGCTTCCTCGCTGATCA
>NZ_MDCR01000048.1 GCF_001723055.1 Streptomyces niveus
GTCGTTGTCGTTGTCGTTGTCAAGCGTGTGGTTCTCGTCGTCCGGGCGGGCGATTTCGTTGGCGCCGGGGGCGCTCATTCCGCCAGCCCGGCGGCGAGCAGCTCGACGAAGCCGATGTCCTCCTTGGCGACGCCGAAGGCCTCGGCGCGCCGCATGGTGCGTTCGGCCCAGGCGCGGTGGGGCTTCACCTCGTTCATCTTGTTCGTGTACGAGGAGCGCAGTACGCCTCCCCGTCCCCGTTCCGGCCGCAGGATGTCCTGGGCGTCGCTGAACTCTTCGTGGCTGACGACCGACAGTGCGTGCACGGGCATGACGTGTGAGGGGTGGATGCAGGTCTTGCCCACGAGCCCGTTGGTCTGGTCGAGCTGGATCTCGCGCAGGAGTCCGTCGAGGTCGTGCTCGATGAGGGCGGTGCGCAGTTCTTCGGCGCGTCCTTCGAGGAAGGGGCTGCGGCGCAGTTGCGGTTTGAACATGCGCTCGTGGAGTCGGAAGTACTCCCATACGGGGCCGGTGATGGTGAAGCCGGTGCCGTCGGAGCGGCCGAGGACGTTGACGACGTCGGCGATGACGGCGGAGACGATGCGTACGTCGTACGCGGTCATGTCGGGTGCGCGGCGGAGCCCGTAGGCGGAGCAGAAGTCGGTGACGCCGAGTCGCAGTGCCAGTACGCGCTCGCGGTACTTGTCGACGGTGCGGGCGATGCCGGTGAGGGTCTCGGCGCGGGTCTCCAGATGGAGCAGTTCGGGTGATTCGAGTACGGGCATGGCGAAGAGGCGCCGCCCGCTCTCATGTTCGGCTGAAATCAGCGCCTCCAGGAAGGGGACGCCGCGCTCTTCGGTGAACTTCGGCAGTACGAATCCGGACAGGATGTGGGCGGCGGGGCCGAGCCGGCGTACGAGGTCGGGAATCTGGTCCGGTTCGCGGACGCGGACGAACAGCAGCGGGAGCTCCGCGTCGCGCCGGTCGAGGTCGGTGAACTGCTGGACCAGGTTCTCCTCGGCCCACTCGACTTCGGAGTCGTCGATGGAGTCCTCAAGGCACAGCACCATCGACACGACGCCCCGGCCTGCCAGCTTGACGACGTCGTCCGCCAGCCGTGGCCTGGTGGCCGGGCTGTAGAGGGTGGCGCCGAGGGCCGTCGCGAGCATGCCGCCGGGAGAGGCGGAGGTGAACTCGCCGGGCTCCTGGTGGAACAAGCCTTGCCGAGCAGTGGGCGGAATGTGCCCGAAGTGACGCATTTACATCCCCCGTACTGCCACGGTAGTCCCTCTGACATGTGGCCGGTAATAGTACGTATGGACGGGAGTCAAGAGTTCCACGCCTGCATGAATTTCAGGTAACTCGTCCACTTCTCGCCCCTCTCTCACCCCCGCCCGGCCTCCTCCCACCATGCCCCCACGTTGTCCGCGCGGCCTGCGGGAAGGCAGGATGACCGGTATGACGCACGCGATGGTGAAGGGCTCGAACGTCCCCCTCAATGCCATGGCCGTAAGGGCTGTGCTGCGCTGGACCCCGGGGGCGGGGGTCCCCGACGTGGACGCGTCGGCGCTTCTGCTGGGGCCTGAGGGGCGTGTGCGCTCCGACGAGGACTTCGTCTTCTACAACCAGCCTCGTCATCCGTCGGGCCTGGTCAGGCGGCTGCCGAAGAAGCAGGTGCCCGAGGGGCTGACCGACACCGTCGAGGCGGATCTGGCCGCGCTCGACCCGAGTGTCGATCAGGTGGTGCTGGCGGCGTCGTCGGACGGGGCAAGTTTCCAGCATGTGCATGACCTGCGGGTCCTGCTGTACGACGCGGGGCAGGCCGACGGTGACCCGCTGGCTGTTTTCGACGTACGCCCGGAGACCGGCGAGGAGACCGCGATCATCTGCGGCGAGCTCTACCGGCGCGGGAACCACTGGAAGTTCCGGGCCGTGGGCCAGGGCTATCCGACCGGGCTGATCGGGCTGGCGACGGCCTTCGGCATCTCGGTCGACGAAACGGAAGGGGCCGACGGTTCGGCGCAGGGCCCGGACGGCTCGGAGGGTGAGACCGCCCTTATTCCCAGCCCGCTGGCTGCGAACGCCGGGCAGGCGCCCCCCGCGCAGCAGCCGCAGTTCCCCGGTCAGCAGCAGGGGCAGTCCGGCTACGGCTATCCGCAGCCCGCAGCCGCGCGCCCCGCCTACGGGTATCCGCAGCCGGCGGCGGCGCAGTCCGGTTACGGCTATCCGCACGCGCCCGCCCCAGGCCCGCAGCCGCCGTCGGCACCGCCGCTGCCGCAGGTGGCTCCGGCGTACGGCTATCCGCAGCCGGCCGCGGCGGCGGCTCCCGCGCCGGACCCGAATTTCCGGCTGCCGCCGATGGGGCCGCAGTTCGTACGACCGTAGGCCCGCACCCCGCAGCGGCTCAGCTGCTCAACGGCTCAGGTCTTCGTCTTGTAGCCCCGCCCCCACTGCAGGCCCCACCCGTACAGCCGGTCCAGCTCCGCCTGGAAGCCGTACACGAACTTCACCTCGCGCCGCACCACCAGGTCGCCCTTCACCGTCTCCAGCGAGAACACCGCGCAGGACCGGGCCTGTGGTGCGCGCTCGTCCAGTTCGATCTCGATGCGCGGGCCGTTGCTCGGGTAGAGCGTGACGTTGGCGTGGGTCCGGTCGAAGGCCGGGGTGCGGTCGTAGATGTAGACGAAGACGAGCAGCCGTTTGATCTCTTCGCGGTGGTCGAGGTTGATGAATATCGTCTCGCCGGACGGGGCGCCGAAGCGGTCGTCACCGCTGAGTTTGATGTAGGGCGGCTCGTTGAGGCTGCCGAAGAATCCGCCCAGGGGCTGGACAACGCCCTTGCTGCCGTCGGCCAGTTCGTACATGCACCCGATGTCGAGGTCGACGTTGACCACGCCCAGGGTGTGTGCCTGCACCACCTCGGGCTTGAAGAGTTTGAACGGGTGCCGCAGCAGCCCGCTGCCGCCTCTCGTCCGTCCTTCGATGTCCGAAGTGCGCATCCGCCAGGACAGGTTGACCCGGAGGTTGCCGGTGGCGGCGCCCTGTTTGGTGAGCGAGACCGACGGATTGCGCTTTGTCAGTTCGATCGCGTTCGTCGAGGAGCTGCCCGAATCGAATTGTGATGCCTTGTTTTGCCATAGATTGTCCCAGAAGGCCATCCTCGCCCCACCCCCACCAGTTGCCGGTACCGAACGTGAACAGCGGGACGGCCGGAAGGCTTCCGCCTCAGGCCGCCCCGCTCAGAGCGTTCCCGTTATCCCCTCCTGGTCACACCCAGGAGGCGGACTCAGACTTGGACTGTTTTCTTGTCTTCCGAATCCTCGCCACCTTCGGCCGCAACTCGCTTGTTGCGGACCACGGATGACCAGAAGGACGCGGCGATCAGCACGATGCCGACGAGACCGGTGATGAGCTCGTGGATCTCGTGCTCGATGGTGATGAGCAGGATCGCGGCGAGCGCGCCGATGGCGTAGTGCGCGCCGTGCTCCAGGTAGACGTAGTCGTCGAGCGTGCCCTGGCGGACGAGGTAGACGGTGAGCGACCTGACGTACATCGCGCCGATACCGAGGCCGAGCGCCATCCAGAAGATGTGGTTCGTGATGGCGAAGGCGCCGATGACTCCGTCGAACGAGAAGGAGGCGTCCAGGACTTCGAGGTAGAGGAACAGGAAGAACGCGGCCTTGCCGGCGAGGCCGACGGCCGAGACCTGCTTGCCTTCGGCCTTGGCCCTCTCCTCCTCCTCGTGTTCGCGCTCCTCTTCCTCTTCGAGTTTGTTCTCGAAGAAGCTGGAGAGCCCGTTGACGACGAGGTAGGTGACCAGACCGGCGACACCCGACAGCAGTACGGTGGCGGATTTGTCCTGGTATCCGGTGCTGGTATGGGCGTTGGTGGCGAACGTCATGGCCGTGATGAGCAGGATGACCAGCGCGACGCAGACCGACAGCATGTCGACCTTGCCGAGCCTGGCCAGCGGGCGCTCCAGCCAGGCGAGCCACTTGATGTCACGGTCCTCAAGGATGAAGTCCAGGAAGATCATCAAAAGGAACATGCCACCGAAGGCGGCGATCGCCGGGTGCGCGTCGGTGACCAGGGCCTCGTACTGTTCGGGCTTGTCGAGCGCCAGTTGGACGGCCTCGATGGGGCCGACCTTGGCGCTGATGGCCACGATGGCGACGGGAAACACCAGCCGCATACCGAACACGGCGATCAGGATGCCGATGGTGAGGAAGATCTTCTGCCAGAAGGCATTCATCTTCTTCAAGATCCCGGCATTGACTACGGCGTTGTCGAACGACAGCGAGATCTCAAGGATCGACAGGATCAGTACGATCCCGAACGCCTCCCACCCCCACTGCCAGGCCGCGAAGGCAAGGCCGGCCGCCGTGATGGCGAACGACCAGCCGAAGGTTTTCAGGATCACTGGCTACCCCATCTGGTGTTAACGGGTATTCCCCCGCGCAGAGTACTGCTTTACGAAACGTTGACCCCGAAGTCTAGAGCGATGCCGCGCAGGCCCGACGCGTACCCCTGTCCCACGGCCCTGAACTTCCATTCGCCGCCGTAGCGGTAGAGCTCGCCGAAGATCATCGCGGTCTCCGTGGAGGCGTCCTCGGTGAGGTCGTACCGGGCGAGCTCCTGGCCGTCCGCCTGGTTGACGACGCGGATGAACGCGTTGCTGACCTGACCGAAGGTCTGTCCGCGGGCGTCGGCGTCATGGATCGACACCGGGAAGATGATCTTGTCGACATTCGCGGGGACGGCGGGGAGGTTGACGAGCAGGGACTCGTCGTCGCCGTCGCCCTCACCGGTCAGGTTGTCGCCCGTGTGCTCGACGGAGCCGTCGGGGCTGGTGAGGTTGTTGTAAAAGATGAACCACTCGTCGCCGAGTACGCGCCCGGACTGGCAGAGCAGTGCGCTGGCGTCGAGGTCGAACGGCGCTCCGGTGGTGGAGCGCGCGTCCCAGCCGAGACCGATCAACACCTGGGTGAGGTTCGGTGCGGCCTTGGAGAGGGAGACATTGCCCCCCTTGGCGAGTGTGACGCCCATGATGGTGAGTCCTCCCCAGAGTGACGTGAAGCCGGGCACGGCGCGCCTGACGCCGTGCTCGTGGTGCGGTTGGTGCCGGTGGTGCGGGTCGCACGTGTGCGGTAGTGCGTCTGCCGGTGGTGCGGGTCGCACGTGTGCGGTGGTGCGTCTGCGGGTGGTGCGGGTCGCACGTGTGCGGTGGTGCGTCTGCGGGTGGTGCGGGTGGTACGGGTGCGGGTCGTGACCCGCGCGGTGAGGCGCGTCCGGCGCCGCACTCGGCTGTGAGGTGCGGCGCCGGACGGACGGACCGGCGGCTCAGACGTTGACGCCGAAGTCCTGCGCGATGCCACGCAGGCCAGAGGCATACCCCTGTCCGATGGCGCGGAACTTCCACTCGGCGCCATTTCGGTAAAGCTCTCCGAAGACCATCGCCGTCTCGGTCGACGCGTCCTCCGTCAGGTCGTACCGCGCCAGTTCGTTGTTGTCGGCCTGGTTGACGACGCGGATGAACGCGTTGCGCACCTGGCCGAAGGACTGCTGGCGGCTCTCCGCCTCGTAGATCGAGACCGGGAACACGATCTTGTCGACGTCCGCGGGGACGCCGGCGAGGTTGACCTTGATCGCCTCGTCGTCGCCCTCGCCCTCACCGGTGGTGTTGTCGCCGGTGTGCTCCACGGAACCGTCGGGGCTCTTGAGGTTGTTGAAGAAGACGAAGTTTCCGTCGCCCGTGACCTTGCCCTCGGCGTTCGTCAGCAGGGCGCTGGCGTCGAGGTCGAAGTCGTTACCGGTGGTCGTGCGGACGTCCCAGCCCAGACCCACGGTGACCGCGGTCAGGTTGGGCGCGGCCTTGGTCAGCGAGACGTTGCCGCCCTTGCTGAGGCTGACTCCCACGAGTCCTCCCTTGATGAGTTTCTCAGGGGCGGGCGGCCTCGGCTCCGGCCACTTCGGCGGCCGTCGCCTGCGTCGCGCGCCCCCTGGTGCAATTGGCATCGGATGAACGACTGGATCCTAGTGACCGGTTCCCGCCCCTTGTGTGGTTTACGGGGGACAACCCCGCTCCCACAAGGGTTTTTGTGCGAGACCCGTTCAGGGGTGGCGAGTTGTCGTCACAGAGCGGCGAGGGCCTTGACGTACTGGTCAAGATCGCGTGCGTCCGGCAGGTCGTTGACGACCGACCAGCGCACGACGCCCGTTCTGTCGATGACGAAGGTGCCGCGCAGCGCGCAGCCCTTGTCCTCGTCGAAGATCCCGTACGCCCGTGAGGTCCGGCCGTGCGGCCAGAAGTCGGAGAGCAGCGGGTACTCCAGGCCCTCCTGCTCGGCGAAGATCCGCAGGGTGTGGATGGAGTCGGTGGAGACGGCGAGCAGCTGGGTGTCGTCGTTGACGAAGGCGGGAAGCGCGTCGCGCAGCGCGCCCAGCTCGCCGGCGCAGACGCCGGTGAAGGCGAACGGGTAGAAGACCAGGACGACGTTCTTGCCGTCGTGGTCGCGGTCCCCGGCACCCCCGGCCTCACCACTGTCGTGTCCGGCGGCCCCGCCCCGGAAGTCGGCGAGCCGTACCGTCCGCCCGTGGTTGTCCTTGAGGCTGAAGTCGGGCGCCTGGTCACCGACCGCGATCGGTGCCGCGGTGCCCGCCCGTCCCGTTCCCGTCATGTGCCCCGCTCCCCCTCGTTCGCTCCGGTCCGCCCGCGGCACCCACCCTACGCACCACGCAAGGGCCCCCGGCGGCGGGTGCCGACGGGGGCCGTCGTTACGTACGAGGCTTACGAGGCGTGTGCGCCAGGCTGCCGCTGCGGCTTTCGCGCTCGGATGCGGCGCCTGTTCTCAGCGCTTGGACTTCGCCGCCTTGGGCGTGACCAGCCGGCTGCCTGTCCAGTCCTTGCCGGCGTTGATGCTCTTGGTCTGCGCCAGGCCGGCGGTCTGGGCGGCCTCGTTGATGTCGCTGGGCTCGACGTAGTTGTCACGGCCTGTCTTGGGCGTCAGCAGCCAGACCGCTCCGCCCTCCTCGATGAGGCCGATGGCGTCCACCAGCGCGTCCGTCAGGTCGCCGTCGTCGTCGCGGAACCAGAGCACGACGGCGTCGGCCACGTCCTCGTAGTCCTCGTCGACGAGCTCCTGGCCGATGACGGCCTCGATGGACTCACGGAGCTCCTGCTCGACGTCGTCGTCGTAGCCGATCTCCTGGACCACCTGTCCGGGTTCGAACCCAAGCCTCGCGGCAACGTTGGTTCGTTCCTCCGCGTGGTCCGCGGTCGCGCTCACGGATTGCCTCCTGATCATGTTTCGGGAAATGCTTCAGCCACGCGCGTACGCGGGGCGCTGGCCGTAGTCCACACGGGCCGGGCGGATCGCGCAAGTACCCGACGGCCGAGACCGCCGAAACGGGTACGTTCCGGGCCGCTTCGTCGCATCTCCTGACACCCCGATAACACGGGGCGTGATGCCCGCAGGGACTTTCCGCCCTGTTTGTCATTCTACGCGGCTTCGGTACGCCAATCGGGTCCGAACGACCGAACGAAACGCATAGTCGCCTTGGGCGTAAGATTGCGATTTGGCCGGACCCGGAACACGGCGGACGACCAGGCGGAGAACTGGGCGGAAATACCGGGCAGGCGGCCAGGCGGGCGACGGGATCGCGTGGAATCCGTGGCGGTGTGAGGGTTACCCCCCGGTAGAGGTGACGTTTCCGTCGCCGAGGTACACGATGGATACGCCGTACGGCCCGCTCCCCGTGCCTGTTCCCTGGCGGCAGCAGAGGCAAGTACCCCGAGCAGTACCCAGCAGGACCCACAGGCGTGCCCCGCATGGATGACGTGACCGGTCGGAGGACCGGGACCGGCCCGGACGCGGGGTGCGACACGACCCGAACAGCGAAGGAACAGTGTGGCTTCCGGATCCGATCGCAACCCGATCATCATTGGCGGCCTTCCCAGCCAGGTCCCGGACTTTGATCCCGAGGAGACCCAGGAGTGGCTCGACTCGCTCGATGCCGCCGTCGACGAACGGGGGCGTGAGCGCGCCCGCTATCTGATGCTCCGCCTGATCGAGCGGGCGCGCGAGAAGCGCGTGGCCGTGCCCGAGATGCGCAGCACCGATTACGTCAACACGATCGCCACCAAGGACGAGCCGTTCTTCCCCGGCAACGAGGAGATCGAGCGCAAGGTCCTCAACGCGACCCGCTGGAACGCCGCGGTGATGGTCTCCCGCGCGCAGCGCCCCGGGATCGGTGTGGGCGGTCATATCGCGACGTTCGCGTCCTCGGCCTCCCTGTACGACGTGGGCTTCAACCACTTCTTCCGGGGCAAGGACGGCGGGGACGGCGGTGACCAGATCTTCTTCCAGGGGCACGCGTCCCCGGGCATCTACGCCCGCGCGTTCCTGCTGGACCGGCTGAGCGAGGCGCAGCTCGACGCGTTCCGTCAGGAGAAGTCGAAGGCCCCCGACGGGCTGTCCAGCTATCCGCATCCGCGGCTGATGCCGGACTTCTGGGAGTTCCCGACCGTCTCGATGGGTCTAGGTCCGCTGGGTGCGATCTACCAGGCGCGGATGAACCGTTACATGGAGGCGCGTGGCATCGCGGACACGTCGCGGTCGCATGTGTGGGCGTATCTGGGCGACGGCGAGATGGACGAGCCGGAGTCGCTGGGTCAGCTGTCGATCGCGGCGCGTGAGGGGCTGGACAATCTCACCTTTGTCGTCAACTGCAACCTCCAGCGCCTGGACGGCCCGGTGCGCGGCAACGGCAAGATCATCCAGGAGCTGGAATCGCAGTTCCGCGGCGCCGGCTGGAATGTGATCAAGCTGGTCTGGGACCGTTCCTGGGACCCGCTGCTGGCGCAGGACCGTGACGGTGTGCTGGTGAACCGGCTGAACACCACGCCGGACGGGCAGTTCCAGACGTACGCGACGGAGACCGGCGCGTACATCCGTGAGCACTTCTTCGGTGACGACCAGCGGCTGCGGGCCATGGTCGAGGGGATGACCGACGAGCAGATCCTGCATCTGGGGCGTGGCGGTCACGACCACAAGAAGGTGTTCGCGGCGTATGCGGCGGCGAAGGCGCACAAGGGCCAGCCGACGGTGATCCTCGCGCAGACGGTGAAGGGCTGGACGCTGGGTCCGAACTTCGAGGGGCGCAACGCGACGCACCAGATGAAGAAGCTGACGGTCGCGGATCTCAAGGGTTTCCGTGACCGGCTGCATCTGCCGATCTCGGACCGGGAGTTGGAGGACGGCCAGCCGCCGTACTACCACCCGGGCCGGGACTCGGAGGAGATCCAGTACATGCATGACCGGCGCAGGAGCCTGGACGGCTATGTACCGACGCGTGTGGTGCGGTCGAAGCCGCTGGAGCTGCCGGGCGACAAGACGTACGCGGCGGCGAAGAAGGGGTCGGGTCAGCAGTCGATCGCCACGACGATGGCGTTCGTGCGGGTGCTGAAGGATCTCATGCGGGACAAGGAGATCGGCAAGCGTTTCGTGCTGATCGCGCCGGACGAGTACCGCACGTTCGGTATGGACGCGTTCTTCCCGAGTGCGAAGATCTACAACCCGCTGGGGCAGCAGTACGAGTCGGTCGACCGTGAACTGCTGCTCGCCTACAAGGAGTCCCCGACGGGGCAGATGCTGCACGACGGCATCTCGGAGGCGGGCTGTACGGCGTCGCTGATCGCGGCGGGTTCGGCGTACGCGACGCACGGCGAGCCGCTGATCCCGGTGTACGTCTTCTACTCGATGTTCGGTTTCCAGCGCACCGGCGACCAGTTCTGGCAGATGGCCGACCAGTTGGCGCGTGGTTTCGTACTGGGCGCGACCGCCGGTCGTACGACTCTGACCGGTGAGGGTCTTCAGCACGCGGACGGGCACTCGCAGTTGCTCGCCTCGACGAACCCGGGCTGTGTCTCTTACGACCCGGCGTTCGGCTACGAGATCGCGCACATCATGGAGGACGGGCTGCGCCGCATGTACGGGCAGCCGCACCCGGGTGAGGACCCGAACGTCTTCTACTACCTGACGGTCTACAACGAGCCGATCCAGCACCCGGCCGAGCCCGAGAACGTCGACGTGGAGGGCATCCTCAAGGGCGTCTACCGCTTCAAGCGCGGCGAGAGCGGCTCGATCCCGGCGCAGATCATGGCGTCCGGTGTGGCCGTGCCGTGGGCCGTCGAGGCGCAGCGGATCCTCGCCGAGCAGTGGGACGTGCGCGCGGACGTCTGGTCGGCGACGTCGTGGAACGAGCTGCGCCGTGAGGCCGTCGAGGTGGAGCGGTACAACCTGCTGCACCCGGAGGAGGAGCAGCGGGTTCCGTACGTGACGCGCAAACTGTCCGGTGCCGAGGGCCCGTTCGTGGCGGTCTCGGACTGGATGCGCGCGGTGCCGGACCAGATCTCGCGCTGGGTGCCGGGGACGTACCAGTCGCTGGGCGCGGACGGTTTCGGTTTCGCGGACACGCGTGGCGCGGCCCGCCGGTTCTTCCACATCGACGCGGAGTCGATCGCTCTGGGGGTGCTCACGGAGCTGGCCAGGGACGGCAAGGTGGACCGTTCGGTACTGAAGCAGGCCGTGGACCGCTACCAGCTGCTGGACGTGGCGGCGGCGGACCCGGGCGCGGCGGGCGGCGACGCGTAGCACGCGCACGGCAGCAGGCGGCTGACGGCCGGTCCCGTCCCGACGGGGCCGGCCGTCGGCGCGTCGCGCACGGGAGTGGGCCGGCTGTCGGGGGCCGCCCTGCCCGGTGAGGCGTGGGAGGGCGACGCTGCGACAGCCGGCCGCACATCGGTCCGGTCGCGCTGTCCGTTCCTGTGGTGGGCGTCGAAGTGGCCGCTCAGAGCAGCCACATGAGCGCCAGTACGGTGTCGACGACACCGAGTGTGAAGGCGATCACCGCGGGAACGTGGGCGGTGTTCCACCGTCGTCCCATGCCGAGCCAGCCGAGCACGATGGCCAGCGGGCCGAGCACGATCGACAGGACGAACAGGCCCGCGACGGCGAAGACCAGACCGACTGTTCCGATGGTCACGCGGTCCGTCCCGTTCCGCGACCTCGTCCGGCCGCGTGAACGGGGGTGCTTGCGTGTCCGGGTGTTTCCGAAGCCCGTCATCATCACTCCCTGTGTCGGTGGATGTGGGCTGTCTGAAACAGCGGGTACCCCCGCTCAGCGCTCCCAGACCTTGAAGGCCCGTACGCGGTAGGGCGACTGGGGAACCCAGGTGCCGTCGCCGGGGTACGTCTGGAACTCGCCGGTCTCCTCGCACTCCTCGGACTGGTACGTGGTGACGGGCCGCCCGAGGCGGTTGACCAGCGACTGCGCATCGGCGCCCGGCGGCAGCGCGACGCAGTTCTGGATCTCGGTGCGGAACAGTTCGTGTGTCTGCCGGGCGCCCCGGAAGTCCGTCTTCGGCCACAGGCACAGTTCGCCGGGTCCGCACACCGGGCGCGGTACGGCGGCGGCCGGGGCGGCGGGAGCGGTGGTCAGGGTGGCCGCGGTGAGCAGAGCGGCGGAGATGGTCGTACGCATGGCGGTACGCGTGCGTGTGCGCATGGTGGTGAACCCCCGTGTGGTGCTGATCAGTTGTCGGAACTTTGACCCGGTGGCCCGCCCCACGGAAGGGGTTCTCGCCCGACTCCACCCGAACAGGCGACGGCCCCGCCGGGATGTCCGGGCGGGGCCGTCGCGCCGAATCGCGCCGTGTTGACGCACGTCGTGCCGCGGGTGGGATACCGGGGGTCAGATGTGGACGCCGCCACCGGCCGCGTCCGCGTTGTCGCCGCGCTTGGTCTTGACGGCGACGAACGCCGCGACCACCGCGACCGCGCCGGCGACCAGGAAGGCCAGGCCCATGCCGGACACGAAGGTGTCCTGCATGACCCCGGTGATCTTGTCGAAGACGTCGGGTGTCATCCCGGGCGCCTGGGCCAGCTCGGGCGGGGCGACACCGATCTCGGCGGCCTGCTCCAGCTTCGGGTCCAGCGGCAGCTGGATGCCGGCGTCCGACCAGTTGCCCGCGAGGTCGGAGCTGACCTTGGCGGACATGACGGCGCCGAGCACCGCCGTACCGAGGGCGCCGCCGACCTGCATCGCGGCCTGCTGGAGTCCGCCGGCGACGCCGGAGAGTTCCAGGGGCGCGTTGCCGACGATGACTTCGGTGGCGCCGACCATGACGGGCGCCAGGCCCATGCCGAGCAGCAGGAACCAGACCGACATCACGAAGGTGCCGGAGCCGGGCGACAGGGTGGACATGCCGAACATGGCGGCGGCCGTGCAGACCATGCCGCCGACCAGCGGGACGCGTGGTCCGAACTTGGTGATCAGCATGCCCGCGACGGGTGAGGAGACGATCATCATGGCGGTCAGCGGCAGCAGGTGCAGGCCGCTGTCGACGGGGCTCATGCCGTGGACGCCCTGGAGGTAGAACGTCACGAAGAACAGGCCGCCCATGAAGGCGAAGGCCATCAGGACCATGAGCACGACGCCGGCGCTGAGCGGGATGGAGCGGAACATGCTCAGCGGTACGAGGGGTTCCTTGACCTTCGTCTCCCAGACGGCGAACAGGACGAAGCACAGGACTGCGGCGCCGAGGAACGACCAGGTGCCGGCCGAGCTCCAGCCCCAGGACTCGCCCGCCTTGATGATCGCCCAGATCAGGGAGAACATCGCGGCGGAGAGCAGCAGGATGCCGACGACGTCGAACGACTTGGGCGCCTTGGCGGCGCGGTGGTCCTTGAGGATCACCAGGCCGAGGATCAGGGCGACGACGCCGACGGGCACGTTGACGAAGAACACCGACTGCCAGCTGACGTGTTCGACGAGCAGACCGCCGACGATCGGGCCGCCCGCGGTGGAGGCGCCGATGACCATGCCCCAGATGCCGATGGCCATGTTCAGCTTCTCGGCGGGGAAGGTGGCGCGCAGCAGGCCGAGGGCGGCGGGCATGAGCAGCGCGCCGAAGACGCCCTGGAGCACGCGGAAGGCGACGACGAACGCCACGCTGTCGGAGAAGCCGATGACGGCGGAGGCCGCGGCGAAGCCCGCGATGCCGATCAGGAAGGTCTGGCGGTGGCCGAAGCGGTCGCCGAGCTTGCCGGCGGTGATGAGCGCGACGGCGAGCGCGAGGAGGTAGCCGTTGGTTATCCACTGGACCTGGGCGAAGGTCGCGCCGAGGTCTTCCTTGATGACCGGGTTGGCGATGGCGACGATCGTGCCGTCGAGGGCGACCATCATCACGCCGATGGCGACGGAGAAGAGGGTCAGCCAGGGGTGGCCGCGCAGGCCCTTGGCGGCTCCCGGATCCGCGTCGCGCGGGTCTCTCGGCGCCGATTTGACGGTGGTCTGACTAGTCATGCCCAGAGGCTAATGACAGCCTCTGCCAGTTGACAAACCATTTCACCTGTCTGTAACTGTCATGTGGCTCACATCTCATTTCGGGTGGACATGGGCCGATGAAGTGGACCGGAGATGGCGAGAAGGAGGAGCGGCGAGTGGTGGACGGGCAGCGGCCGGTACGGCATCCGGTCGGACTGCGGGAGCTGAAGAAGCAGCGTACGCGGGACGCCTTGTTGCGGGTGGCTCTGGACCTGTTCACGACGCGGGGGTACGAGGAGACGACCGTCGACGAGATCGCCGAGGCGGTCGACGTCTCCCAGCGCACGTTCTTCCGCTATTTCGCCAGCAAGGAGGAGGCGGCGTTCACCATCCAGGACATGGTGGAGACGCACTTCCTGGCGGAGCTGCGTCAACGTCCGTCCCGGGAAACCCCTTTCGTGGCCATGCGTCACGCGGTGCTGGCGTCCTGGAGCCGTATCAACGAGGCGATCGAGGCCCTGATCCCGGTCGAACTGCATCTGCGCACCTACCGGATGATCGAGTCCACCCCCTCACTGCTGGCCGCGCATCTGCGGCGTGCCACCGAGCTGGAGGAGCAGGCCGCGCTGGTGATCGCCGAGCGCGAGGGGCTCGACGTGGAGAGCGATCCGCGTCCGCGTGTGGCCGTCGCGGCGTTCTCCGGTGTGATGCGGGTGACGGGGCGGCTGTGGGGGCAGGGCCAGGAGACCGGTCTGGACGGGCTCCTTGAGCTGACCCAGTCGTATCTGGACCAGCTCGTGCCCACGCTCGCGGGTGACTGGAGCGCCCGGGACCAGCCGCCGGCCCCCTAGCTGGTGGGGCGGTTTGACCCGTTGTAAGAAGCCGGGGTGACGGGGAGTGATCTGACTCACGCGTGTGGGGAGCACCGTCGTACGTCTCCTAGGGTGTCCCGCAGTGACTTCCTTCGACTCCTCTCCGTCCTTCACCGTGTGGCGCACCCTGCTGGCACTCGCCGTGGTCTTCGTGATGCTGGCGAGCGGCGGCTGGACCGCGCTCCAGCGGCACGGCGAGCCCGGCACGGCGCGTGAACGGGCGCTCTCGGCCTGGGAGAAGAGCCGCGTGGGCGGTCTGCGCCTGCCGGACCCCGGGGCGTCGCCCGGGCGGCTGGCCGCGTTCTTCGCCTCGCTGACCGCCGCGCAGCGGATCCGGCTCGCCGACCGTCACCCCCTGGTGGTGGGCAATCTGGGCGGCGCGCCCCTGACGCTGCGCTACCGCGCCAACCGGCTGGCCGTGATCCAGGCGCGGGACGCCGAACGCGCCCGGGTGCGTGACGGCAGACTCTCCGCCGAGGGCCGGCACCAGGCCGCCCGGCGGATGCACCGCCTGCAGTCGATGGCGGGCGCCGGACGGCACATCCTCGCCTTCGACCCGACCGGCGGCGGCCGAGCCGCCGAGGTCTTCGGCGATCTGGGCAGCGCCCGGCGCGTGTCGGTGGTCGTCCCCGGCGTGGACACGAACCTGCTGTCGTTCGAGCGGACCGAGCGCCCCTTCACCGCGCCGGTCGGCATGGCCAGGTCGCTGTACGACGCGGAGCGCGCCGCCTCGCCCGGTGCCCGTACCGCCGTCATCGCCTGGGCCGACTACACCGCGCCCTCGGGCATCAACGTGGACGCGGCGATCGGCAGGCTCGCCTCGGAGGGCGCGGTGCGGCTCAACGCGCTCACCTCGGCGCTGCCCGGCGACTCCCGGGTCTCGCTGATCTGCCACAGCTACGGCTCCGTGGTGTGCGGTGTCGCCGCGCGCCGGCTGCCCGCCCGGGTCACGGACGTGGCGGTCGCGGGCAGTCCCGGCATGCGGGTCGGGTCGGCGGGGGCGCTGGGCACCCACGCCCGTGTCTGGGCGATGCGCGACCAGGACGACTGGATCCGGGCCGTGCCCTATCTGGAGGTCGGCGGGCTCGGCCACGGCGCGGATCCGGTGACGCGGGACTTCGGCGCGCGGGTGCTGTCCGCCCGGGGCGCCGTCGGTCACGGCGGCTATTTCGAGCCGGGCACGGAGAGCCTGGAGAACTTCGCGGACATCGGGGTCGGTTCGTACCGGAACACCAGTTGTGCGGACTCCTCGACCGCCTGCCGGAGCGGAATCTCCGGCGAAGAAGTGACCTGACGCGCGTAGAACTTGGCGGGCGGAGGTGGCGACGTGCGGGCGTTCGCCGCCTACGATGAGGCACATGGGTGATGTGCTGGCCGGAATTCATGCCACCTGGGAGTTCGAAAGCGACTCCGTGCTCATCCGCTTCGAACGGGGGATACGCACGCCAAAGCTCTTCCAGGCACTGCGCGAGAGGCGCGTACCGTACGGGGCACTGGCGGCGGTGACGCTCTCCCCGGGCAAGCGCGGGACGGTGGTGCTGCACGCCGTACCGCGGCCGGGCGCCGACCCGCTGATGGAGGCGGCGGCGGGTCAGCTCAAGGAGTCCGGCGATCCGTACCGGCTGGTGCTGCCCGCGGAGCGCGAGACGCTCGCGGAGTACTACGCGGACGAGCTGCGCACCGCCGTCGCCGACGCGCCGCCGGACGAGAAGGAGCCGGCCGACCGCTTCCTGGTGACCGCTCCCCCGGCGCCCCTGCACTTCAAGGCGTACGACGGAAAGGCCACCTTCGACGGGTCCAAGGTGGCCTTCCGCTGGTTCTGGACGGGCGCGTCGTCGGCGAAGTGGAAGGCCGGCGACCAGACCTTCCCCGTCCAGGAGCTGTCCGGGGTCGAGTGGCGCTCCCCCGAGGTCTTCGACGGCTACCTGCGGCTGCTGCGCCGGGCCGGCGCCCAGCAGCCCACCCAGGCCGACCACGACCCGGCCGCCGTGGTGTTCGGCCTCGGCTACGGGCCGGTCCACGAGTCGCTGCCGTTCGCGGCGGCGGTGCTGGCCGCCGTACGCACCTCGGGCGCGGGCCCCGCCACCGCCCCCGGCTCCGTGCCGGTGCCGGCCTTGGTGGCGGCCCGGCCCGACCCCGCCGACATCGCCGAGCGGATCCGGCACCTCGGCGAACTGCACGAGGCGGGCCTGGTGACGGACGAGGAGTTCAGCGCGAAGAAGGCGCAGCTGCTCGCCGAGCTGTGACCCCCTACTGGGGTATGAGGCGGGGTGTGGCTCCTGGGTATGACGCCGCCGCGTACCCGCGCTGCATACGCTGAACCGGCCATGAGTACCGAAGAACCACCTCCCCGTACGGCGCGTGCCCGCGAGTCGCTGCGCTCGCTCGTGGGCGCCCTGCGCACCCCGGCGGTGTCCACCGAACCGCTGCTGGCCGACGCCGCGAAGCGCTGGCAGCGCCTGATCCCGTACGTCATCGCCCTGGGCTTCGCCGCCGCGCTGCTGCCGACCACGACGACCGTGCTCGTCCAGGACTACCAGCTGGCCGGCGGCTGGGCGGGGGCGCTGGCCACCGCGCAGGCCGCGCCGCTGCTGCTGGCGGTGACCCGGCCGCTCCAGGCGTGGTGGATCGTCTTCGGCGCCGACATCCTCGGCGCGGTGCTGCTCCTGACGTCGGCGGGAGACCTGGACGGCCGGTCCTGGCCGTGGACGCCGACGGCCGTCGTCGGCTACCTGCTGCTGATGGTCTGCCTGGGGCTGCGCGAACCGCGCCGTACGCTCCTCGCCGTCTGGCTCGCGACGGGCGCGGCCGGGCTGGTCTTCGAGCTGATCTCGCAGAAGCACAGCGACGGCGTGCATCTCCTGCTGTTCGTCCTGACCGGCGTGCTCCTGCTCGTCACGGCCGCCCTGCGCGAACGCGGTGACGCCCAGCGAAGGCTGGTGGAGCAGGAGACGATCAGCGAGGTCGAGCGCGCGCAGCGCACGCTGCTGGAGGAACGGGCCCGTATCGCCCGCGAGTTGCACGACGTGGTCGCCCACCACATGTCCGTGATCACGGTGCAGGCCGACTCGGCGCCGTACCGGATCGAGGGGCTGCCCGCCGCGGCGCACGAGGAGTTCTCCACGATCGCCGCCGCCGCGCGGGAGTCGCTGACCGAGATGCGGCGGCTGCTGGCGGTGCTGCGCAGCGACGGCTCGACGAGCGAGCGGACACCGCAGCCGGGGCTGAGCCGGGTCCAGCAGCTCGTCGAGGCGACCGTACGCGCCGGGGTCCCGGCGGAGCTGTCCCTGGCGGCGGATCTCGGCCCCGTCCCGCCGTCCGTGGACCTCTCCGCGTACCGCATCGTCCAGGAGGCCCTGTCCAACGTCGTACGGCACGCGCCGGAGGCACCGACGCGGGTCTCGGTGACCGGCGACGCGCACTGGCTGACCGTCCTGGTCGTCAACGGGCCCGCGACGGCCCGCACTTCACCGCTGGAGACCACCGGCACCGGGCACGGGCTGATCGGTATGCGTGAACGCGTACGGTTGACCGGCGGCACGCTGGACACCGGACCGCTGCCGGACGGCGGGTTCCGGGTCGCCGCGAGACTGCCGCTGACCCTCGTCGACCCGACCGCGAAGGACCCGTCTTGACCATCCGCGTGATCATCGTCGACGACCAGGCCATGGTGCGGGCGGGGTTCGCCGCGCTGCTGTCGGCGCAGCCCGACATCGACGTGGTCGGCGAGGCGCCGGACGGCCGCCAGGGCATCGAGGTCAGCCGCAGCACCCACCCCGACGTGGTCCTGATGGACGTCCGGATGCCGGAGATGGACGGCCTGGCGGCGGCGCGGGCACTGCTGGACCCGCCGGTGGGGGTGGTGCACCGGCCGAAGGTGCTGATGCTGACGACGTTCGACGTGGACGACTACGTGTACGAGGCGCTGCGCGCGGGCGCCTCCGGGTTCCTGCTGAAGGACGCGCCGCCGGCGGACCTGATCTCGGCGGTGCGCGTGGTCGCGGCGGGCGAGGCGCTGCTGGCGCCGTCCGTGACCCGCCGCCTGATCGCGGACTTCGCCCAGCAGCGGCCGGCGCCGCGCAAGGACCGCTCGCTGCGGCTGAAGGGCCTGACGCCGCGCGAGACGGAGGTCCTGGAGCTGATCGCCCGGGGCCTGTCGAACCAGGAGATCGCGGACCACCTGGTCCTGGCGGAACAGACGGTGAAGACGCATCTGGGCCGGGTGCTGGCGAAGCTGGGGCTGCGGGACAGGGCGCAGGCGGTAATTTTCGCGTACGAGTCCGGGCTGGTTGCCCCCGGCGGTTGAGGGGGTCCTCGTTGGAGCTGCGCCGGGTTGCGCCTGCGGCGGGCTGGGGTGGTTGCCGGGTTGGCCCGGCGGGCGGGTTGCGCCTGCGGCGGGCTGCGCGGTTGCGGTGGTGTCCGGGTGCCGCTCCGGGGCCATGGCCGGACGGCGTGACTTACGCCGCGTGCACGGTTCCTGGACTCGCTGTGGCCCCGTTGTCCACGCGGCACAAGT
>NZ_MDCR01000480.1:0-132 GCF_001723055.1 Streptomyces niveus
GCGCGGGCAGGGGATCCGTACGCGCGCTCCCGACCCCGAATTTCACAAAAGCAACCAAATCGTTCGCCAAGGCGAACTCACCACGCCCCACAGACCCCCCGACAGCACGAAGCCCCGGTCGCTTCAGCGACC
>NZ_MDCR01000480.1:299-450 GCF_001723055.1 Streptomyces niveus
GCGCGACCTCGTCTTTCCTTGTCTTAGGGGCCTTCTGGCGCCCGACTATACACACCGGCCGATACCGATCGGTGACCTACATGCGCCCCCAACTCAAGGGCCGCGAGGACCAGTCAACACCCTCACAACAGAAAGCGATCCGCCCGGACAG
>NZ_MDCR01000480.1:588-752 GCF_001723055.1 Streptomyces niveus
GGCGAACCCCTGTCGGAGCGGCAACGGCCGGACCGTGAGCACCGGGATCGTGGAGCGTTTACTCTCCGCCGCCCAGGATCTCGTCCACGGTGTTCGACAGGCCCTCGGAGATCGTCTCGTCGACACCGGAGCCGACGATCGCGGCGATGATCAGCGCCACCAGC
>NZ_MDCR01000481.1 GCF_001723055.1 Streptomyces niveus
CTGCGCGGACCGCAGGTCGGGCTCCAGCGCCCACCCGTAACCGCCGTCCCCGTTCCGGTAGGCGTCCAGCGCGGTGACGACGGCGGCCGGCGTACCGGTCCCGCGCAGCAGCTCGAAGCGGCGCCGGTCCAGGAGCCGCGCGTGTGTGGTCATGAAGGCGCAGGCGCCGGTCAGGTTCGGGGTGTGCGTGAGATCCATGGGACGAGTCTGCGGGGCGCGGCCACCACCGGTCTTGAACGAAACGGACCTCCGGGCCACCGTCCCGCGGGCGCACAAGGGCCCGTTGCTCGAACTGGCGTCGTCACTAAGTGTGCTGTCGACGAAGCTCTCCGTGCAAAAGGCGCGAGTCTATGCCTCTTGAGTACGCCCGCGCACGAGGTTCGTGAATATGCCGGTGCGGTGTTCCGCCCGCACTAAGCTCTCGCGGAGCGCGCCGAGTTGATACGGAATCAGGCGCTTGTTCCCATGTGCCGCAATAGTTTCGAAAACCCGACCCCTGAATCGACCGCCAGAGGGCTTACATGGTTCGTGTTGAAGCACCCATGAATGATCAAGCGTCATCCACCGTTCGCGCGCTTCTGCTCTCCGCGGCCCTGATGGTGACGGCAACGGCCGCCGTCGTGGTCTTCGTCGCCGACGCCGCCCGGATACCGGTCGCGTTGTACGGCGCCGTCGCCACCGTCCTCGTCAGCTGGGGCGCGGTGGAGATCACCCGCAGAGGAGAGGCGACGCGCGCTCTGCACGCGCGTTACGGGGAGCATGTCGCCTTCCTGGAACGGCGCATCGCCGAGCACGACAGCCAGAGCGTGCGTCTGGGCAAGGAACTGATGCCGCTCGCGATCTACCAGCTCCGCCGGGGCAACTCACCCCAGGAGGTCATGAACGTCATCGTCGACGGCGACGAGCGCTACCGGGAACTCCCCGACTCGCAGCGCGCGTTGCTCATGGCGATCCTCGGCATCGTGGACGACGAGGAGGCCATGCGTGAATCCGCGCAGCGTTCCTTCGTCAACATCGCCCGCCGCGTGCAGTCCCTCGTACACCAACAGGCCAGCGAGCTGCGGGAGATGGAGGAGCACCACGGCCGTGACCCGGAGGTCTTCGACGACCTGCTGCGCATCGACCACGGCACCGCCCTCATCGGACGGCTCGCCGACAGTGTCGCCGTACTCGGCAAGGCCCGCCCCGGACGTCAATGGCCCAGGCCCGTACCGCTGTTCAGCGTGCTGCGCGGCGCCATGTCCCGGATCCTGGAGTACCAGCGGGTCGATCTGCACTCGATCGCCAAGGTCGCCATCGTCGGTACGGCGGTCGAACCGCTCATCCACGCGTGCGCCGAACTCCTCGACAACGCCACCCGCTACTCGCCTCCGCAGACGCGCGTCCATGTGACCGCCGTCGAGGTGCAGACCGGCATCGCCATCGAGATCGAGGACGGCGGCGTCAGCCTCAGCGAGGAGGCACGGACCCGGGCCGAGCGGATGCTCGCGCAGGCGCAGGCCGGTATCGACCTCAACGACCTCGGCGAGACCCCGCGCCTCGGCATGGCGGTCGTCGGCCGCCTCTGCCAGATGTACAACCTCCAGGTCTCGTTGCGGCAGTCCGCGTACGGCGGCGTCCGCGCCGTCCTCGTCGTCCCCCGCGACGTGGTCACCACCGGGCCCGCGCCCGGTATCGCCCACGGCATCGGCGCGACCGCGCTCGGGGTCGGCGGCACGGAACTGCCCGAGATGCGCAAGCCGCGCACGGCCGACGCCCCGGCCGCGAACCCCGCGGCCGGGGCGTCGGC
>NZ_MDCR01000482.1 GCF_001723055.1 Streptomyces niveus
GCTGTCCACCGACGGCGGCCGGGCCGCCGCGGTGATCAGTTCGCCCGCCGGTGTCGTCTCACAGGGCATCAAGACCCACAGCGGCCGGGGCGGCGGCCCGGCCGCCGTCGGTGGACAGCTTGGCGTTGCTGCGGGCGCTGGCGATCTCGTCGCCGAAGCCGGGGACGAAGCGGTAGATCATGGCGGAGGCGAAGATCGCGAGAAGGATGATGGCGAGCCCGGAGACGACGGCCGAGAAGGAGTCGGGCCCGTCGTCGGAGGTGAGCGCGCCGGCGAGGCCGAGGACGATGACGATGACGGGCTTCACGAGGATGATCGCGATCATGAGCCCGGCCCAGCGGCGTACGTGGCCCCACATGTTCTTGTCGACGAGGCCGGCGTAGACGACGACGCCGAGGAGGGCGCCGACGTAGAGCAGGATCGCCCGGATGAACAGCTCCAGATAGAGGATGCCGGCGGCGAGGATCGTCACGAGGGACACGACGATCAGCATGATCGGCCCGCCGCCGATCTCGGTGTCCTTCTTCAACGCCTCGGAGAACGTCCCGAAGAACACGTCGGTCTGCCCGCTGGTCCCGCCGGCGATGACCTCGGTGACGGCGTCGGTGGCGGAGACGAGGGTGTAGAGGATGAGCGGGGTGAAGGCGGACGCGAGGACGGTGAGCCAGAGGAACCCGATGGCCTCGGAGATGGCGGTGGTGAGCGGGACGCCGCGGATGGCGCGCTTGGCGACGGCGAGCAGCCAGAGGACCAGGGTGAGGATGGTGGCGGCGGCGAAGACGACGGCGTACTGGGAGAGGAAGGCGGTGTTGGTGAAGTCGACCGTGGCGGTCTCCTTCACGGCCTTGGAGAGGGTGTCCACGGTCCACGAGGCGGCGTCGGCGCAGCCACGGGCGAGGGAGGTGAGGGGGTCGAGGGCGCTGGTGGGGTCGTTGAGGGAACGGCCGGATCCGGATCCGGAGCCGGGCTCGCCGTTGTCGCAGAAGTCGCGGGCGGGGCCCGCGATCAGCTCGCACGGATCCTCGCTCGCGGACGGCGAGGGCGACGGTGTCGGTGCCGCGACGGCCCGGGAGGCGAACAGGAACACGGCTGCCTGGGCGGTCGCGAGGGTGAGTGCGGCCGAGCGGACGAGGCGCCGAGGGCTACCGGGCATAGGTGAACCCTCCGAATTCGTTTACCGCGTCGGCGATCTCGTCGGATCCGGACACGGGGTTGTCCCCGGTGACGGGTGTGGGACCCGTCTTCTGACTGGTCTCTACGACTTTCCAGTCGGATCCGTCCCACTTCAGTTTCACGTTCACCGTGAACCAGCCGTTCGTCACCGGCTTGGTCGACGAGTCGCCGGTCAGCCCGAACAGGCCCATGCACCAGACGTTGACATCGGCCGTGTCGCTCGTGAACTTCTCGACCTTCGTCCCCGCTGGGAGAGTGCGGTTGACGAAGGTGGAACCGGAGGGAGCGGTGCCGTCCGGCTCCAGGCCGATGTTCGCCAGGAACTTCGGGGAGTAGTCGGCGTCGAATCCTGACTGGAGTTCGGTCGCCGAATCGGCATGTGCGACGGCTTGCACGATGGCGCGGCGGCGCTCCGGGTTGAACATACCGTCGGAACCGAGCGCCGTCGCGTAGTTCGCCGCCGCACTCTCCGCCCCCTGCTCATCCTTCGCGAACCCCGAAGGAATCCCCCCGCTCTTCCCCGTCACCGGCTTCACCCCCGACGCCGCCGTCGGTTCCGAGCCCGCCGCTCTGTCGTCGCCTCCGCCGGCGCTCGACGTGTCGGTGTCGCCGCCTCCGCGGTTCGCGAACGCGATAGCCGCGATCAGCAGCACCACCACGCCCACCACCGCGACGAGGGAGCGCGAGCTGCGCTGCGGGCGGCGGGCGGGGCCGCCGTAGCCGTCGCCGCCCCCGCCGTCCGGCAGGCGCGTTCGGGTCTGGCCCATGCCGCCGAAGTTGTCGTCCGTCGTACGGCCCGGGTCGCCCCCGTGGCCGTGCTCATCGCCGAAGCTCATGCCGCGTCCGCCCCCTCGACCGGTTCAACCGTGTGCTGTTCCGCATGCGCCACCGCGTACGACGGTAGCGCTGGTTTCCGCGCGGACGCGGTGTGGTGACTCGACATCAGGGAGACGCAACCTCGGCGGATGGCGACGGACGGATGGTGTTGAGGGTGGGCCGGGCGTACCCCGTGGGGCGTACCCGGTGCGGATCGGACCGATGCGGCGCTAAACAGCCATCCCGTACACAATCGTGAAGACCGTCCCGAGGGACCCGATGATGAAGACGCCGGTCAGGCCGGCCACGATCAGGCCCTTGCCCTGCTCCGCGCTGAAGGTGTCCCGCAGAGCCGTCGCGCCGATACGCTGCTTGGCGGCGCCCCAGATCGCGATGGCGAGACAGAGCAGGATGGCGACGGCCATCACCACCTGGACAATGACACGCGCTTCGGTGCCGAGGTTCCCGAAGGGCCCCCAGCTCGGAGCGATACCACCGATGATGGTGTTGATGTCGCCCTTCTCGGCTTCCACGTCCATGCAACTCACCGCCCCTGTTGGGTTGTTAAGTGCCCGCGCCGGGCGGCACGGATCGCCTTCTATCTTCGCTGATGGAACCGGCCTCGTATGCCGACTTGGCGGGTCTCTTTACCCGATCCCCGCACGTTTGACCGATCCGACTGCCCTGACCTGCGTCGTGAACCGGAGTATGCGGGTACGCGTATGGTCACTCTGTGTATCACGGAGGGTGACTCCGGGCAATGATTGGCGTTGTGCACTCTTGAGCCCGCCGCGGTTTTGCGTTCGTGCGCCATCCGTGCGCCACCCGTGAGCGAGTGGCCGGCCCACCGTACGGGTGAACCTGGGCAAGGTGCCTGGCTGTTGCCGAGGGCGTCCGATGCCAACGGGGACCGGGCCTTGCGCCCTCCCGCGCCGTTGCGGCCGACTCTTCCGCACCTCATCGGCCCCGCCCCGGATTGGGACAGTGCCACCCGACATCCCGGACAACAGAGGACAAGGGCGGGCGGCATGGCGGGCATGGCGGGCTATTCGGGCGGTTTACAGGCGCTGGCCGACGAGGCGGGCGGGGCGGGCGGGGCATCGGGGGAGCGGCTGAGGCACAGCGACGGCCCCTGGACCAGGGCCGCCGGCGGTGCGGAGGTGATGCGCACCCAGATGTCCTGCCTCAGGGCGGAGTTCGAAACGGCGCACGAGGGCGTGCAGGGCTGCGGGAACGGCCTGAGCGTCGTCGCGGTCCTGGACACCGTGCGTACGTCATGGGAACGGCGCATCGAGGCAGCCCGCGACGAGTGCGGAAGCCTCGGGAGCCGGCTGCGCGCGGTGGCGAAGACGCAGGGTGAGCACGACGGCGCGGTCAGGTCGGGGCTGGCGGCGGTCGACGCGGGGGCGGGGCGTTGAGCCCGCTCAGGCCGGTGAGCGGTGGCGGTGGGCTGACCTGGGCGCAGTTACGGGACGTGAGATGCGCCGAGTTGGAGGACGCGGCGGACGGCTGGGGCAGGGCGAGCAACCGCGCGGACGCTGCGCGCGACCGGATCGACAGACAACTGCTCGCGGGGCTGACCGCGACCCAGGAGGGCGAGGCGGCGCGGGCGGCGGTCGGGCGGCTGCGGGCGCTCGGGCGGAACCTGTCGTACATCTACACGGAGTGCGGCCTGGTCCGTACGACGCTGAACAGCCTCGCCCAGGACCTGCGGGGCACGCAGCGCCGGCTCCGGGACGCGCTGGACGAGGCGGCGGGCCTGAAACTCACGGTGCGGGCGGACGGGTCGGTGAGCTATCCGGAGGCCGGGGAGGACCCGCTCACGAAGGAGAAGCTGCGGGGCGGTACGGCGACAGGCCACGCGTATCTGCATTCCGCCCCGCCGCCGGGGTTCACGAGCCCGAACCCGCTCGCGGCGAAGGCGCAGGCCGTCGCGGACCGGATCGCCCGCGCGCTGAGCGAGGCGGCGGAGATCGACGCGCGGTACGCGGGGACGCTGCGCAGGCTGACCGCGCAGGAGGGTCTGCACGTCACGGACGCGATGTGGACGGACGCGAACGCGGACGCGGCGGCGGTACGCGCGCTGACGGCCGACTACCTCCGCGACGAGATCCCCCACGACGCGACCCCGGCGCAACGCCTGGCCTGGTGGCAGGGCCTGACGGCGGAACAGCGCGAGGAGTACCTGGCGGTCCACCCGGACCTGATCGGCAACCTCGACGGCATCCCGGCCCCGGTCCGTGACGCGGCGAACCGCGACAACCTGGCGTTGCTGATGGGCAAGTTGGCGGGCGCGGAGGACGACAGGTCGCGGACGATGCTGGCGGGCCTGAGGTCGATCGACGAGCAGTTGCGGGCGGGTGGGCATCCGCCGATGTTTCTGCTGGGTGTCGGGGACGAGGGAAACGGTCGGGCGATCGTGTCGTACGGGAATCCGGACACGGCGCGGAATGTGTCGGCGTATGTGCCGGGGCTGGG
>NZ_MDCR01000483.1 GCF_001723055.1 Streptomyces niveus
CGCCACGGGGATCTCGGTGGCCTGGGTGCTGGCGGTGACGGTGCCGCTTCTCGGCCCCGACACGGCGCCGACGACGGCGGAGCTGTCCGGGCACCTGGCGCGGCTCCTGTCGGGGCCGGCCGCGCAGGGCGGCTGGGCGGCGGGGGCCGTGCTGTGCGCGGGGCTGCTGGTGCTGCGGCGCCGGTCCGTCGAATTTCCGGCTTTCCCGACCTACTCGGGCTTCTAGCCTTCTCGGCTTTCCATCATCTGGGGCGTATATGAACGACACGGGGGACGGCACAGTGACAGTGGAGGCGGACGGGCTCACCGTCACCCACCGGAAGACGGTCGCGCTCGACGCGGTCGATCTCACCTTCGGCACCGGCGTACACGGTCTGCTCGGCCCGAACGGGGCGGGCAAGACCTCCCTGATCCGGGTACTGGCGACGGTCGCCGCGCCGGCGCGCGGCCGGGTCGAACTGCTGGGGCGGGACATCTCTGAGCACCGGGAGCGTTCGGCGGTACGGCGGCGCCTGGGGTATCTGCCGCAGGAGTTCGGCTACTACCCGGGCTTCACGGTGCGGGAGTTCGTCTCGTACATCGCCTGGCTGAAGGAGATGCCGGCGGCCGGGGTACCGCAGGCGGTGGTGCGCGCGGTCGACCGGGTGGGTCTCATGGACCGGATCGACGCGAAGATCAAGACGCTCTCGGGCGGCATGGTCCGCCGCGTCGGTATCGCCCAGGCCGTCGTCAACGACCCGGATCTGCTGCTCCTGGACGAACCGACGGCCGGACTCGACCCGGAGCAACGGGTCGAATTCCGAAGACTGCTGCGGGACTTGGGCAGGGAGGCGACGGTGATCGTCTCGACGCACCTGGTGGAGGACGTGGCGGCGGCGTGCTCGGAGGTGGCCCTGCTGGAATCGGGCCGGGTGGCTTTCCGGGGAACGACTGCGGAGCTGACCGACCTTGGCGCGAACTCGCCGGTGGGCGCGGCGGGGGCGGATCCCGACCACGACGGCAACCCGATCGAACGGGGCTACACATGGGCGCTGCGGGCGCACCGCGCGGGCGGTACCGGGCACGACGGCGGCGCGGGGACCTCGCGGTGAGCCGCCTCCGTACGCCCGCCCGCAGCATCCACCCCGCCCGCACCGAGATGGTCCGTGGCATCGGGCCGTGGAGCGGGCTGGTTCTCGCCGTTGTCGTCGGGGTCGTGATGTACGACGCCGCGCCCACGTGGCAGGGGCGGTGGGTCGCCGTCAGCGATGTGCTGCGCGAGTACGGCATCGTGTTCGGCGTGCCGCTCGCCCTCGCGGCGGGCTGCTGGCAGGGCGGCCGGGAGCGGCGGCGCGGCTTCGGGGAACTGGCGGCCACGCTCCCCCGCAGCACCCTGCGGCGGCTGCTGCTCGCCGCCGCGCCCGCCGCGCTCTGGCCCGCCGCCGGCTATCTCGGCGCGGCGGCGGGCTCCTCCCTCGCCGCCTGGCCGTACGTGAGCGGCGGACGCCCGTATCCGTCCCTCGTCCTCGCCGACGCCGTCGCCATCGCCTCCGCCGGTGTCCTCGGCTTCGTCGCCGGCCGGCTGACCCCCTGGCGGCTGACGGCGCCGCTGCTGGCCCTGGTCTCCTACATCACCCTCATCAGTACGTACGCCGACAACCCGCGCCAGTGGCTCAATCCCGCCGCTCTGCACCACTACTTCTGGGACCGCCCCGTGTGGTGGTTCGGACCGGCCGCCATGGTGTGGACCGGGGGTCTCGCCGCCGCCGCGCTCCTCGCGCTCGCCGCGCGCCGTCGCGCCGTCGCCGTGTTGCCGCTGGCCGCCGCGTGCACGGCCGCCGTGGTCCTCGTGCAGACCGGAAACGGGTTGTGGCGCGCCGATCCGGCGGCGTCCCGGCTCGTCTGCGACGACGGCACGCCCCAGGTGTGCGTGAGCGCTGTGGACAAGGCCCTGCTGCCCGAGGTGTCGGCCGCGCTCGCCGGTCTCAACGGCAAGCTGCGCGGCATCCCCGGTGCGCCGGCCCGCTGGGTCAGCGGGCCGGGCGCGCCGGGGACGGGGATGTACTGGTTGGGGGGCACCCGGATCACGGAGCTGGGCGTCACCTCGACGACGCCGCCGCCCGGCGACGCGCAGTTGCCGAGCCCGTACGAAGCGGCGGTACGGGGCCGGATCGCGGACCCCGCGGCGTACGCGCACTCGGCGGTCACGTGGCTGTTCTCGGAGACCTGCCGGGACGGTGATTTCGAGCTGCCCGGTTTCGACCGGGCCGGCGACATCCACAGCGCCGTCCACCAGTGGCTGGCCCCGGTGCCGGACTTCGCCTCCTACGAAGGCATGGCCGGCGCGCGGAGACAGCTCCAACGGCTGCGGGCCATGGACGCGGCGCAGGGCCGCGCGTACCTCACCCGCTACCTCGCGGGCGATGCCGTCCCCGGCTGCGACCCCGCCGAGGTGCCCGTCCCATGACCGGTCTCCGTGCCCTGCGCCTGTACGCCCGCACCCGCGCCGCGCCCGCCACCCTCGCCGTGCTCGCCGCGACCGCCCTCGGCGCGGCCTGGGCCGCCCAGCGGCTGCTGGAGCAGCCGGGCGCCGGGCCGACCGCGCGGCTGCCGGTGGTCGTCCTCGCGCCGCTGTTCGCCGCCGGGGTGATCGGCACGGGGCTGTTCACGCACGGCGCGGAGCTGGAGCGGGGCGCCGTACGCCCCTGGTGGCCGCGCCGCCTCGCCCACCTGCTGCTCGCGACGGCGCTCGCCGCCGTGCTGCTCGCGCTCGCCGTACCGGGCCACTTCGACGCGTACGGCGCCTCCGCGACGGCGCGCAACGTCATCGGCTCGACCGGCGTCGCGGCGGCGTCAGCCGTGGTCCTCGGCGCCCGGCTGAGCTGGCTGCCGATGATGGTCTGCACGGCGCTCACGTCGCTCCTGGGCGCGACGGACCCGGCGGACGGCGGGGTGGCGGCGG
>NZ_MDCR01000484.1 GCF_001723055.1 Streptomyces niveus
GAAGTAGCTGTACTCGGCGCGGGCATCATGGGCGCCGCGATGGCCCGCAACCTCTGCCGGACCGGACACGCCGTCCGGATCTGGAACCGTACCCGCGCGAAGGCGGAACCACTGGCGGCCGACGGGGCGCGGATCGCGGACAGCCCGGCGGACGCCGTACGCGGCGCCGCCGTCGTCCTCACGGCGCTGTACGACGGCGCCGCCACCCTGGAGACCATGACGGCGGCGGCCCCCGGGCTGCGGCCCGGCACCCACTGGCTCCAGTCCACGACGGCCGGCCTCGACGGGCTCACCCCGCTCGCCGCACTCGCCGCCGCCCACGGACTGGTCTTCTACGACGCGCCCGTGCTCGGCACCAGGGGCCCCGCGGAGCAGGGCACACTCACCGTCCTCGCCGCGGGGCCGCAGGAGGGGCGGGAGGCCCTCACGTCCGTACTGGACGCCGTGGGCTCGCGCACACTCTGGGTGGCCGACGACGGCACGTCCGGGGCGGCGACCCGGCTCAAACTCGTCTGCAACAGCTGGGTCCTGACCCTCACGCACGGAACGGCCGAGGCACTGGCCCTGGCCGACGGGCTCGGCGTCGACCCCCGCAGCTTCCTCGACGCCGTCGCGGGCGGCGGGCTCGACTGCGGCTATCTCCGCGTGAAGTCGTCGGCGATCATGGGCGGCGACTACACACCGAACTTCGCCCTCACCACGGCCGCGAAGGACGCCCGGCTCATCGTGGCGGCGGGCGAGGCGAACGGCGTACGGCTGGACGTCGCCGAGGCGGGCGCGAACCGCTTCGCCCGCGCCGAGGCGCAGGGCCACGGCGAGGCGGACATGGCCGCGACGTACTTCGCCAGCTTCGACGACCGCGGCGC
>NZ_MDCR01000485.1:0-418 GCF_001723055.1 Streptomyces niveus
AAGGCCATCGACATCACCCGCACCGGCCGGGACGGACTGATCTGCCGGGACAACATCCGCGCCGACATCCGGATCTCGTTCTTCGTCCGGGTCAACAAGACCACCGAGGACGTCATCAAGGTCGCGCAGGCCATCGGCACGGCGCGGGCCAGCGACAAGGAGACGTTGCAGGAGCTGTTCAACGCCAAGTTCTCCGAGGCGCTGAAGACGGTCGGCAAGCAGCTCGACTTCACCGATCTCTACACCAAGCGCGACGAGTTCAGGGACCGGATCATCCAGGTCATCGGCACCGACCTCAACGGCTACAGCCTGGAGGACGCGGCGATCGACTACCTGGAGCAGACGCCGCTCGCGCAGCTGGACACCCACAACATCCTGGACGCCCAGGGCATCCGGAAGATCACCGAGCTGACGGCGA
>NZ_MDCR01000485.1:496-624 GCF_001723055.1 Streptomyces niveus
CGAGGAGGAGCGGCTGCGGGCGCAGAGCGCCTTCCTCAGTACGGAGGAGCAGTTGGGCGTGCAGCGCGAGAACCAGGCGCGTGAGGTCGCCGTCGCCGAGAAGAACCGCGAGCGTGTCATCGCCATCG
>NZ_MDCR01000486.1 GCF_001723055.1 Streptomyces niveus
CCAACTCGAAAGCTCCCTGAGCAGACCAGCCAGATCAAGTTCCACGCCCCCGCCTACGCGCGCAAGCCCGCTGAACCTTCTCGCCGATGGGGTTCCGTGCCCTTCTCCCCGCGCACCTGGTGAACTTCACCGGCATCGTCATGCCCACGGAAGCAAGTTCTTTCCGAAGCTGATCACTGTCGGACCGTCCCTTCGAGCACATCTCAATGACCAATCTGCTGACGTTCCTTCACGCCTTCCTCCAGCCATCACGGCCAGGTGTGGCGCTGCCTGCGGTTGTGGGCATCTTGGGATCCGGGGCGAGCTTCTGCATGGTGACTCGCGAGTTCTACGTCATCGATGCCCTGCGAATTTCATCCAGGTCCAGGAGGTCAGGGGGATCGAGACAAGACACCGCACGTCAGCGGCAGGGAACTGGTGAACGCGGTGACAGTCCAGGTCAGGACGGTGCCCAAAGGCCGGAGTAACGGCCCACCCGATCGGCTCATGTTCTGATCCAAGTGACGCGTGTCGCGACGCACGTCATAAGTAACAATGAGCGCAGCGAGCCGCCGCACAGGATCCAACTAGTGGGATCGGCTGGCGAGTTCGTACCGACGCCTCGGAAGAACCTCAGCAGCGCTGAGAGTTGGGGACGCGTCGGTGACGTGCGGTAGACATGTCCCGGAGACGAGAGAGGGGGTGAACAGATGTTGTTTACAGAATTTTGGCGAACGGTCCGGCAGGCCATTGCCCATGACAGCCAGACCGTCCGCCTTCTCGCGATTCTCTTCGCGGGTGGATTCATGGTCCTCGCAGTGACCCTGGTGGTCGCAATGGTCATGCAGATCACCGGGGCCTAACAGGTCCACGAACCCGTGCGGCGGGCTGGTAGGACAGTCCGCCGCACGACCAAGGTAGCGCCTTGACGCGAATAACTTGACCCATCCTGTGCCAGACGATCAAGTTTTATGTGTCAAGAGGAGAGCGCGAAGGAGCGACGCCCGTTCTTCAAGTTCCACCCGGCGCAGACGTACAGAAGAGAAGCCCCGCTTGCCACACAAGCGGGGATTCCCGTTTTCCGGGACCGGTACCGCTCCCCACCACCCCCGGAAGCCTCAGGGAGCTTTCGAGTTGG
>NZ_MDCR01000487.1:0-230 GCF_001723055.1 Streptomyces niveus
CCACCCGCCCCAGCGCCGCCCGTGCCCGCGCGACGACCTCCGCGTCGATCTCGACGCTGACCACGTTGCCGCTGCCCAGCCGGTGGGCGAGGAGCGCGGCGTTCCACCCGGTACCGGTACCGATCTCCAGCACCCGCATACCGTCGCTCACGTCCAGGTCCCTGAGCATGGCCGCCACAACGGACGGCATGCTCGCGGAACTGGTCGCCACGACGCCCGGCTCGGTGCCG
>NZ_MDCR01000487.1:405-568 GCF_001723055.1 Streptomyces niveus
TCAGGGCCCACTGTCAAGAAGAGACCGCACCAGCTCGCCTCCGGCGCGGTCTCCCCGCCCTGAGTTGGCCATCACTTGCGATGGCCTCCGTCGCCGGGCGGCATCTCACCGCCGTTGCTCACGATCTGTTCAGCCATCGTCGGCTCCTGCCTTTCACGCCATG
>NZ_MDCR01000488.1 GCF_001723055.1 Streptomyces niveus
GCCCCGGCGGCCCCGGCCGACACCCCACCGCTTCCCGCCGGGATGTACGGCACCACGGACCCGACCTACGACGGCGTCTGGCGGCAGTCCCTCGCGATGCTGGCGCAGCGCGCCGTGAACGTCATGCCCGCCGACTCCGCGGTCAACTGGCTGCTCGGCCAGCAGTGCGACAGCGGCGCGTTCCCCGCGTACCGCCCCGACGCCACGAAGCCGTGCGACGCGACGACGGTGGTCGACACGAACTCGACCGCCGCCGCCGTACAGACACTGGCCGCCCTCATGAAGTACCCCGACGCCATGAACAACGGCATCAGCTGGCTCGCGTCCGCGCAGAACAAGGACGGCGGCTGGGGCTACAGCGCGGGCGCGCCGAGTGACGCCAACTCCACGGCGCTGGTCATAGGAGCACTGGCCGCGGGCGGCGCCCCGGTGGGCACGAGGCTGTCGACGGAGGGCCGGTCCCCGTACCAGTCGCTGATCAGCTTCGCGATCCCGTGCGACGCGAAGGAGGGCGGCGGCGCGTTCGGCTACCAGCCGGACAAGTCCGGAAAACTGCTCCCCAACGCCGATGCCACGGCCGCCGCTCTGCTCGGCGGGGTCGGCAAGCGGATGGTCACGACGGGCGTAGAGCCCGGCCCGGCGCCCGTCTGCCAGGACCTGCACCCGCTCACACCGGAGCGCGCGGCGCGCAACGGCGCGTCGTACCTGGTGAAGACGATGGCCAAGACCGGGCACCTCGACCAGCCGCCGATGCCCGGCGCCGCGGACTCGGCGCCGCTGCCGGACTACGGCAACACGGCGGACGCGGTCGTCGCGCTGACGACGGCGGGGTACGGGGACCAGGCTGCGGCCTCGATGAAGTGGCTGGAGAAGAACTCGGCGGACTGGGCGAAGGCGAGCGGGCCCGCCGCGTACGCCCAGTTGATCTTCGCCGCGCACACGACGGGGACGGACCCTCGTACGTTCCACGGCATCGACCTGGTCAAGGCCCTCAACGCGACGGGTCCCACGCCCAAGTGGATCGGGCCGAAGCCGCTGACGACCACCGAGCAGCAGAAGGTGCTGGCGGACCAGAAGGCGGAGCGGCACAGCATGTCCGGGAACATCTGGACGATGGCCATCGGGGCGTTCGCCGCGCTCGTCATCTGCGCGCTGTTCGTGCTGCGGGCCCGGCGGCGCCGCTCATGAGGCGCGTCGTCGTCATCCTCGCGCTCCTGGTGGCGTTCAGCGGCGCGGGGACGGCCCACGCGGCCGGCTACCGCTACTGGTCGTTCTGGGAGAACGACGGCGCGACCTGGGCGTACGCCACCCAGGGACCGGCCCTGGCCCGCCCGGCCGACGGCACGGTCAACGGCTTCCGCTTCGCGGTCAGCGCGGACAGCCAGGACGCGGCGAAGCCCCGCGAGACACCGGACTTCGAGGCGGTCTGCGGGGCCACGCCCCCGAAGCCCGGCAGCAAGCGGATAGCCGTGGTCGTCGACCCGGGTACGCGGGCGGACGCCCCGGCGGGCGAGAAGCCGCCGCCGCCGCTCGCCGCGTGCGCGCGGGTGGGCACGGAGGCGACGAGCGCGGACGCGCTGGCGGCGGTGGCGAAGCCGCTGCGCTACAACGGCGACGCGCTGCTGTGCGGGATCTCGGGCTACCCAGAGTCGGGCTGCGGCGAACAGATCTCGGCCGACGGACCGACCCCCACGGCGTCCCGCGCCACGGGCGCGCTCCAGAAGCCGAAGGCCGACGACGCTGGCGGCCCCCCGACGCTCGGCATCCTGGCCGGAGCCGCGGCGGTCCTCACCCTGACCACGGCCGCCCTCTGGCAGGCCCGCCGTCGCCGCGCCTGACCGCCCCGCCGGCAACGACCGGCCGGGCGGGCCGGACGGGGCCCCGGACACACCCTCCGGCACGGAGGCGGGCGTCGACCTCACCGGCCGGAAGGTGGGCGCGCCGACCGGCGCAGAGGCAGCGCCGGGCAGGGTCACGGGCACGAAGAACCTCACCAGCACCGCCCCGGACGCGCCGACCGACACCGGCCGCGTCCCGCGGCCGTCCGCCGAGCGGCGCGCGGGCGCCGGCACGCGTACCGGTGCGGACCGCACCACCGAGGCAGGCCCGGACAGCGACACACCGCCTGCCACCGACCCACGCCGGGACGCCGAGCAAGGTCGGCACCCCGCGCCGGACCGCCCCACCGAAGCGGGCACGGGCGCGGGCGCGAACCTCACCAGCGCAACCCCGGACGCACCGACCGACACCGGCCGCGTCCCGCGGCCGTCCGCCGAGCGGCGCGCGGGCGCAGAACAGCCCACCGAAGCAGGCGCGGATCGCGGGCGGGCCAGGTCGCGCGGGCGGCTCCCCGGCCCCGGCTCCCTGCGTGCCCCCCGCGCCGGCCGGAGCAACGCCCTGCACGCCGGGGCCTGGTGGCTGTGGGCGCTCGGGTTGGCCGTGGCCGCGTCGCGGACCACCAATCCGCTGCTTCTCGGGATGCTCGTCGGCGTCGCCGGGTATGTCGTCGCCGCCCGGCGGACCGACGCGCCGTGGGCCCGGTCGTACGGGGCGTTCGTCAAGCTCGGGCTCGCCGTCATCGTCGTCCGGCTCCTCTTCTCCACCCTCCTCGGCTCGCCGATCCCCGGCACCCACCTGATCATCACCCTGCCCGAACTGCCCCTGCCCGACTGGGCGAAGGGCATCCGGATCGGGGGGCGGGTGACGGCCGAGCAGTTGGTGTTCGCGCTGTACGACGGCGCCAAGCTCGCCACGCTCCTCATCTGCGTGGGCGCGGCGAACGCGCTCGCCAACCCGGCCCGGCTCCTCAAGTCCCTGCCGGGCGCGCTGTACGAGGCCGGTGTCGCCGTCGTCGTCGCCATGACCTTCGCGCCGAACATGGTCGCCGACGTCCTGCGTCTGCGCACCGCCCGCCGCCTGCGCGGCCGGCCCGCCGGCGGGGTGGGAGCCGTCCTCCAGATCGGACTGCCCGTCCTGGAGGGCGCGTTGGAGCGGTCCGTCGCCGTCGCCGCGTCGATGGACGCGCGCGGTTACGGCCGCACGGCCGCCGTACCCCCCGCCGTCCGGCACACCACCACCGCGCTGACCCTCGGGGGCCTGCTGGGTGTCTGCGCGGGGTCGTACGGGCTCCTCGCCGCCGAAGGCGCCTCCTACGGTCTGCCCCTCCTCGGCGTCGGGCTCCTCGCCGCGCTGGCCGGTCTGCGGCTCGGCGGTCGCCGCTCCGTCCGTACGCGCTACCGCCCCGACCTGTGGGGCGTCCGGGCCTGGCTGGTCGCGGGGTCCGGCGCGGCCGTCGCCCTGGTGATGATCCGGGCGGGCGCGTACGACCCGGAGGGGCTGCACCCCGGCGTCGTACCGCTCGTGGCACCTGGTCTGCCGCTCTGGCCCGCCGTGGGCGTCCTGCTCGGCCTGCTGCCCGCCTTCGTCGCACCCCTGCCGCCCGCCCTCACGCACAAGGAGAAGACCCGGTGATCCGGTTCGAGCAGGTGTCGGTGACCTACGCCGACGCGCCGGCCCCCGCCCTCCAGGAGGTCGACCTCACCGTCCCCGAGGGCGAGTTGGTGCTGCTCGTCGGCCCCTCCGGCGTGGGCAAGTCCACCCTGCTGGGCACGGTGTCCGGGCTCGTCCCGCACTTCACCGGCGGCCGGCTGCGCGGCCGGGTCACCGTCGACGGCCGCGACACCCGCACCCACAAGCCGCGCGAACTCGCCGATGTCGTCGGCACCGTGGGCCAGGACCCGCTCGCCCACTTCGTCACCGACACGGTCGAGGACGAACTGGCCTACGGCATGGAGTCGTTGGGCCTGGCCCCCGACGTGATGCGGCGCCGCGTCGAGGACACCCTGGACCTGCTGGGCCTGGCCGAGCTGCGCGACCGCCCGATCGCCACCCTCTCCGGCGGCCAGCAGCAGCGCGTCGCGATCGGCTCGGTACTCACGCCGCACCCGAAGGTGCTGGTCCTGGACGAGCCGACGTCCGCGCTCGACCC
>NZ_MDCR01000489.1 GCF_001723055.1 Streptomyces niveus
TTAGGGAGCGCGCCCGTGTCATCAGCGACCCGGTCACCGGAGGCCAGGTTCTGGCCATTCTCGGCCGGATCGCCTGTCACCCGATCTGTGCACGGGTAATCGAACACCTCGTACACCGTGGAGAGTTCGCCGGATTTCTTGTTCTTCTCCAGCACCCGGCGCAGATAGCCGGCCTTCTCCAGGTCATGCAGTGCGTCGGTGATCCGCGCGCGGCCCTCCTTGCGCTGCCCGGCGAGGGAACGGATGTCGGCGCGGGCGTTGTTGGGCAGGCTCAGCAGGTACATCAGTACGCCTGACGCGCACCACGAGATGCTGCGGTCACGCACCAGCGCGTTGGTGACCGTAGTGAAGGAACGAGTCGGCTTGGTACGGTGAATGCGCATCGGGAGGGCTTTCTCCTGGTGTCGAGCCCTCGGGTGTTGGCGCACCGCGGGGGCATCTCCATGTCGGCAGCCGGTTCGGCGTCGACTTCGTGACCTTAACGCCACACACCGTGACGATGGCAAATACCAAGAGGGGTACCGGAGGCCGGAGTTGGGGGCACCGGAGGCCGGAAAACGAACCAGCGACGACCTGTGCGGATCGATTAAATGTCCGTTGCGGTACGGCATGTGACGGCCCCGCGAACCGCACAGGAATTCACCCATCGGAGTGAACCTCCAGGCCCCTCCCCTGAACAGCAAATGGCCGTCGGGGAACGGCTCATGAACATCCGTCATCGAAACCACGACCCGCACTGACGTTCCCCCCACCGCCACCTACCGTCACCTCACGAGGTCGGAGAGTGCCGGGGGGCGACTGGTCATGGAGTGGTTCAGCGGGGAGAACGTATTCGCCGTCTTCTCCACCCTCCTGGGTGTCCTCACCTCGGTCGGAGTCGTCTGGTACGAGCGCCGGGTGCCGCGGCGCAAGCGGATCGGCTACCGCGTACAGATGGACACCGCCATCGGCAGCGCCGTCCGGTCGGGGCACACGAACGTACGCCTCGGACTCTTCGACGACGACCCGGACATGGCCGACGCCACCCTCGTACTGCTCCGGCTGGAGAACGACGGGTCGCAGACCATCGCCGTGGAGGACTACACCTCGCCCGACGTCCACGGGCTGAGCGTCACGTTCACCGGGCGGACGATCAAGGGTGTCGCCGTC
>NZ_MDCR01000049.1 GCF_001723055.1 Streptomyces niveus
GTATCTCTCGCCCTCCGGCGGAGTGTGCGTCACCTCCACACCCCGCCGGAGGGCGAGAGATACGCCATGGGGTGGTCGCTCGGCGAGGCGACCGGGGACGGCGCGCCGCCGCTCCAGCACACCGGCGAGCTGCTGACGCAGAACGCGATCCAGATGCTGCTGCCGGAGCAGAAGGTCGGTATCGCCGTCGTCAGCAACACCGGCATGCTCTCCGGCGACGACAGCGCGGGGATCGCGGACGGCCTGCGGGACTTGGCGGAGGGCAGGACCCCGGAGATCCGGGAGCCGTTCACGACGACCGCCGACCCGGTCCTGGCCGCGCTCACGCTGCTCGCGCTGGGGCTGGGCACGCTCGGCACCGTACGGTCCTCGCGCTGGGCGCGGCGGGCGGCCGGGCGGCCCCTGTGGCGCGCGGGGCTGCGGGCGCTGCCGTACGCGGGCCTGGTCGCGTTCTTCCCGCTGCTCCCCGAGCTGGTGGGGCTGCTGATGCGCCGCGAGGGCACGCTGGAGCAGGTGCTGTACGTGTGGCCGGCGCTGTACGTGTGGGCCGCGGGGGTGTCCCTGGCGGCGGCGGTGGTGCTTGTCGTACGGGGTGTGCGGACGGTGCTCGCGGTCCGGGCGGTCCGGGCTGCGGCGCGCGTCTAGGCGACGGAGTCGATACGGCGCGCGGGTGTCCGGTGGCCGTCGTGGTGGATCGGGGTGTGGGCGCCGGTGAGGGAGACCCCGGTGCCGCCGCGCCGGTTCGCGACGATCTCCGCCGCGATCGACAGCGCGGTCTCCTCGGGCGTACGCGCGCCGAGGTCCAGGCCGATGGGGCTGCGGAGCCGTGCCAGTTCCAGCTCGGTGACGCCGACGTCGCGCAGCCGCTCGTTGCGGTCCAGGTGGGTGCGCCGGGAGCCCATGGCGCCGACGTAGGCGACGGGCAGTCTGAGGGCGAGTTCCAGCAGGGGGACGTCGAACTTGGCGTCGTGGGTCAGGACGCAGAGCACCGTACGGCCGTCGGTCTCGGCCGACTCCAGATACCGGTGCGGCCAGTCGACGACGATCTCGTCGGCGTCCGGGAAGCGGACGCGGGTGGCGAAGACGGGGCGGGCGTCGCAGACCGTGACGTGGTAGCCGAGGAATTTCCCCACCCTGACCAGGGCGGACGCGAAGTCGATCGCCCCGAAGACGATCATGCGCGGGGCGGGCACGCTCGACTCGACGAGCAGGGTCAGCGGGCGTCCGCAGCGCGTGCCGTCCTCCCCGATCGTGACGGTGCCGGTACGGCCCGCGTCCAGCAGCGCCCGGGCCTCGCCGGCCGCCACGCGGTCCAGCTCCGGGTGGCCGCCCAGCGTTCCCTCGTACGC
>NZ_MDCR01000490.1 GCF_001723055.1 Streptomyces niveus
AGCAGACGGGTGCGGGCGCGGAGCAGCGTCGGGTGGTCCGTGAGGTGGAGGGCCGCCGTCGTCTCCAGGCAGCAGCAGGCCTCGTACAGCAGGTCGTGGGGTGGGTCCGGCAAGGCGTGCAGGGCGCGGAGGGCTCCGGCCTCGTCGCCCGTGGACAGTGCCGCCAGCGGGGTGATCCAGGGGAGGTACGGGCCCCAGTCCGCACGCGGGTCGACCGCCTCGGGTGTCGGCACGGCGGGGCCGTCGGTGAAGTGCAGGGACAGCAGCGCCAGCGGCAGCAGGCCCGACGCCAGGCCCGGCATGCCGGCGGACGGGAGGTCGGTGGCGGCCGTTTCGTACGCCGCCCTCGCCCCGGCCGGGTCCCCCGACGCGGACAGCCGCAGCGCGCCGTACCACTCGGTGAACACCCCCACCAGCGGCCGTTCGTGGAGCGCGCCCAGGCGGTCAGCGGCCTCCGCGTGGGTGTCCGCCGCCCGGAAGTCGCCCAGCGCGCCGAGTGCCTGAAGGCGGATCAGATGGCCGAGCACCTCGTAGGTGACCAGGCCGTGCCGCGCCCCCAACTCGACCAGTTCCGCGCCTACTTCGGCGCGGCGCGGTGCGAGGCCGGCCCGCGTGAAGGACTGCATGAACGTCCCGTTCAGCGCGAACGCCAGCAGCGCCGGATCGTCGAGGCCCCGCGCGATCGTCTCCGCCCGCGCCGCCGCCTGCGGTCCGCGCGCGGAGTGTGAGCCGCGCATCTCCACCGCCACCGTCGCCAGCAGCCGGCAGCGCACCGCCTCGTACCCCTCGCCCGGCGGCAACGCGGCCAGGGTGCGTTCGGCGGCGGCGACGATCTGCCGCGCCAGTTCCGGATCGTCGGAGCGCGTCCAGATCGCGGGGACGTCGTACGCGCCGATCACCCGGCCGGTCAGCTCCGCGTCACCGAACTCCTCGGCCGCCCGGATCGCCGCCAGCCGCTGCTCGCGCGCCGCCGTCAGCCCGCCGCCCCCGGTCACCGCGAGATCGCGGAGCAGGCCCACGGTCGTCTCCAGGCGGGCGCGGGCGCCGGCCGCGACCGTGCGGTCGTACGCCGCCGCCGCCCGCGTCCACAGCTCCGACGCACGCTCCGGGACCCCTGCGTCGATCGCCGGATCCTGCGCCAGCACGTCCGCCTCCAGCCGCCGCAGCCCCGGCCCCGGATCCAGCCCGAGCTGTTCCACCAGCGTCGACCGGGCCCGGCGCAGGACCGCGAGGGCGTCAGCCTGGCGGCCCGTCCGGTACAGCGCCAGTGCCAGCAGCCGCCACGCGTCCTCGCGCCAGGGGTGGTCGGTCAGATGCGCGTCCAGGTCGGGGACCGCTTCCGCGGCGCGGCCGGTGGCGAGCTGTGCCTCGGCCCTGCGCTCGACGGACTGGAGCCGCAGTTCGGCCAGCCGGGCGCGTTCGCCCCGTACCCACTCCTCCCGCGCGAAGTCGGCGTACGCGGGCCCCCGCCACATCCCCAGCGCCTCGTCGAGCCGCCGCAGCGCCCGCTCGGGCGCCAGGGCCGCCGCCTCGGCGACGGCCGTCTCGAAGCGCCAGGCGTCGACGCCGTCCGGCGCGGCGCGCAGCGCGTACCCGGGGCCGTCGGTGACCAGCAGCCGGGCGGGGGCAC
>NZ_MDCR01000491.1 GCF_001723055.1 Streptomyces niveus
GCTCACCCGGTGAGACCGCGCAGCGCCGGGCCGGGTGTGCGCCGCGCGGTCTCACCGGGTGAGCGGGCCCCGGTCGGTACGGGGCACGGGCACCGTGCGACGCGGCGCACACGGGCGAGGCGGCGGCACGCCGACACGTCGTGCCACCACCTCGCCCGGTTCATGGGACCGGTCCTTCGGTCCTCCCCTTCAGTCCTCCGACGACGCCGCGCCCAGCAGTTCCCTGATGTGCGTCGTCGCCTCGCGGAACTCCGGCCGGGCCAGCGTCTCCACGTAGTCCCGCTCCGGCGGCAGCCCCACGTCGATGATCTCCGTGATCGTGCCGGGCCGCGGGCTCATCACCACGACCCGGTTCGCCAGATAGACCGCCTCCGAGATGGAGTGCGTGACCAGCAGCACGGTGGTGCCGGTCTCCCGCCAGATGCGGTTCAGCTCCATGTTCATCTGCTCGCGTGTCAGCGCGTCGAGCGCGCCGAACGGCTCGTCCATCAGCAGCACCGGCGGCTGGTGCAGCAGCGCCCGGCACAGGGCCACCCGCTGCTGCATGCCGCCCGACAGCTCGTGCGGATAGGCGTCCTCGAAGCCGCCGAGGCCGGTCATCTCGATGAGTTCGTCGGCGCGGGCGCGCGCCTCGTCGTTCGGCATCCGGCGCATCTCCGCCTGGAGGAGGATGTTGCGCCGGGCGCTGCGCCACTCCAGGAGGGCGGCCCGCTGGAAGACGTAACCGATGTCGGGCCGTGGCCCGTCGACCCGCTCACCGTGGAGCAGTACGTCACCGGCGGACGCCTTCAGCAGCCCGGCGACCAGCTTGAGCAGCGTCGACTTGCCGCACCCCGAGGGGCCGACGATCGCCACGAACTCGCCCATGGGTACGTCGAGCGACACGTCCCGCAGGGCGGTGACGTCGCGGTCCTTCGTACGGAAGCGCACGGCGACGTCGTTCAGGGAGACGGCAGCCGCGCCGCCCTTCGCCGTGTCGTCCTTGCTCAGACCGGCCTTGCCCGAACTGGTCCTGCCCGGACTGGTCTTGCTCACACCGCTCCTGCTCACGTCACGCTCCCGGAGAGTCGATTCCCTGGGCATCGTCATCCCTTCAGTGCCGAGCTGTCCCAGTAATCCGCCGGCGCCTTCGGGTTCTTCACCAGACCGGCCTCCGCGAAGACGTCGATGGTCTCCTGCCAGTCAGCCTCGGTGTTGAGCCCCGGAGCCTTGCCCTGGGTCGAGTCGGTGTGCAGCAGCGTCATCGTCGTCGCGAACTGCTCGGTCAGTACGGCCTTCGGCGGCAGTTGCTCGGACGCGCCCTCCATCGCGGCGACCGCGGGCTCCGGCGCCTTCTCGGCGGCGGCCCACGCCTCGCTGACGGCCGTGGCCATGCGCTTCGTCAGATCGGCGTCCTGCTTGAGGATCTTCTGACCGGCGATCAGACCGTTGGAGTAGAAGTTGAGCCCGTTCTCCGAGAAGCGCAGATACTCGACGTCCTTCTTGGCCTTGTCCGCCATGGTCGGGCCCTGATCGCTCGCGTAGCCGAGCAGCGCGTCCGTCTTCCCGGAGATCACCGCGGCGATCTTCCCCGCCGGGTCGGTGTTCTGGATCTTGACGTCCGACAGCTTGAGGTTGTTCTTCTCCAGGAAGATCGGGAACGTCTTGGTGAGCGCGTCACCGGCCGTGCCCGCGATCGTCTTGCCCTTGATGTCGGCGGGCGTCTTGATGTTCTGGTCGGCGAAGAACTGCACGGACGACGGCGTCGTCTGGAGCATCACACCGAGGCTCTTGACGTTGACGCCCTGGTCGACGCCGCTGATCACGGCGGGAGTGTCCGCCCAGCCGAAGTCGGTCTGCCCGGCGGCGGTGGCCTGGACGGTCTTCTGCGAGCCCTGGCCCGCCCGGATCTCCAGGTCGATGCCGTGCTTCTCGAAGATCTTCTCCTTCACGCCGTAGTAGAAGGGCGCGTGCTCGCCGTACGGGTACCAGTTGAGCGTCAGCGTCACCTTGTCGAGCTTCTTGCCCGAGTCGCTGGTGGTGGTGGAGTCGCCGTCCTCGCCGCAGGCGGTGGCGACCAGGAGAAGCGGCACGAGGCCGATCAGGAGTCTGCGGGAGTGCATGGCTGGCCCTTCTCGGATGGAACGGAGGACAGGTCTCTTCGGGTGGTCGGGCTGACCGGGGTGACCGGAATTCCCGGCGTCGTCGGGGCTCAGAACGAGGTCGTGACGTTGTTGTCCCGGCGGCTGGCGTGCCAGGGCAGAAGGAGCTTCTCGGCGATCTCGACCAGGACGAACAGGACGACGCCGATGAACGACATGACCAGCAGGCCGGCGAAGAGCATCGGGGTGTCGAGGTTGCCGTTGGCCTGGAGGATCACATAGCCCAGGCCCTCGTTGGCGCCGACGAACTCGCCCACGACGGCGCCGGTGACAGCGAGCGTCACCGCGACCTTGAGGCCCGAGAACAGATGAGGCAGCGAGGCGGGGAAGCGGATCTTGGCGAAGGTCTGCCACGGCTTCGCGCCCATCGTCGCGGAGAGCTGGAGCATCTCGGGGTCGACCGCCTTGAGGCCGGTGACCATGGAGATCACGACCGGGAAGAAGGCGATGAGGACCGCGATGAGGACCTTCGGCGTGATGCCGAAGCCGAGCCAGACGACGAACAGGGGCGCGATGGCGATCTTCGGGACGACCTGGGCGAAGAGCAGGATCGGGTAGAGGGTCTTCTCGACGGTCGACGAGTAGACCATCACGACCGCCGCGAGTACGCCGACGGCGACCGCGATGACGAAGCCGAGCAGCGTCTCGTAGGTGGTCACCCACGTGTGTTCCCAGAGGTAACTGGTCTTGCCCGTCAGCACGTCCAGGGTCGCCCCGGGCGACGGGACGAGATACGGCTCGACCAGCTCGGCGGCGGCGACGGCCCACCACGCGACGAAGCACGCGAGCAGCAGCGCGACGGGCCGCCAACTGGTCTCGACGGCCTTGCCGAACCGCTCCCCCGCTCCTGGCCTGTTGCGTGTGGCGACTCCCGCGATCTCTTTGGTCGGTCCCGGCATGACGCTCTGGCTCACAGTGAACTCCTCGGGAATCAGGAGCGGTTACTAGTCGCTGTCCGATCCTCTGCTGTACCGGTTGCCGTTCTGCCGTACCGGAAGAAGCGCTTTCAGAAAGCGCTTTCTGGTAAGGTGATCGCCACGCTAATGACTGCTTGTCCGAACGGTCAATAGGTCGTCCGGAAGTTTCGGGGCCCCGCCAAGGGCCTTGCCGCCACCGCGACTCGGGGGCCGACTTGACTGATCGGGAAGCACGGAGCCATGTGACGCTCGACGTCGTGGCACGTCACGCGGGTGTCTCCCTCGCGACCGCGTCCAGAGCGCTGAACGGCACGACCCGCGTCCGGGACGAACTGCGCGAACGGGTGCGGGCGGCAGCGGATTTGCTCGGTTACATTCCCAACGCGCACGCCCAGGCGCTCGCCAGTTCGTCCAGCAACACGGTCGGGCTGATCTGCCACGACGTGGGCGATCCGTACTTCGCCGCGATCGCCGACGGTGTGATGCGGGCAGCCGCCGAACAGGACGTCCTGGTCATGCTGGCGAGCACCTTCCGGGAGCCGGCGAGGGAGATCGAGTACGTCTCCATCCTCCGCGCCCAGCGGGCCCGCGCCATCCTGCTGATCGGCTCGGGCTTCCAGGACCGCACCTGGGAAAGGGCGTTGAGCGCCGAGTTGGACCCGTACATCCGCGCGGGCGGCCGGGTCGCCGTCGTCAGCCGGCACCGCAGCGTGCGCGCCGACGCCGTCCTGCCCGAGAACCGCGCGGGTGCCGCGGCGCTGGCCCGCGCCCTGCTGGCGCTCGGCCACCGACGGTTCGCGGTGCTGAGCGGGCCGCCCGAACTGACCACCGTCGCCGACCGGTTGGCCGGTTTCCGGGAAGGGCTCGCCGAGGCCGGGATCACCCTCGACCGGGACTGCGTGGTCGAGGGTGCGTTCACCCGCGACGGCGGCTACGCGGCGGCCCGCGAACTCCTCGCCCGCCGGGCCCGCCCCACCTGCGTCTTCGGCGTGACGGACGTGATGGCGGTGGGCGCGCTCGCCGCGTTCAGGGAGGCGGGCATCGACGTACCCGCCGACATCTCCCTCGCAGGCTTCGACGACATCCCGCTCGTACGGGAGTTGACTCCCCCGCTCACCACCGTCGCCCTGCCGCTGACCGAGATGGGACAGCACGCGATCTCGCTGGCGCTGCGCGAGCCGCACGGACAGCGTTCGCGGGTGCTCCGGGTGGGCGGCGAGGTGGTGGTGCGGGCCAGCACGGGGCCACCGCCGCCGGACGGGACGACGAACAGCGGTGCGGGAAAGGGGATATGAACGTGGATCAGAACGCGCCGAGGATCGACCGCGTCGAGACGTTCGCCGTGGAGCTGCCCACCCACCGCTCCTTCGGCGTCGCGGGCGGCTCGGTGGCCGTCGCCGGGAGACCGTCCGTCCGGATCCTGGTCCGGGTCGGCGCCGACGGGCTGTACGGGTGGGGCGAGGCGACGCCCATCCCCGCCTGGACGTACGAGACCGCCGAATCGATCGTGACCACGATCGACCGCTATCTCGCGCCCGCGGTCATCGGCACACCCGTGTGGAATCTGGACGCCGTCGACACCGCCTTCGACCGGGCGGTCAACCGGGGCCTAACCATCGGCGCGCCGCTCGCCAAGAGCGCCGTGGACGTGGCGCTGCACGATCTGCTCGGCAGGGCGGCGGGCGTGCCGCTCGGTGTGCTGTGGGGGCAACGCCGCACCTCCACCGTCAAGTTGGGCTGGATCGTCTCCGGCCAGTCGCCCGCCGAGGTGGGTGACAGCGTCGCGGAGGGCCGGGAGGAGGGGTATCGCGCCTTCAAGGTCAAGATCGGGCTGCACGACGAGGACACCGACGCGGCCGTGGTCGCCGCCGTACGCGAACACGCCCCGGACGCACCGCTGTGGGTCGACGCCAACCAGGCCTACACGGTGCCCGTCGCCCTGCGGATGGCCCGACGGCTGGACGCGCTCGGGGTCACCGCCTTCGAACAGCCCCTGCCCGCCAACGACATCGCCGGGCTGCGACGGCTGCGGGACCTGTCGGCCGTACCGGTGGCGCTGGACGAGAGCCTGCGGCATCCGAGCGATCTGGCGACGTTCGTACGGCTCGGGGCGGTCGATGTCGCGATCGCCAAGGTTCAGCGCAGCGGCGGACTCACGCTGTCGCGGCGGCTGTGCTCGCTCGCCGAGGACTGCGGGGTCGAGCTGATGGGGTCGGGGCTCACGGAGTCGGACCTGGGGCTGGCCGCGTCGCTGCATCTGTTCGCGGCGTACGGCATCACGACACCCGTCGATCTCAACGGGCGCCAGTTCATCGGCTCGCCGTACGCGGGCGAGACGGTACGGGTCGCGAACGGCACCGCGCTGGTGCCGGACGGGCCGGGGCTCGGGGTGGAGGTGGACGAGTCGGTGGTGCGCGAACTGGCCGTCGACGTACTGGAACACCGTTCCTGACGGTGCGAATTGACGGGTGATCAGATACCGCCGCCGTCCTCTCTGCGCCGTATCTGCTCCGACAGCTCCGCGGCCAGCGACTTGACCGTCTCCAGCCCGGCTCTCCCCCACTGCCGGGGCCGGGTGTCGACCACGCACACCGTGCCGAGGGCGATGCCGGTCCGGTCGATCAGGGGCACGCCCAGATACGAGCGCAGGCCGGTCTCGTCCACCACGGCGTTTCCGGCGAAGCGCGGGAAGTCGCGTACGTCCTCCAGGACGAGCGCCTTGCGCCGTACCACCACATGGGGGCAGTAGCCGTGGTCCCGGTCCCGGAGACGGCCCGTCTCGGGGGCCGGGCTGTGCAGCCCGGCGTAGAACTGCCGTTCCTCGTCGACGAAGTTGACCATCGCGTACGGCGCGCCCGCGAGTTGGGCCAGATGCAGTGCGAAGGCGTCGAACGCGGGCTCGGGCCGCTCGCCGATCCCGAGCAGCCGCAGCCGCCGTACGCGGTCGGGCGCGTCCAGGTCGACGGGAGTCAGGAGCAGCCGCCCGATGGGGTCGTACCTCACAAGGACACCTGGCCGTCCAGCGGCACCCCGTCGTCCCGCTGCACCACCGCGTCGTCCTGGCCGGGGCCGCCCGGCACGGCGGTGAGCAAATGCTGGACGAGGGTGACCAGGGTCTGGATCCCGGAGCTGGCGATACGCGCGTCGCATATCACGACGGGCACGTCCGGGCGGAGATCGATCGCCGCCCGTACCTCTTCCGGGTCGTAACGGAAGCTGCCGTCGAACTCGTTGACCGCGACGACGAATCCGATGCCGCGCTGCTCGAAGAAGTCCACGGCGGAGAACGAGTTCTCCAGTCGACGTGTGTCGGCGAGGACGATCGCGCCGAGCGCGCCCCGGCACAGCTCGTCCCACATGAACCAGAAGCGTTCCTGGCCGGGGGTGCCGAAGAGATAGAGCACATGGCGCTCGTCGAGAGTTATCCGGCCGAAGTCCATGGCGACGGTGGTCGAGGTCTTCAGCTCGACGCCCGTCAGATCGTCCGTCTCGGCCCCGACCTGGGTGAGCAGTTCCTCGGTGCTCAGCGGTGCGATCTCGCTGACCGATCCCACGAATGTCGTCTTGCCCACCCCGAAGCCACCGGCCACCAGGACCTTGAGCGCGGTGGGGAACGGGGTGGGGAAGGAGTCAGAGCTGTCGTCGTAGGCCATCGAGTACTGCCTCCAGAAGGGAACAGTCGCTGGGATTGTCGAAGTTGTGCGGTGGCCGGACGGTGACCGCGCCGCTGTCCATCAGGTCCGAGAGCAGGATCTTCGTGACGACGGCGGGCAGCCGCAGATGCCCGGCGATCTCCGCCACCGACGTCGGCCCCTGGCAGAGGCCGAGCGCCTCGCTGTGCTCGGGGCCGAAGTACATCTGGCTCGCGGCGCCCGTGGCCATGACCAGTGACATCAGATCCAGCTCCGCCGTCGGGCGGGTCCGGCCGCCGCTGACCGTGTAGGGGCGGATGAGCCGGCCCGCGGCCTCGTCCAGCCACGGCCCGTCCATGGGGACCGTCACGCTCACGGCCCCGTGACGCTCGATGTGGTGCCGGCCGGCTGCCTGATCGGCGTCGCCAGATAGGGCCTGACGCTCTTGACCAGCATCGCCATCTCGTATCCGAGGACGGCGGCGTCCGCCTCACGGCCCGCCAGCACGGCCAGGCAGGTGCCGGAGCCCGCCGTCGAGACGAAGAGCAGGGTGGAGTCCAGCTCCACCACCACCTGACGCACCTCGCTGGTGTCGCCGAAGCGCGCTCCGGCGCTGCGGCCGAGCGAGTAGAGGCCCGAGGCGAGAGCGGCCATGTGGTCGGCGCTGTCGGGGTCGAGGCCGTGGACGGACCGGACGAGTCCGTCGGAGGAGAGAAGTACCGCGCTGCGGGTGTACGGCACCCGTTGGACCAGGCCGCTGAGCAGCCAGTCGAGGTCGGAGACGTGGCCTGTCGGCGCATCGCTCGCCATGGTGATCTACTCCTAGTGGGGGTTGTCCAGGTCCTGGCGTCGCGGATCCGGCAGGTCCGCCACGGGCTCGGGAGCCGGGGCTGGTACGGGGGCTGAGGCGGGGAGTTGGGCGGAGTCCGCGGCGGGCTGGGCGGCCTCGGCGAGGCCGATGCCGCGCTGGAAGGCGGCCATCAGACCGGGATCGTGGAGAATCGGTTCGCCGTCGTCGCCGGGCGGGGCGGGCGCGTCCCGCAGTTGGGGGACGAGATGCTCCTGGCTGCGCCGCTTGGGCAGTTGGGGCCGGTCCATGGTGCCGCGCACGACGCCGGGTAGGGAGAGGTCGTCCGGCACCGGCCGGTACTCCGGCTGGAACTGGGGCCCGGGGTCCGGCTGAGTGTCCGGCGGGGGCGGCTCGGGCGGCTGGGGCCGCGAGATCGAGCTGGTACGCGCGCCACGCTCGCCGCGCACGGGCAGCGGCCGGCGCCCCGAGGTCCGCCGGTGCGAGCGTTGCCCCCGGGGCTGCTGCGGATTCGGCTGCTGGTTCTCCGGTACGGCGCCGGGCTCCGCCTCGTACGCCTGCGGGGGCATGGGCGGAGACACAGGTTCGGGCGCGGGCAGAGGCACGGGCGCGGGCTCGGGCAGTGGCGTGGGCGGCCCGGTCGTCGCGGCTCCCGGCGTCCGGCCGGCCTCCCCCGTACCGTCGCCGTCGGCGCCCAACAGGGCCCGTGGCAGCACCAGTACGGCCTGGATGCCGCCGTAGATGTTGGCGTGCAGCCGGACGGCGATGCCGTGCCGGCGGGCCAGGGCCGACACCACGAAGAGCCCGATCCGTCCGTCCTGGAGCAGATGGGCGACGTTGACCTGGTCGGGGTCGGCGAGCAGGGCGTTCATCCGCTTCTGCTCGTCTGCGGGCATGCCGAGCCCGCGGTCCTCGACCTCGATGGCCAGCCCGGAGGTCACCTGCTGCGCGCGGAGCAGTACTTGGGTGTGCGGCGCGGAGAACAGCGTGGCGTTCTCGACCAGTTCGGCCAGCAGGTGGACGACGTCGGCGACGGCGTGGCCGCGCAGGGCGCCGTTGACGGGCGGGACGAGTTTGACGCGCGGGTACTGCTCCACCTCGGCGATGGCCGAGCGCAGTACCTCGGTCAGGGCGACCGGCCGGCTCCACTGTCGGCGCGAGATGGCTCCGCCGAGTACGGCGAGGTTCTCGGCGTGCCGGCGGATGCGGGTGGCGAGATGGTCGACGTGGAAGAGACCTTTCAGCAGGTCCGGGTCCTCGACCTGGTTCTCCAGCTCGTCCAGGAGCTGGATCTCCCGGTGGACGAGCGACTGGAGCCGGCGGGCGAGGTTGACGAAGACCTCGACCTTCTGTTCGTTGCCGACGCTGCTCGACAGCCGGGACGCCTGGACGACGGCGGCGACCGCCGCCTCCTGGGAGCGGGCCAGTTCATGGGCGAGCAGGTCGAGTTCGTCGCCGGCGGGCGCCGGTGGCGGGGGTGTGCGGCGCGGTGGCGGGCCCTCTCCCCGGCGGAGCTGTTCCACGACACCGCGCAGGTCGGCGCGGGCGCGGGCGCTCGACCGGCGCAGCGCGTGGCCGCGGTCGGTGACGGATTTCGCGGCGCGGTCGGCGCCGATGGCGGCGGCCGTGGCCGCGACGGCGCCGATGAGTACCGTGCCGGCGACGGCGGCCCAGATCTCTGGAGTCGGTCGGACCCCGCCGGAGCGGATGGTGACGAGCAGGGCGAGCAGGCCGCCGAGCGTGGTTATGACGGTCGGCAGTACGGCGGCGCGCTGGAGTTGGGGGCGTATACGTGCTTCGGGCGGCGCCGGCCTGTCGGGCCTCCGGGTCGCCGGGCCCTTGGCCGGTGCCGGTTTGGCCGAGGGCGTGCGGCTGCCCGGCCGGCCGTGCCGGCCGCCTTCTCGGCGGTCGGGTCGCGCGGTGGGTGCGCGAAGTTGCGACATCAGTGTCCTCGGTACGTGGGGCCCCAGGCTGGGTGTTCAGTTGCGGTGTCGTCGGTGGGTGGCGGCGGGCGGACATGCGGAAGAAGCCCAGCGTTGATCACCGAGCACTCACGGTAGTTGGCGAATAGTCAGTTGTGGCGGGCAGTTGACGAACTTGCCCACAGAGCATCCCGCTCTGGTATGAGTCGTCGCACAACAGTCCGAAACAGTGCAATCGCCTTGAGGGCCGGAGCTGTTGCCCACGTCTCCGGCCCTCGCCCTCCGCCGCCGGGCGGGACGCCGGCTACTCGCCGGCGAGGATCACCGAGCGGGTGAGGTGGCGCGGCCGGTCCGGGTCGAGACCCCGCGCGTCGGCGAGCGCGAGTGCCAGGCGCTGGATCCGTACGAGCTCGGCCAGCGGGTCGAGTTCACCGGCCACCCACAGTCCGCCGGTGGCGCCGACCTGCTCGGCGAGCCCGTCGGGCGCGGCGCCGAGCAGCCAGGTCGCCGTGCCCTTGGTGGTGATGCTGATGGGGCCGTGCCGGTACTCCATCGCGGGGTACGACTCCGTCCAGGCGAGCGCCGCCTCGCGCATCTTGAGCGCCCCCTCGTTGGCCAGTCCGACGGTCCAGCCCTGGCCGAGGAAGGTGAACTGCGAGCAGTCGGTGATCCCTTCGGGCAGCGGCTCCGCCACGGCCCGCTCGCCGTCGGCCACCACGGACGCGGTGTGCAGGCCGAGGTGGGCGCGGAGGAGGGTCAGGGCCGTGGTGGCGAACCGGGTCTGGACGACGGACTGTTCGTCGGCGAAGTCCAGGACGACCAGGTCGTCGGCGGC
>NZ_MDCR01000492.1 GCF_001723055.1 Streptomyces niveus
CGGGCCGTCGAAGGTGCCGGTGGCCAGGCGCATGGCGCCGAAGCCGAGCCGGTTGATGGTCAGGTCTCCGCCCAGGGAGAAGGTCTTGGTCGTCATAGAACCCATGGTGCGGGCGGCTGCGACGTCCGGCGAGCGGGTGGCAGCTTGGTGCCAGACTGAGGAGATGCGGAACGAACACGTGTTTTCGGTACGAGGGGACGCGGAGCTGGTCGCGCGGGCCGGGCATCTCTTCGAATCCGCGGAGAGCGAGTTCGTGTGCGCCGCGCGGGACCTCAGGACGTGGTCGCAGCCGGCGGCGAGGCAGGCGGTCCGGGCCCGGATGAGCGGGGCGTACGCCCCCGGCTTCACGACCCGCAAACTGCTCAGCCCGGTCGCCCTCGCCGACGAGGAGGCGCGGGCCCACCTGCGGCAGGTGCGGGGCGCGGGGGCGCTCGTACGGATCAGCGGCTCGCGGCTGCCGCACGAGACGATCCTGATCGACCGCCGGGTGATGATCCTGGCCGGCCGTGAGACCTCCGCCGGCCGCGAGTACACGGTGACGACGTCCCCGACCCTGGTCGACGGCGTCCACTCGATGTTCCGCGCACTCTGGGACACGGCCGCCGAGGTGTCCGTGCGGCCCGATGCCAGCTCGGTGAGGATCGCTCGGGACCGCGCGTCGAGGTGGGGGACGTCGCCGCGCAGGTAGGTTTCGAGGTCGGCGGCCGTGTCCCAGAGT
>NZ_MDCR01000493.1 GCF_001723055.1 Streptomyces niveus
GCCGACGGCGGCGCCGTTTCCCGGGCCGGGCGGGTCCGTCAGGACGTGGTGGGCTTCGCGGACTTGGCGACGCCCGGCAGCCGCTCCAGCAGCCCCCGCAGATCGTCCGCGTGCTCCTCCTCCTGCGCGAGCAGATCCTCGAAGACCCGGCGGGTGGTGGGGTCGCCGGTGCCCAGCCACTGCGCGATCTCCGTGTACGAGGAGATGGCGACCCGCTCGGCCACCAGGTCCTCCTTGATCATCTCGATCAGGTCCATACTCGCGTCGTACTCCGCGTGCGAGCGCTTGGTCAGGGTGTCCGGGTTGAAGTCGGGCTCGCCACCGAGCTGTACGATCCGCTCGGCCAGCTTGTCCGCGTGCTCCTGCTCCTCGCCGGCGTGCTCCAGGAATTCGGCGGCGACCGGCTCCGCGTACAGCCCCGTCGCCGTGTAGTAGTGCCGCTTGTAGCGCAGGGTGCAGACGATCTCGGTGGCCAGCGCCTCGTTCAGCACCTGGATGACGCGCCCGACGTCCGCCCCGTAGGCGTCCGTCACGGGACCTTTCTCGATCTCCTTGCGCGCGCGGTCGCGAATGGTCTCGATGTCGGTGAGGAATTCGGCCATGACCGTTTACGTCCTTTCTTTCCTGCTGCTGTTGTGTCGACGGGTCCGCAGAATTCCCGGGGCCTGGAGTTTCCGGTCACCGCGCGGGCCTCTGCCGAGATACGTCTCCGCCGCGCGGATCGCGTCGTGGGCGGTGCGGTGCCCCATCAGCACGCACAGGGTGTAGGCGACGTCGTCCAGCCGTCGCCTACGCACCGGATTGTGCGGCTCTTGCAGGACCAGCTGCTCCCAGGTCCGGTAGCGGCGCAGAAGCTGGGCGAGCCCGGCCTTGTCCGGCAGAAGCATGCTCTTCTCCCGATTCCCGAAGTCGGCCCGGATGACCGGGCAACGGAAAACACGACGTTGTCCGGCTCGTCCACAGTGCGCCGTTCACCCGATGTCCGCAAATGGACACAATTGGTGACCGCTGACCCTCGGCGCCGTCAGCGCACCATTGCCGTTCCCGTCAGGAGCTTCACGGCGGCGGCGATCGAATCGGCGTCGATACCGGCGGCGCGCAGTTGCTCCCCGGGACTCGCCGAGCCGGGGATCTCCCGTACGCCGAGGCGCACCAGACGGGGCGCGGGGCGGCCGTCGGAGAAGACCTCCGCGACGGCGTCGCCCAGCCCGCCCTGCGGGTGGTGGTCCTCCACGGTGATCAGACAGCCGGTGTCGGCGGCGGCGGCCTGGAGCGTGACCTCGTCGGCCGGTTTGACCGAGTACATGTCGATGACCCGCACCGTGATGCCCTCGGCGGCCAGCAGATCCGCCGCCACCAGGCACTCGTGGACGGTGATCCCGGAGCCGACGAGCGTCATCCGGTCGTCGATGGAGTGCCGCAGCACCTTGCTCCCGCCGACCGGGAACTGCTCGTCGGGGCCGTAGATGACCAGCGTCTTCCCGCGCAGGGTACGCAGATAGCTGACGCCCTCCAGTTCGGCCATCGCGGCGACGAGCCGGGTCGTCTGGTTCGCGTCGCACGGCTGGAGCACCGTACTTCCGTGCAGGGAACGGAACATGGCGAGGTCTTCGAGACCCATCTGGGAGGGCCCGTCCTGGCCGATGGAGACACCGGCGTGCGAGCCGACGACGCTGATCGACGCCCGGCTGACGGTGGCCATCCGCAGGAAGTCGTGGGCGCGGGTCAGGAAGGCCGCGAAGGTGGAGGCGTACGGGATCTGCCCGCAGGCCTGCATGCCGACGGCGGCGGCCACCAGTTGCTGCTCGGCGATGTACAGCTCGAAGTACCGCTCGGGGTGCTCCTTCGAGAAGAACTCGGTACGGGTCGAGTCGCCGACCTCGCCGTCGAGCGCGACGATGTCGCCGCGCGCGCTGCCGAGCGCGGTCAGGGCCTGCCCGTACGCGTCACGGGTGGCGATCTCGTCGCCCACGGCGAACCGCGGCAGGTTCAGATGGCCGACCTCGGGCCGGGCGTCGGCCAGCGCGGAGGTGGGCTTGCGGACCTCGACCCGCATGGACCGCCGGCCGCCCAGCTCCTCGATGGCGCTCGCGGCGTCCGGGAGGGGCTTGCCGTGCATGCCCTCGCGGTCCTCGACGGCGGCGACTCCCCGGCCCTTCTTGGTGGCGGCGATGATGGCCGTCGGCTCCCCCATCGTGGAGCGCGCCTCCTCAAGGGCCGATTCGATCGCCTCGATGTCATGGCCGTCGATCTCGATGGTGTGCCAGCCGAAGGCGTGCAGCCTGCGGGCGTACGCGCCGAGGTCGTGGCCGTGGCGGGTGGGGCCGCGCTGGCCGAGCCTGTTCACGTCGATGATCATCGTCAGCGAGTCGAGATGCTGGTATCCGGCGTGCTCGGCGGCCTCCCAGATCGACCCCTCGGCCATCTCGCTGTCCCCACAGAGCACCCACACCCGGTACGGGGCCTTGCCGAGCCGCTGCCCGGCGAGCGCCATCCCGACGCCCACCGGCAGGCCCTGCCCGAGCGAACCGGTCGCGACGTCCACCCAGGGCAGCCGGGGTGTGGGGTGGCCTTCGAGGCGGCTGCCCTCCCGGCGGTAGGTGCGGAACTCCGTCTCGTCGATGGCGCCGGCCGCGAGATACATGGAGTACAGCAGGGGTGACGCGTGCCCCTTGGAGAAGATCAGCCGGTCGTTCCCGGGGTGGTCGGGCCGGTCGAAGTCGTAGGTGAGGTGGTTCGACAGCAGCACCGCGGCGATGTCGGCGGCGGACATCGACGAGGTGGGGTGTCCGGAGCCCGCCAGATCGGCGACACGGACCGAGTCGACCCTGAGCTGCTGCGCCAGTTCTGCCAGTAGTTCGGTACGCATGTCACTCCTCGGACTCACGGGATACGACCTCTCGGGAGACGGCCTCACGGAAGACGACCGGGTGCGGCTGCCGGGCCACGCCACTTCAACCCCTTATCCACCAGATTGCCCCACTTGAGGGAAGCCCGCAGAACGCGCGGCCGGAGCGCGCGGGCCCGCCGCCCCGCGCCGGTGCCCCGCGGGCCCGGCTACCGTCCACGTATGACATCTCGTACGACGGGGACCGGGGTCGGGCCACTGCTCAGGGGCTGGCGGGAACAGCGCCGGATCAGCCAGCTGGAGCTGGCACTGCGTGCCGACTCATCGGCGCGGCACATCAGCTTCGTGGAGACGGGCAGGTCCCGGCCGAGCGAAGCGATGATCCTGCGGCTCTCCGAGCACCTGGACATCCCCGTACGCGAGCGCAACGGCCTGCTGCTCGCGGCCGGGTACGCGCCCCGCTTCACCGAGACCGCGCTGGACGACCCGTCGATGGCGGTGGTGCGGGAGGCGCTGGAGCGGTTGCTGCGCGGGTACGAGCCGTATCCGGCGCTCGTCGTGGACGGGACGTACTCGCTGGTGGCGGCCAATCGGGGCCTCGCGCTGATCATGGAGGGCGTGCCCGAGCACCTGCTGGCGCCGCCGGTCAACGCGATGCGGGTCATCCTGCATCCGGAGGGGGCGGCGCGGCGCATCCGCAATTTCCGGCAGTGGCGCGGGCATCTGCTGGACCAGATGGAGCGGCAGATCGCGCTCGCCAGATCGGACGCGCTGCGGGCGCTGTACGAGGAGGTCGCCGCGTATCCGCCGCCGGAGGGGGTCGACGACGGCCTCGACGAGACCGAGGACGCCGAGGACACGGCGGCCTTCGCGCTCGGGAACTTCGCGCTGCCGCTGCGGATCGAGCACGGAGGCCAGGTCCTGACATTCCTGTCGTCCATCTCGACGTTCAACACACCGATGGACGTGACGGTCGCCGAGCTGGCGATCGAGACGTTCCTGCCGGCGGACCCGGCGACGGCGAAGTACCTCCAGTCGGCGCTGGGCTGAGGCCGGACCGGCCCACCGGTGCCCCGGCGGGCCGGTCCGGTGGCGGCCCTAGAGCGTGTCGTGTCCGTCCCGGCGGGTCTCGGACGTCCGCGCCCGGCCGGGACGGACACGACACGCTC
>NZ_MDCR01000494.1 GCF_001723055.1 Streptomyces niveus
GCCCCGCAGGGACGCCCTCCTCACCGCCCGCTTCGGCGCGGGACCGGGCGCCCTGGTCCTGGTCGCCGTGGCCACCGGCGCCCGCGCCACCGAGGGCGCGCACCTGTCCGCCGCCGACGCCTGCCGGTGGATCGGCGGCGCCGTCGGCCGCAGCCACAGCAGGCTCGCCGAGGACATAAGAGCCGGCCGCCGGGGCGACCTGAAGTCCGGTCTGCACCGGCTCACCGACCGTACGTACGGCAAACTGCGCGCCCGCGCGGCCGAGTTGGGCCGCGATCCCGAGGAGTACACGGCGAGCCTGCGCTGTCTCCTGCTCTCCGCCGACCCCGACTGCCGCACCCGGGTCTTCTTCGGCGTCGGCGGTGGCGGGCTGTTCCGGCTCAGGGACGGCGCCTGGCAGGATCTGGAGCCGCTGGTCCCCGAGCCCTCCGCGATCAGGGGCGCACCGGTCGTCGGCTACGGCTCCGTCCCCACCGGAGCAGGCGCCGCCACCGAACAGACGCCGGACGGCGACCGCCTCACGATGGACCTGGAGATCACCAAGGCGCCGGGGCCGCTCGTCGAGGAGCCCGTACCGCCACCGCCCGAGCCGTTCCGCTTCCGCGCCTCGGTGGCCCGTCCGGGCGACACGCTCCTGCTGACCAGCGTCGGGCTCGCCGAGCCGCTGCGCGGCGTCCCGGCCCTGGGCGACGAACTCGCCGCACGCTGGGCCGACGGCGAGCCGCCGGGCCTCGCCACGTATCTCGCGGACGTCGCGCTGCGGGCGAAGGGGTACGCCGACGACCGTACGGCCGTGGGGGTCTGGGAGGCGTAACGGCGCGGGGCATGGGTTGATGGACAGCGGGTGCCGGACGGGACCCCGGTCCGGGTCCGGTCGGCCCGTATCGCCGCGGAAGCAGAAGGGCGCGCCCCCATGGCCAGGCAGAACGTGGCGGAGCAGTTCGTCGACATCCTTGCCCGCGCGGGCGTCCAGCGGCTGTACGGAGTGGTCGGCGACAGCCTCAACCCCGTCGTGGACGCCATCCGGCGCAACGCGGCCATCGACTGGGTCCAGGTCAGACACGAGGAGGCGGCGGCCTTCGCGGCGGGCGCCGAGGCCCAGATCACCGGCAAGCTCGCCGCCTGCGCCGGCTCCTGCGGCCCCGGCAATCTGCATCTGATCAACGGCCTGTACGACGCGCACCGCTCCATGGCCCCGGTCCTCGCGCTCGCCTCGCACATCCCCACCGGCGAGATCGGACTCGGCTACTTCCAGGAGACGCACCCGGAGCGGCTGTTCGACGAGTGCAGCCACTACAACGAGATGATCACCAACCCGCAGCAGATGCCCCGGCTCGTCCAGACGGCCATCCAGCACGCGGTAGGCCGGGGTGGTGTCAGCGTCGTGACCCTGCCCGGCGACATCGCCTCCCTGCCGGCCCCGACGAAGGCGGTCGAGCACGCCCTGCTGACCTCCCGGCCGACGGTCCGGCCCGGTGACCTGGAGATCGACAAGCTGGTCTCCATGATCGACGACGCGGACCGGGTCACGCTGTTCTGCGGCAGCGGCACGGCAGGGGCGCACGCCGAGGTCATGGAGTTCGCCGAGCGGATCAAGTCGCCGATCGGGCACGCCCTGCGCGGCAAGGAGTGGATCCAGTACGACAACAAGTTCGACGTCGGCATGAGCGGACTGCTCGGCTACGGCGCCGCCTACGAGGCCACCCACGAGTGCGATCTGCTCATCCTGCTCGGCACCGACTTCCCGTACAACGCGTTCCTGCCCGACGGTACGGACGTCAAGATCGTCCAGGTCGACGTCCGGCCCGAACGCCTCGGCCGCCGCTCGCAGTTGGACCTCGCCGTATGGGGCGACGTACGCGAGACGCTGCGCTGTCTCAACTCCCGCGTACGGATCAAGAACGACCGCCGCTTCCTGGACAAGATGCTCAGGAAGCACGCCGACGCGCTCGAAGGCGTCGTCAAGGCCTACACCCGCAAGGTCGACAAGCACATCCCGATCCACCCCGAGTACGTGGCGTCGGTACTGGACGAGGTCGCCGACGACGACGCGGTCTTCACCGTCGACACCGGTATGTGCAACGTGTGGGCCGCCCGCTATCTCTCACCCAACGGCCGCCGCCGCGTGATCGGTTCGTTCAGCCACGGCTCGATGGCCAACGCCATGGTGCAGGCCGTCGGGGCGCAGTTCGTGGACCGGGAGCGGCAGGTCGTGTCGATGTCCGGCGACGGCGGCTTCACCATGCTGATGGGCGACTTCCTCACCCTCGTGCAGTACCAACTCCCGGTGAAGATCGTCCTGTTCAACAACTCCTCCCTCGGCATGGTCGAGCTGGAGATGCTGGTGGCCGGCCTGCCGTCGTACGGCACCACCAACCACAACCCGGACTTCGCCGCCGTCGCCCGCGCCGCCGGGGCGTTCGGCGTACGGGTGGAGAAGCCCAAGCAGCTCGCGGGCGCGCTCAAGGACGCCTTCAAGCACAAAGGCCCCGCCCTGGTGGACGTGGTCACCGACCCGAACGCCCTGTCCATCCCGCCGAAGATCAGCGCCGACATGGTGCAGGGCTTCGCGCTCTCCGCCGGGAAGATCGTGCTGGACGGAGGGGTGGGCCGCATGGTCCAGATGGCGCGCTCCAACCTGCGCAATCTGCCCCGGCCCTGACCCCTCCTACGCCCCTTACGCGGGGGTGAACCGCAGCGTCAGGATCTGGAACGGCCGCAGCGCGACCCGCAGACCGGCCGCCCCCGTACCCGCCTCGTGCAGCGGGCGCTCCAGCAGGTCCGTGACGTGCGCCTGTACGACGGGGAAGCCCGTCCGCAGCATCGCCGACGCCCGGTTGCCGGCCGACTCGTAGAGCCGTACGACCACATCACCGCTGCGGTCCTCGGCGAGCTTCACCGACTCCACCGTGATCGCCGGGTGGTCGATCGACACCAGCGGCGCCGTCGGGGGCGCGACCGCGACCCGCAACGGCAGGTTGAGCGCCAGGCCCTCCCGTACCGCGTCCGTCACCCCGGCGCCCGGCACCAGGGCGTAGCGGAACGTGTGCGTGCCCAGGTCCGTCTCCGGGTCGGGGCTGTGCGGGGCCCGCAGCAGCGTCAGCCGTACGGTCGTACCCAGCCCGTCCTCGTGCGCGGTGCGCGTCACGTCGTGGCCGTACGTCGAGTCGTTGACCACCGCCACGCCGTAACCGGGCTCGGCGACCCGCAGCCAGCGGTGCGCGCAGATCTCGAACCGGGCCGCGTCCCAACTGGTGTTGGCGTGCGTCGCGCGGTGCACATGCCCGAACTGGATTTCGGCCGTGGACCGTTCGGCGTGCACGTCCAGCGGGAACGCGGCCTTGAGGACCTTCTCCGACTCCTGCCAGTCGACCTCGGTGACGACGTCCACCCGCTTGCTCCCGGCCGCGAGCCGGATCTCCTGCACGATCCACGACGAGCCGAACGTACGCACCACCCGCACCGTCGCCCGCAGCGGACCCTGCTCGACCAACTGCACCGACTCCGCCTTCGTAAGGTCGGTGTGCCGGTTGCGGTAGTGCCGGTCGATGTCCCAGGCGTCCCACTGGTTGGGGTGGTCCGGGTGCAGCTGGAGCAGATTGCCGCGGCTGCCCGGCGCCAGGACCTCGCGGTCCGCCGCCAGATCCGTCACGGAGCTGAGCAGACCGTCACGGTCGACGACGACCCGCAGCAGCCCGTTGTCGAGGGTGATGTCCGATCCGGCGGCGCGGGTCGTGACGTCCGTGGTCCCGCCCGCGGGCTCGGCGGCGGCCAGCCCCGTCGCGCCCAGCGCGGGCACTCGCACCAGGGCCGCCGACCGCCCGTGGCTGTTCAGCGCCTGTGTCGCGCTGCCCTCGCTGATGTCCGCCGTGTCGGCCTCGACGATCTCGGTCCGCTCGTACGGCGAGGAGTTGAGCACCGCAGTGGCGCCGCCGCCGAGCGCCGCGACCGCCGCCGACGTGATCTCCGTCAGCTCCTCCCGCACCGCCGCGTAGGTGTCCCGCGCCTCGCGGTGCACCCACGCGATGGACGAGCCCGGCAGGATGTCGTGGAACTGGTGCAGCAGTACCGTCTTCCACAGGCGGTCCAGTTCCTCGTACGGATACGCGTACGACGGCGTGCGCAGCGCGGCGGCCGTCGCCCACAACTCGGCCTCCCGCAACAGGTGTTCACTGCGTCGGTTGCCCTGCTTCGTCTTCGCCTGCGTGGTGTACGTCGCCCGGTGCAGCTCCAGATACAGCTCGCCCGACCAGACCGGTGCCTTCGCGCCGTACTCCTCCTCGGCGGCGGCGAAGAACGCGGACGGCTTCTCGATCTCCACGCGCGGCGAGCCCTCCAGGGACTTCAGCCGGCGCGCCTTCTCCAGCATCTCGCGGGTGGGTCCGCCGCCGCCGTCACCCCAGCCGAACGGGACCAGCGAGCGCGACGCCCGCCCCTTGTCGGCGAAGTTCCGCTCCGCGTGAGCCAGTTCGGAGGCGTGGAACTGCGCGTTGTACGTGTCGACGGGCGGGAAGTGCGTGAAGACGCGGGTGCCGTCGATGCCCTCCCACCAGAAGGTGTGGTGCGGCATCTTGTTGGACTGGTTCCACGACAGCTTCTGGGTGAGGAACCACTTCACCCCCGCCAGCTTGGCCAGTTGGGGGAAAGCGGCCGTGTAGCCGAAGGAGTCCGGCAGCCAGATCTCCTCCGTCTCGACCCCCAGCTCCTCCCTGAAGAAGCGCGTACCGTGCACGAGTTGGCGGGCCAGCGCCTCGCCGCCCGGCATGTTGGCGTCCGACTCCACCCACATCGAGCCCACCGGCGACCAGGTGCCGTCCGCCACGGCCTTCTTGATCCGCTCCCAGATGTGCGGCTGGTGCTCCTTCACCCACGCGTACTGCTGCGCCTGCGAACAGGCGAACACCAGCTCCGGGTACTCCTCGGCGAGCGCGGTGACGTTGGCGAACGTCCGCGACGCCTTGCGCACCGTCTCGCGCAGCGGCCACAGCCACGCCGAGTCGATGTGCGCGTGCCCGGCCGCCGAGACACGGTGGGCGCTGGGCGCGGCCGGACTCGCCAGGACGCCCGCCAGCTCGGCGCGGGCCGCCACCACCGTACCGGCCACGTCGTGCAGGTCGAGCGCGTCCAGCATGGACTCCAGGGCCCGCAGGATCTCGTGCCGCCGCGACCGGTCGACGGGCAGCTCCGCCATCAGCTCGGACAGCACCTCGATGTCGAGCACCAGATGCCACACGTTCTCGTCCAGCACGGCGATGTCGGCGGCGGCGAACGTGTACAACGGGCTGTCACCGGCCGTCGTCACATCCCCGAGGGCCGACGGCATGAAGTCGCCGGGCATCGACGGGTTCGCCGCCGCCTCCAGCAGCAGACGGACCTCCTCGCCGCCCGTCGCGGGGGAGGCGACCGGGATGTGCCGGTTACGCGGGTGGACTCCCTTGATGGGCACGCCCGCCGCGTCGTACACCATCCCCTCGGCCTGGAAGCCGGGCCCCTCGCCGGTGAAACCCGGGTCGACGACGACCTCCACACGCCGCCCCGCGTACTCCTCGGGAACGATCCCCTCCAGCCGGAACCAGCTGGTGGACCAGGGCGGACCCCACGGCGTGCCCGTCTCGAACGGCGCGTACGTCCCCCGAAGAGCCTGCCCCACGGGCACCGGCTCGCCCGGCACCTTCCAGACCGACAGCGTGAGCGGTGTCCTGGCCGCGTACTGCGCGGGACGGATGAACTGGCGCAGGGCGCGCTCCAGACGGCCCTCCACCAAGCTGCGGTCGTCGTGCATCAAGGCTCCTCAGATCTACGGCGGTTGTACGGCTCAGCCTTCCGGAACGGCACACTCCAGGTGTCCCGCCGATCTCGCAACCCCTCACTTCCCACGAGGAGCGCCGGGCACTCGCTGTCACAGCATCCCGGTCGCGATGCGTGGCCGGTGACGAGTGGGGAATGCATCTCGGGGAGAGCGTTCACGAGAGGGAATTCGTTCAGGCAGAGCGGCATGGGGGGACAGGAGACATGAGAGGCACGGGGGAGCAGGCGAGACTGCTGAGCAAGCAGTTGCTCCGAAGAGTGGAGAGCGCCGATCTCACGGCGGTGTCGGAGGTGAGGCACGCGCTGCGGGAGTTGCTGAGCCACTGGCGCGCACGCGAGTCGGCGGAGGTGGCGGAGCTGCTCACGAGCGAGCTGGTGACCAACGCGCTGGTGCACACCGAGCACGGAGCCGTGGTCAAGGCCACCGTCGCCGACTCCCAACTACGCGTCGAGGTACGGGACTTCGTCGACGCCCCGCCGACGCCGAACCGGCCGACCGAGGACGACGGGACGCACGGGCGGGGGCTGGTGCTGGTCGAGGGGCTGGCCGACGCCTGGGGCGTACGGTCGCAGGGGCTCGGCAAGATGGTCTGGTTCGAGCTGAACGCCGGGACGGCCG
>NZ_MDCR01000495.1 GCF_001723055.1 Streptomyces niveus
AGTCCCGGCTGGCTGGACACGTGGCTCGCGGAGTCGCCGCGGGACCCGGACGCCGTACTGGTCAAGGCCGAGCCACGTGTCCAGCCAGCCGGGACTGTGCAGCGCGCTCTCCGCGAGCCGCGGCACGTACCCACCGCGCCGCTCCCACTCGGCGCCGAGGCGCGTCGCCGCCAGCAGGTCCCTGGCGGGCGCGTGGTCACCGGCGTACGCGGCCGTGAGCGCGGCGCGCAGCTCGGGCGTGGGCGGATCGAGGACGACGGAGGCGTCGGGAGGCAACTGCGCGCCGACGGCCGCCCCGTGGCGGAGCACCCGCGGCAGGGTGATCAAGGTGCGTAGCGTCGCCGTCATCGTCACGGTCATCAATTGAAGGCGGTCGAAGGTGGCCGCCACCAGAGGCTTTCGGTGACAAAGCCGTATCGCGTGACGTATCGCGTGACGTATCGCGCGAGGAATGGCGCGACGTATGGCATGCCCCATCGCATGGAGTAGCGGCCCGCGAGCGCTCCCGGACCCATGGGATCCGCCGCCGTAGGCTGCCGCCCATGTGCGGAATCGTGGGATATGTCGGCGGGCAGTCGGCACTCGATGTGGTCATCGCCGGACTCAAGCGGCTCGAATACCGGGGCTACGACTCGGCCGGTGTCGCGGTCATCGCCGGCGGCGGGCTCGCCTCGGCCAAGAAGGCGGGCAAGCTCGTCAATCTGGAGAAGGCGCTGGTGGAGGCGCCGTTGCCGGGGGGTACCACCGGTATCGGGCACACCAGGTGGGCCACGCACGGCGGCCCCACCGACACCAACGCCCATCCGCACGCCGACAACGCGGGCCGCGTCGCCGTCGTGCACAACGGGATCATCGAGAACTTCGCCGCGCTGCGGACCGAGCTGACCGACCGCGGTCACGACCTGACCTCCGAGACCGACACCGAGGTCGTGGCGCATCTGCTCGCCGAGGCGTTCGCCTCCTGCGGCGAGCTGGCCGAGTCGATGCGCCGGGTGTGCGGGCGGCTGGAGGGCGCGTTCACGCTCGTCGCCGTGCACGCGGACGAGCCGGACGTCGTCGTCGGCGCGCGCCGCAACTCGCCGCTCGTGGTGGGTGTCGGCGACGGCGAGGCGTTCCTCGCCTCCGACGTCGCCGCCTTCATCGCCCATACGCGCTCCGCGATCGAGCTGGGCCAGGACCAGGTGGTGGAGCTGCGCCGGGACGGCGTGCGGGTGACCGACTTCGACGGCGCCGACGCGCACGGCAACGTACGCGAGTACCACATCGACTGGGACGCGTCGGCCGCCGAGAAGGGCGGCTACGACTACTTCATGCTCAAGGAGATCGCCGAGCAGCCGAAGGCCGTCGCCGACACCCTCCTCGGCCGGATCAACGCCGAGGGCTCGCTGACGCTGGACGATCTGCGCATCCCCTCGCGGGTGCTGCGGGCGGCCGACAAGGTCGTCATCGTGGCGTGCGGGACGGCCTTCCACGCCGGGCTCATCGCGAAGTACGCCATCGAGCACTGGACCCGCATCCCGTGCGAGGTGGAGCTGGCGAGCGAGTTCCGCTACCGGGACCCGATCCTCAACACCCGTACCCTCGTGGTCGCCATCTCGCAGTCCGGCGAGACGATGGACACGCTGATGGCGCTGCGCCACGCGCGCGACCAGGGCGCCACGGTCCTCGCCATCTGCAACACCAACGGCTCGACCATCCCGAGGGAGTCGGACGCCGTCCTCTACACGCACGCGGGTCCCGAGGTCGCCGTCGCGTCGACCAAGGCGTTCCTGACCCAGCTCGTCGCCTGCTACCTGGTCGCGCTGTACCTGGGGCAGCTGCGCGGCACGAAGTACGGCGACGAGATCCGCGCCGTCATCCGCGAACTGTCCCGCGTCTCGCACGAGGTCGAGCGGGTGCTGGAGACGATGGAGCCGGTACGGGAGCTGGCGCGCTCGCTCGCCGGCAAGAAGACGGTGCTGTTCCTGGGGCGGCACGTCGGCTATCCGGTGGCGCTGGAGGGCGCCCTGAAGCTGAAGGAACTGGCGTACATGCACGCCGAGGGCTTCGCGGCCGGTGAGCTGAAGCACGGGCCGATCGCGCTGATCGAGGAGGATGTACCGGTGGTCGTCGTCGTACCGTCGCCGCGTGGGCGTTCGGTGCTGCACGACAAGATCGTGTCGAACATCCAGGAGATCCGGGCGCGGGGAGCGCGGACGATCGTGATCGCGGAGGAGGGGGACGAGGCGGTGGTGCCGTACGCGGACCATCTCATCCGTATCCCGGTCACGCCGACGCTCCTTCAGCCGCTGGTCTCGACGGTGCCGTTGCAGGTCTTCGCCTGCGAGCTGGCGACGGCGCGCGGCAACGAGGTGGACCAGCCGAGGAACCTGGCGAAGTCCGTGACGGTGGAGTGAGAGGCGGGACTGCACAGTGATCATCGGGGTGGGGATCGACGTCGCGGAGATCGAGAGATTCGCGGCGTCCATGGAGCGCACGCCGGCCCTGGCCGAACGGTTGTTCTCCGAGCGGGAGTTGCTGCTGCCCAGCGGGGAGAGGCGCGGTATCGCCTCGCTGGCCGCGCGCTTCGCGGCCAAGGAGGCACTGGCGAAGGCGCTGGGCGCGCCGGCCGGGCTGCACTGGACGGACGCCGAGGTGTACGTCGAGGAGAGCGGGCAGCCGAGGCTGCGGGTACGGGGCACGGTGGCGGCGCGCGCGGCGGAACTGGGCGTGCGGTCCTGGCATGTGTCGCTCAGCCATGACGCGGGGATCGCGTCGGCGGTGGTGATCGCGGAGGGGTGAGGCCCGGCGCTGTGCGGCAGACTCGGTGTCATGCGTACCGCCTACAGCGTCGAGACCGTACGGACCGCCGAGCGGGAGCTGATGGACCGGCTCCCCGACGGCGTACTGATGCAGCGCGCGGCGGCCGGACTCGCCGCCGCCTGCGCCGATCTGCTGCGTCGGCGGGCACCGGGGCGGGTGTACGGGGCGCGGGTCGTCCTGCTCGTCGGCAGCGGCGACAACGGCGGCGACGCGCTGTACGCGGGGGCCCGGCTCGCGCGGCGCGGCGCCGGGGTGTCGGCGGTCCTCCTCGCCCCCGGGCGGGCGCACGCCCCCGGTCTTACGGCGCTGCTCGCCGCGGGCGGACGGGTGGCGGACGACCCGTTCGACGCAACGGCCGCCGCCGATCTCGTCATCGACGGCATCACCGGCATCGGCGGGCGCGGCGGGCTGCGGCCCGACGCGGTCCCGGTGGCGCGCGCCGCGCGGGGCTCCGGCGCGG
>NZ_MDCR01000496.1 GCF_001723055.1 Streptomyces niveus
GATCGCCAGGCCCAGGCCGCTGCTCTCGCTGCGGCTGCGTGCCGGGCCGGCCTTGTAGAAGCGCTCGAAGAGGTGCGGAAGCGCCGACTCCGGGATGCCGGGGCCGTGGTCCGACACCTCGATCAGTACGCCGGGTTCGTCCGGTGCGCGGCGCAGTGCCAGGGTCAGGGTCACCGGCTGTCCTCCGTGGCGCAGCGCGTTGCCCACGAGGTTGGCCACCACCACGTCGAGGCGGCGCGGGTCGACCCGGGCCCGTATGCCGTCCGGCAGGTCGGTACGCACGTCGTCGGGCCAGCCCCGGATGGCGAGTGTGCGCCGCAGGGACTCGGCCAGGTCCAGGTCGTCCAGGTTCAGTTCGGCCGCGTGGGCGTCGAAGCGGGAGATCTCCATCAGGTCGTCCACGAGCCGTGCGAGGCGCAGCGTCTCCTCGGTGATGAGGTGCACCGCGTCGGCCGTGTCACCGACGAGGCCGGGAGTCTCCTCGGCGAGTACGTCGGTGACCGCCGTCATCGCGGCCAGCGGAGTGCGTAGTTCGTGCGATATGTCGGCCGCGAAGCGCCGTGCTCCGGCCTCCATGCGCCGCAGTTCGGTGACGGACTCCTCCAGCGCGGCGGCGGTGTCGTTGAACGCCTGGGCGAGGTCGGCGAGTTCGTCGGTGCCCTCGACGCTGAGCCGTACGTCGAAGTGGCCGTCGGCCATTCTCCGGGTCGCCTTGCTCAGTGCCCGTACGGGGCGAAGGACGCCGCGCGCGAGCAGCAGCGCCAGCAGGGCGGCGAGGCCGAGGGCGGGCAGGGTGGCCCGTTCGACCGCCGTCACCAGTGCGTCCACGTACGCCTGTTCGCTCTTCTGCGGAACGATGAGGTAGAGCGTGAGCCCCGACAGCGTACGCGCGGTGTAGCCGTCCCCGGAGTAGGTGACCGGCAGACCGACGACGAGGGACGAGTGGTTTCCCGTCCGTACGCGCTGGAAGACGGCGACCGGCCGCGTCTCCACCGATGCGCGCAGTTCGGAGGTCAGTCCGCCCAGGGACGCCAGGCCGGACGAGGCCGCGCGCAGATCGCCGTACGTCGCGAGGACGTTCCACTGCTGCGTCCGGTGTTCGCGCGCGAGCCGCGCGACCAGGCTGTCGAGTTCCTCCTGGCCGGGGGCGGAGGGCAGTTCGAGGACCGCGGCGTCGACGCTCTGCCGGAACTGGTTGACGACCGTGTCCTGGCTCTGCTGGAGGACTCCGGTACGCGCCTGCTGGAAGGTGAGCGCGCCGGTGCCGAGGGCGCTGAGCGCGGCGACCAGGACGAAGGAGAACAGGAGCCGGGCGCGCAGGCCGCCCAGGGAGCGGGGGCGGCTTCGTTTCCTGGGGGCCGTCTTCGGTATGTGCCCTTGAGACGTCATGAGCGGAAGCGGTAACCGAAGCCGCGTACGGTCTCGATGCAGCCCGACTCCCGGCCCGCCTCGCCGAGCTTTCCGCGCAGGCGTTTCACGCACGCGTCGACGAGCCGGATGTCGCCGTGGTAGCTGTGCTCCCACACCATTTCGAGGAGTTGCTGGCGGCTGAGCACCTGCCCCGGAGCCGCCGACAGGGTCATCAGCAGGCGCAGTTCAGAGGCCGCGAGGAGGACCCGTTCTCCGTGGTGGGTCACCACGAGGCCGGCCCGGTCGATGGTCAGCGGGCCGTGGGACTCGGGCCGGGGGCGCGCGTGGTCCGGGGCGGGTGCGTCGAGGCGGCGCAGGACGGCGCGGATCCGGGCGTCGAGTACGCGGGCCTGGACCGGCTTGACGACGTAGTCGTCGGCGCCCGCCTCCAGTCCGACGACCACGTCCACGTCGTCGCCCTTGGCGGTCACGATGATGATCGGCACCTGGTCCCGGTCGCGGACCCGGCGGCATACGTCAAGGCCGCCGATACCGGGCAGCATGAGGTCGAGCACCACGACGTCGGGCCGGATCCGGGCCAGCCGGTCGAGCCCTTCTTCTCCGGTCGCCACCGCGTGGACGTCGTGCCCCTGGCGTCTGAGCCCCAGGTCGACGGCCCGGCGGACGGCGTCGTCATCCTCGATGAGCAGCACGCGGGACATCCGCCCAGTATGCGTCGGCCCGGGGGAATGTCTGTGCGATCGCGGCCCCGCTGCGGGCGCTGTTACGCGATGGTCTTATGCGCCGTACGAGGTGGGGGAGGCGAACAGGAGGCCGAGCAGACCGTTATCTTCTCGTGATCTTCTGCGCCAAGGCCGGTCATCTGGGGTTCGCAGCCTGGGTCCGCCCCCTGAACCGGGGTGGACCACCGGCCCGGTCGCACCGGGCCGTCGACGACGGGATCTCGCCGCCTCATGCGCCATGCCAACAACCGACGTGCGGGTCGGGCCTCGCACGTTGCCCGCCTCTCTCGCCGGGCGGCCCTACGGAAGCGGGCCGCCGCCCGGCGCAGGCGGCTGCTGGGGGTGGCGGCGCTGGTCGTCCTGGCGGGCCTGGCCCTGGCCGTTCTGGGCGCCGTTCGCTGGCAGGGCGGGGGCTCGTCGTCGTCGGCCGCCGGGCAGGGCGTGGTTGAGCCGGGTGCGGCTGAGCAGGGTGCCGCCGACCGGGGCGGCGGCTCGTCGCCCTCCCCGTCCCCGTCCCCGTCGCCTTCGATGTCGCCGTCGCCGAAGGCGTCCACCCACCGGGTCGTCAAGAGCGGCACGGGCGAGTTCAGCACGGCCGCCGCGAACGGCGGACCCGTCGGCACCGGCACCATCCGCCGCTACTCCGTGCAGGTCGAAGGAGGTACCGGCATCCCCGCGGCCGAGGCGGCGAAAGAGATAGCGGGCGTCCTCGGCGACCGGCGCGGCTGGACGGCCAACGGCCGGGACGGCTTCCAACTCGTCTCCTCCGGGCCACGCGACTTCGAGGTGAAGATCGCGACACCGGACACGGTGGACCGGATCTGCGGCGCCGCCGGTCTGCACACACGGGGCGAGGTCAACTGCAACGTGGGCGACCAGGTGATCGTCAACCTCAAGCGCTGGCTGACCGGTTCGCCCCAGTTCCCCGGCCCCCTGCACGAGTACCGCGCCCTGATCATCAATCACGAGGTCGGACACCGCATCGGTCACGGGCACGAGGGCTGCCCGGGTCCTGGCCGCCCGGCCCCGGCGATGATGCAGCAGATAGACGGCCTGCACGGGTGCGAGGCCAACGCCTGGCCGTACGACGAGAAAGGTGTCTATCTCCAGGGGCCCGGCGTGCCGTAGAAGCCGGCACGCCGGGCACGACCGCACGAGGACGCGGGGGCGCGGGTGCGCGAGGACGACGAGGCGCCCGTCAGTCCTCGCGCTGCGTCGCGAAATCGGTGCGGAGGGCGGACAGGATCTGCGCCGCGTGCTGGATGCCCGCCTTCTCGCAGCGGGTGATCGCCGTGTCGAGTCTGGCTATCGCCGCCTGGGGGGAGTTCAGGCCGTTGGCCTCGATCAGCGCGGCCACGCGGGTCGCCTCCGCGCGGGGTGTCTCGCCCTGCTCGCCGCCTTCCTCGTACGCCGTGATGGCGCGCTCCATCTCGGCCAGTGCCTCGGGGAAGCGTTCGGCGGCGGCGAGCGCGCGGGCGCGCTGGTACGCGGTGGCCCCCGCCTCGTACCAGTGGACGAGGTCCTCCGCGTCCCCGGCGGCGGCGCCGCGGATCTCGTCGGCCTCGGCGAGGCGGGCGAGAGCCGTCTCGATGCCATCCGGGCCTTCGGCCGCCATCGTGAGCGCCGCGAACTCCCGCGCCATTTCGCAGATCAGACCGGCCTGCCCCGGCAGACGGGTGTCGCGGTGTGCGAGCAGGGCCCGTTCGTACGCCGCGCGGGCCGCGTCCCAGCGGTCCGCCCGTGCCAGCGCGATCGCGGATTCGGCGGTGACCAGTGTGTACGTGGTCCTGTCCTCCCAGGCCGCGACCGTCTCCGCCAGCTGTACGAACTGCTCGGCCGACGCCGTCGCCGTACTCGAATCCCTGGTCCTGGACGACGCCTCGGACACGGTCGACGAGCGGCTGCTGGCCCAGATCCGGCTCAACCTGGCACGCGGGCTACGGGAGTTGGAGGAGCACCAGGCGTCGGCCGAGCAGTTCGT
>NZ_MDCR01000497.1 GCF_001723055.1 Streptomyces niveus
CCGCCCTCTTCGCCTCCGCCCCGCCACACGCTCAACGGGGCGGGGCGGAGGCGAAGAGGGCGGGAAGGATGGCGGAGGAGGTGAAGAGGATGCGGAAGGTGCGGGTGGTGCGGGCCCTCCCCGGTGCCGCTCCCAGTCGTCTCCTACTCGTCGTGCACGTGCGTGGACGAGGTGTCCTCCGGCGGCACCGTACGGCCGCCGTCACGCCCGGAGGCGATCACCGCGACGAGGACCCCGATGATGGCCACGGCAGCCACCCGCCCCGTCAGCCGCAGACCCCAGCCGGCCTTCGACCCGCGGTGCGCGCTCGGCGACGCGAGGCGCTCCGAGCGGCGGGCCGGTCGCAGGAGGCGGAGCAGGAAGAGTGCGGCGATGGGGAGTTGGAGGAGCCACACGGTGTTGCGGAAGGCTCCGTCGTACCAGACGTTCGTCCCGTACAGCAGCGTGTGCCAGACGCTCAGCACGTAGACGACGAGTACGAAGCGGTGCAGGATCCGCCAGGTCTTCGGGCCGATGCGGTGGCGTACGTAGAAGAGCAGGCCGAGCGGGATCGCGAGGTAGAGGGCCGCCTGGCCGATCGGCATGGCCCAGACGCCGGTGCCGGAGTTGTAGCCGCCGGGGATGAACGTCTCCAGTACGGCGCCGCCCAGCCGCGACGGCCAGGAGTCGGTGTCCTGGTAGATCAACTCGGCCGCGAAGAACAGCGCGTGGGCGACGATGAGCGCGATCGTGTTGAGGCTGGTGGTGCGGTGCAGCCGCTCAAGCCGGGGGCCGGAGAGCGGCAGGCGCGCGGGGCGCGGGCCGGAGAGCAGCAGACCGAGGATGACGGTGCCCCACGCCCAGAGGAGCGCGGACCAGCCGAACGCCTGACTGAGGTAGTACATCCAGAACTCGCCCGTGTCCGCCATGAAGGGCATGACGGTGAGGGTGGATGACGTCTCCGCCTTGATCCGTACGTAGAGGATGACGAAGACCGCGGCCGTCACGACCAGGGCGACCGTGCCGTCGAGCCAACTCGCCCGCAGGTCGGAGCGGAGGGTGACGCGCGGCGGGGTGGACGGCGTGCCGGTGCCGGGCGGCGGGGCCGCAGCCGAGGCGGCGGCCGGGTCCGGGGTCGCGGCCGGGGTCTTCTCTTCGTCGGGCGTCACGGGCTCTGGGGGCGGATTCATCGGGCGGTCTCCGGTTCCGTCATCTTCCGTCGTACGGATTGGTGCGCGGTCGTACTGTTGGAGGTGTCGGTGACCGGGGCCGAGAAGTTCCCGGGCCCCCCGCGCGAGCTTGTGTGAGCTGGATCACACCAACTCCATGTCACCGCATAGCGCGTGAACATCCGATGTATACCCATCAGGCGGCCTTTCCCGCCCGCCCTGTCACGCTGGCACCATGGTGGCCATGGGCGCCGGACCCGCACTCCGCCTCGTACGCACCGCGGTCTTCGCCGCCGTGTGTGTGCTGGTGTCCGGGCTCGGCCACGCCCTGTCGTCCGGTGGCCCGCTGCCGCCGGGCGTCCTCGCCCTCGCCTTCCTGCCGGTGTGCGGCGCCGGCTGGCTGCTGTCCCGCAAGGAACGCGGCGGCGCCGTGATCGTCACCGCGAGCGCCGTCGGACAGCTGCTGCTGCACGCCGTGTTCAGCGGTCTGCATCCGGCGCCGGGCGACGGCCACGCCGGGCACGGCGCCCACGGCGCCCACGAGGCGGGCGAGTTGGCGTACGAGGGACTGCCGGGCGTGCTGCTCGACAGTTCCGGCGTCATCGCCGGCTTCGCCTCCGCCCTCACTTCCACCCTCACCTCCGGCATGGTCGGCGCCCACCTCGTCGCCGGCCTCGTGTGCGGGTGGTGGCTGTGGCGCGGCGACCGCGCGTTCGTACGACTCGTCCACGCTCTCGGGCTGTTCGCCTTCGAGCGGCTCCGCTTCGCCCACGCGGTGCTGAGCGGCGGCTGGGCGACGTACCTCCCGGTGCTCGCACCGCCCGTGGCGTACCGGCCGATCCGGCCCCCGGCCCAACTCCCCGCCCCGCACGTCGTGTCGAGGCGCGGGCCGCCACTCCTTCCGTCCTGAGCGCTTCTCCGCCCCACGCACACCATCGCTCTGATTCCACGGGCCACGCGGCCCGGACGCGAAGGACTTTCCGTGATACCTGCTGCCCGGCACACACCTGTGCCCACACGCATACCCCCCATGCACATACCCCCCACCCGCATACATCCGACGTCCAGACCGACCGGCCACCGCGCACGCGCCGACGACTCCGAGATCACGGCGTGGGCGCTGGCCGCCGGTCTCGGGGACCGGCGGGCGGCCGAACTCTTCGTACGCGCCACGTACGACGACGTACGCCGCTTCGTCGCGCACCTCAGCGCCGACGTGCGCGGCGCCGACGACCTCACCCAGGAGACGTATCTGCGGGCGCTGGCGAGCCTCGCGCGGTTCGCCGGGCGTTCCTGCGCGCGGGTGTGGCTGCTGGCCATCGCGCGCCGTGTGGTCGTCGACCGGTACCGGCGCGCGGCCGTACGGCCCCGGATCGCCGACACCGCGGACTGGGTGACCGCCGCGGACCGGGCCCAGCCACGGCATCTGCCGGGCTTCGAGGAGTCGGTGGCGCTCGCGGACGCGCTGGCCGCGATGGATCCGGGGCGCCGTCAGGCGTTCGTACTGACCCGGCTGCTCGGGCTGTCGTACGCGGAGGCCGCCGACGCGCTGGGCTGCCCGGTGGGGACGATACGGTCCCGGGTCGCGCGCGCCCGGCGGGATCTCGCGGCGGTGTGGCAGCCGGAGGCCGAGGGCGCGGAGGAAAGGGGCGCGGACGGGAGGGACGCGGAAGAAAGAGGCCTGGAGGGAATGGTCGCTGTGTGACACGGCCGTGGTCAGCGCGGGCGGTGGGCCGCGACCGGCCCGTCGCCCGCGCGGCGCCGCGCGGACCCGCGCGCCCACACCACCAGCAGCGCGGGCAGCACCACCGCCTGCGCGCTGACCACCAGCCAGAACACCGGTACCGCGGCGGCCCGTTCGGCCACCCCGTACAGCTGGCCGCCGACGACGGCCGCCGCGAACGCGCCGAGCCCGGCCGCCAGTCGCTGTCTGCCGAAGACCGTCGCGGAGGGGGCGGCGGACCGGGCGAGGGCCTCCAGGTCGTTCTTCAGGAACAGGACGATCTCACCGAGGCAGAGCAGCACCGCGCCGACGGCGATCCCCGCCCGGCCGCCCAGCGCGAGCACGGCCGTACCGGCGGCCATGGCACCGAAGCCGAGCCGCAGCGCGGTGGCGTACGGGAGCGCGGCGAGGCGGCGCGCGAGGAGCGGCTGGGCGACGACGAGGAGGATCGCGTAACCCATGAGGACGGCGCCGTAGAAGGCGGTGGAGGTGCGGGGGACGGCGTAGAGGGCGAGGTAGTGCTGGAAGAACATGAAGACGTAGACGGCGAGGACGGTGAACGCGAAGGGCGGCAGACCGCTCCCGGCCGCCACACCGGCCGCCACACCGTCCGCCTCTCCGGTCCTGTCCTCGACGGTCGTGTCCTTCACGCCCACGCCCTCGTCCGCCACCGACGGCAGCAGTACGTGCCCCGCCCCCACCAGCGCGAACAGGACAGCCACCCCCGTGAACAGCCCGGCAGGCGACGTCAGTACGAACGGCGCCGCGGCCGGCGGCCCGAGCGCGATACCCGCGTTGAAGGCGGAACCGCTCGCCGCGAGCAGCCCCGGCCGCCGCTCGGGACCGCAACCCGCCACCAGATAGGCCTTGTTGGCGGGCAGATACAGCGCTGCGCCGCACGACACCAGGAACAGCGCGGCCACCGCGACGACCGGCCGGGTCAGCCCCGGTACGAAGGCGGCGAAGCCCGCCGTCCGTACGGCGAGCGCCACCAGCATCGTGGCGCGCAGCCCGATCCGGGCCGCCAGCGCCGCCCCGACGACACCGCCGGAGAACTGCACCAGCGAGGCGACGGCCAGTACGGCGCCCACCACGCCGAGGCCGAGCCCGAAGCGGTCGTGGAGGAGTACGGACATGTAGGGGAGTACGGCGAAGCTGCCGAGGGTGATGAGGAACGAGCCGCCGAGCAGGAAGAGTTGCGGCCCGGTCAGGGTCCGTGAGCCCACCGACTGCAATCCGGTCAACTCCCCCCGCCCCCTCACCCTC
>NZ_MDCR01000498.1:0-6561 GCF_001723055.1 Streptomyces niveus
CGCCGAAGCCGAACGAGTTGTTGATCGCCGAGATCGTGCCCCCGGGCAGAGCCCGCGGCTCGCCGCGCACGATGTCCGCGTCGACCTCGGCGTCAAGGTCGTCCACGTTGATCGTCGGCGGGGCCAGGCGGTGGTGCAGCGCGAGCACCGTCGCCACCGTCTCGATACCGCCGGCGCCGCCCAGCAGATGGCCGGTCATCGACTTCGTACCGGAGACCGCGACATGGTCGAGGTCCTCGCCCAGGACCCGGCGCAGCGCCTTGATCTCCGCGATGTCGCCCTGCGGCGTCGAGGTGGCGTGCGCGTTCAGGTGCACGACCTCCGACGGCTTCATTCCGGTGTTGTCGAGCAGGTTCTGCATCGCCGCCGCCACACCACGTCCGGTGGGCTCGGGCTGCGCGATGTGGTGGCTGTCGGCGGACAGGCCCTGGCCCAGCACCTCGCAGTACACGCGCGCGCCGCGGGCGGCGGCGTGCTCGGCGGACTCCAGGACCACGACCCCCGCGCCCTCGCCGAGGACGAAGCCGTCACGGGCCTTGTCGTAGGGGCGGGACGCCTTGGTGGGCTCGTCGTTGTTCTTCGACATCGCCATCATGTTGGCGAACGCGGCGACCGGCAGCGGGTGGATCGCCGCCTCCGTGCCGCCCGCCACCACGACGTCGGCGCGGCCGGTGCGGATCATCTCCACGGCGTAGCCGATCGCCTCGGCGCCCGACGCGCACGCGGACACCGGAGTGTGCACGCCCGCCTGGGCGTTCACCTCCAGACCCACGTTGGCGGAGGGGCCGTTCGGCATCAGCATCGGCACGGTGTGCGGGGAGACGCGGCGTACGCCCTTCTCCTTCAGCACGTCGTACTGGTCGAGAAGGGTGGTCACGCCGCCGATGCCGGAGGCGATGACCGTGCCCAGCCGTTCGGGGGCGACGCTCTCGTCCTCACCGGCCTTGGCCTTGTAACCCGCGTCCGCCCACGCCTCACGGGCCGCGATCAGCGCGAACTGCGCCGAGCGGTCCAGCTTGCGGGCGAGCGGGCGGGGCAGTACGTCGCCCGGGTCGACCGCGGCGAGCGCGGCGATCCGGACCGGCAGTTCGGCGAACCGCTCGCCTTCGAGGGGCCTGACGCCCGAGCGGCCGGCGAGCAGCCCCTCCCAGGTCGATGCGCTGTCGCCACCCAGCGGTGTGGTTGCGCCGATACCGGTGACGACCACGGTGCGATTGGTCGGGCTCACTGGAATTCTTTCTCCACGTGTAGAGGGTGCGGAATTTTTACGGCGCCACCACCGGGTGGCGTCAGCCGCGCGACCTGGATCAGGCCTGGTGCTTCGCGATGTAGTCGGCGGCGTCGCCGACGGTCTTCAGGTTCTTGACGTCGTCGTCCGGGATCTTCACGTCGAAGCGCTCCTCGGCGGCGACGACGACCTCGACCATGGACAGCGAGTCGACGTCCAGGTCGTCGGTGAAGGACTTGTCCAGCTGGACGTCCTCGACCGGGATGCCGGCGATCTCGTTCACGATCTCGGCGAGACCTGAGACGATCTCTTCCTGAGTGGCGGCCATGTGGGCGCTCCTTCGATATTCAGCGTGAGCAGAGGGATTTGTACGAGCACGGTCCGGAAAGCTCCGGTGTGCCTAGGGGAGGGTAACGACCGTCGCGGCGTACACGAGACCCGCCCCGAAGCCGATGACGAGCGCGGTGTCGCCGCTCTTCGCCTGACCGGTCGCCAGAAGCCGCTCCATCGCGAGCGGGATCGAGGCGGCCGAGGTGTTGCCGGTGGTTTCCACGTCACGGGCGACCGTGACGTGCTCCGGCAGCTTGAGAGTCTTCACCATCGAGTCGATGATCCGCATATTGGCCTGGTGCGGAATGAAGACGTCCAGGTCCGCCGAGGTGATCCCGGCCGCGTCGAGGGCCTGTTGGGCGATCTTCGCCATCTCGAAGACGGCCCAGCGGAACACCGCCTGGCCCTCCTGCGTGAGGGCGGGGAACTTCTCGGGCGTTCCGTTGCGGTAGTCGTCCCACGGCACGGTCTGCGTGATCGTGTTCGACTTGTCGCCCTCGGAGCCCCACACGGTGGGACCGATCTCCGGCTCCTGCGACGGGCCGACGACGACCGCGCCCGCGCCGTCGCCGAACAGGAAGGCCGTGGCGCGGTCTTCGAGGTCCGTGAGGTCCGACAGCCGCTCCACGCCGATGACCAGGACATAGTCGGCCGAGCCCTCGACGACCATGCCCTTGGCGAGCGTCAGCCCGTAACCGAAGCCGGCGCAGCCCGCCGAGATGTCGAACGCGGCCGGCTTGCCCGCGCCGATCCGGTCGGCGATCTCCGTCGCGACGGCCGGCGTCTGCTTGAAGTGCGAGACGGTCGACACGATCACGCCGCCGATCTGCTCCGGCGTGATCCCGGCGTCGGCGATGGCCTTGCCCGACGCCTCGATCGACATCATCGCCACGGTCTCCTCGTCGGAGGCCCAGTGACGGGTCGCGATACCGGAGCGGGAGCGGATCCACTCGTCGGACGAGTCGATCGTCTCCAGGATCACCTCGTTGGGCACCACGCGCGTCGGACGGTAGCCGCCGACACCCATGATGCGGGCGTACGGAGCGCCCTGGCTGGGCCTGATCTTCGCCATGCTCTCTCGGGCTCCTTAGGAAGCGTGCTCTGCGACGATCTCGCGAGCCGCGTCGAGGTCGGCGGGGGTCTTGAGCGCGAGGGTCTTCACACCGGGCAGGGCGCGCTTGGCGAGGCCGGTCAGCGTGCCGCCGGGGCACAGTTCGACCAGCGCCGTCACACCCTGCTCCGTGAACGTCTCCATGCACAGGTCCCAGCGGACCGGGTTCGCGACCTGGCCGACCAGACGTGCGACGACCTCGGCCCCCGTGGCCACAGTCTGCCCGTCCTTGTTGGACACGTACGGCAGGGCGGGGTCGGACACGTCGAGCTTCTGCGCCGCGTCCGCCAGCCGTGCGACCGCCGGAGCCATGTGGTCGGTGTGGAAGGCGCCCGCGACCTTCAGCGCCACCACCCGTCGTACGCCCTCCGGCTTGTCGGCCTCCAGCGCGGCGATCTGCTCCAGCGTGCCCGCGGCCACGATCTGGCCGGCGCCGTTCACGTTCGCCGGGGTCAGACCGAGCTTCGCCAGATGCGGCAGCGTCACCTCGGGGTCACCGCCGAGCAGCGCCGCCATACCGGTCGCCGTCAGCGCCGCCGCGTCGGCCATCGCCAGACCGCGCGTACGGACGAAGCGCAGCGCGGCCTCCTCGCCCAGCACACCCGCGTACACGGCGGCGGTGATCTCACCGACGCTGTGCCCCGCGACCGCGCCCACACGGCCCTCGCCCAGCAGCCCGCGCACGGCCCCGGCGGACAGCAGTCCGGCGGCGACCAGCAGCGGCTGGGCCACCGCGGTGTCACGGATCTCGTCCTCGTCGGCCTTCGTGCCGTAGTGGACCAGATCGAGGTCGATGGCGTCCGACCACGCCCGCAGCCGGTCTTCGGCGCCGGGGAGGTCGAGCCAGGGAGTCAGGAAGCCGGGCGTCTGAGCGCCTTGGCCGGGAGCGACGAGTACGAGCACCCTCACACTCTCTCGTGCGGACGGCCTCCGCCGCCCGTGGGGACAAGGACGAAGAACCGTCGGGGTAATTGTTGAAGTCCCACAAAAGGCTACGAAGACGATTCCCCGTCGGCCAGCCTTCCCAAGATCAACGCGATCCGCAGAGTGAAAGCGGAACGGACATCGGACGGCGACCATCCGGTGACGTCGGTCACACGTCGAAGCCGGTAGCGCACGGTGTTGGGGTGTACGAAGAGCATCCGCGCGGCACCTTCGAGACTGCTCGCCTGCTCCAGATACACACTCAGAGTTTCCAGCAATGCCGAGCCCGCTTCTTCCAGCGGTCTGTAGATCTCCTCCACCAGTTGCTCACGCGCGGCCGGATCCGACGCGATCGCGCGCTCCGGCAGCAGATCGTCGGAGAGTACGGGACGCGGCGCGTCCTGCCACGCCGAACACGCCTTCAGCCCGGCTGCCGCCGCCTGCGCCGACCGCGTGGCCGCCAGCAGGTCCGGCACCACGGGCCCCGCCACCACAGGGCCCGCCGCGTACGGCCCGATCAGGGCTTTCGCGACCTGGAGCGGATTGTCGCTGCCGCCCGCGATGACGACCAGCCGGTCACCGAGGACCCCCGTGAGGACCTGGAGCTTGGCGTGCCGCGCGGCCCGGCGGATCGCCTCCACCGTCAGCTCGCTGTCCCCGTCCGGCGCCGTACCCAGCAGCACGCACACATGCTCCGGCGAGTTCCAGCCCAGCGCCGAGGCCCGCGACACCGCGCCCTCGTCGGCCTCACCCGACAGCACCGCGTTCACCACCAGCGACTCCAGCCGCGCGTCCCACGCGCCACGCGCCTCGGCGGCCTGCGCGTACACCTGCGCCGTCGCGAACGCGATCTCCCGCGCGTACACCAGCAGCGCCTCCCGCAGCACCGACACATCGCCGGGCGCCGCGACCTCCTCGATCGCCGACTCCATGACCTCGATGGTGGTGCGCACCATCTCGACGGTCTGGCGCAGCGTGATCGCCCGCGTCAGCTCACGCGGAGCCGTACCGAACACATCGGTGGAGATGGCCTGCGGGGTCTCCGGGTGCCGGAACCACTCGGTGAAGGCCGCGATCCCCGCCTGGGCCACCAGACCGATCCACGAACGGTTCTCCGGCGGCATCGCGCGGTACCACGGCAGCTTCTCGTCCATGCGGGCGATCGCGTTCGCGGCCAGCCTGCCGGCGGACTTCTCCAGTCGGCGCAGGGTCGCGGGATGCGGATGGGCTTCGTTCGCGGGTTCAGGCACGGGACAAGACTGCCTTATCAGGACGGCCGTGTGCCGGGCCGGGTCTACCGTGGGGACCGTGATTTCCGTCCGGTACGCCGACGACCGCTATCCCGGCGGTGACCTGTCCGCCGGGATCGAGTCCCTCCACGCCTTCTCCTTCGGGCAGTTCTACGAACCCGACAACCTCCGCTTCGGCGCGGTGATCGCCTGCAACGAGGAACGCCTCGCCCCCGGCGCCGGGTTCGACGAACACCCGCACAGCCACACCGAGATCATCACCTGGGTCGTCGACGGCGAACTCACCCACCGCGACTCCGCCGGGAACACCACGCGGGTACGCCCCGGCGACGTCCAGCGCCTCGGCGCCGGCGGCGGCGTACGGCACGAGGAACGCAACGACGGCCCGGAGCCGCTGGTCTTCGTCCAGATGTGGCTCGCCCCGCTCACCCCCGGCGGCGACCCCCGCTACGAGATCGTGCGCGGCATCGCCGACTCCACCCCGTACGCCCTCCCCGAGGCCGGCGCGATGCTGCACGTACGCCGCCTGACGGAGGGCGAACGGGCCGCGGTCCCCGACGCGGCGAAGGCGTACCTGCACGTCGTACGCGGCCTGGTGGTCCTGGCGGGCGTGGCCCTGGGCCCCGGCGACTCCGCACGCATCACCGACTCCGTGGCGCTGGAACTGGCCGCGGAGGAACCCGCCGAGGTACTGATCTGGGAACTGGCCCCGGACACGCCCTAGGAGCGCAGCTCCGCCAGCACCGCGTCCGTGAACGGCGGCCACGCCTCGACCGCCCACGGGCCGAAGTCCCGGTCCGTGAGCGCCACACACGCGGCGCCCGCGTCCGGGTCGACCCACAGGAACGTCCCCGACTGCCCGAAGTGGCCGAACGTACGCGGCGACGACGAACCGCCCGTCCAGTGCGGCGACTTGGAGTCGCGGATCTCGAACCCCAGACCCCAGTCGTTGGGCTTCTGATGCCCGTAGCCCGGCAGGATCCCCGACAGCCCCGGACGGTCCACCGTCATCGCGTCCAGCACCGTACGCGGATCGAGCAGGCGCGGCGCCTGAAGCTCCGCCGCGAAGCGGACCAGGTCGTCCACCGTCGAGACACCGCCCCTGGCGGGCGAACCGTCCAGCGTCGTCGACACCATGCCCAGCGGCTCCAGGACCGCCTGGCGCAGATACTCGCCGAACGGGATGTCCGTCACCTTCGCGACGTGCTCACCGAGCGCCTCGAAACCCGCGTTCGAATACAGCCGCCGGGTGCCGGGCGGCGCCGTCACCCGGTCCTCGTCGTACGCCAGACCGCTCGTGTGCGACAGGAGATGGCGGACCGTCGAGCCCTCGGGCCCGGCCGGCTCGTCCAGCTCCACCGCCCCCTCCTCGTACGCCACGAGCACCGCGTACGCGGCCAGCGGCTTGGTCACCGACGCCAGCGGGAAACGGTGCGACGCCGGGCCGTGCGACCCGCTCACCGTGCCGTCCGCCCGCACGACCGCCGCGGCGGCCGTCGGCACGGGCCAGTTCTCGATCATCGCCAGGCTCTGCATGGCCCCGAGCGTAGACGGACCCCGCCCCGCTCCTCACCCCGGGCGGACCGAAGCGAAAATCGTCCCGTGTTCCGCTTGCTTCGAGTGCACTCCAAGGTTCTACGTTTGAAGGTATGACGCTGCTCGAAAGCACCCCCGTCCGGACGGCAACCGAGGACATCTGCGTATCGGCACCGCCGGCG
>NZ_MDCR01000498.1:6650-6787 GCF_001723055.1 Streptomyces niveus
CCGGCCTCACCGCCCACACCCTGCGCTGGTACGAGCGCATCGGACTCATGCCGCACGTCGACCGGTCGCACACCGGGCAGCGGCGCTTCACCAACCGCGACCTCGACTGGCTCACCTTCGTCGGCAAACTGCGACTC
>NZ_MDCR01000499.1 GCF_001723055.1 Streptomyces niveus
CCCCAGCCGGTCGACACCGTCTCCGTCTTCGGCGACGGTGTCGACCGGCTGGGGGCGACCGCGTCGGAGGCGGCGGAGCGCGGGCTGAACGTCTGGCTCCAGCCGCGGCTCGCCGACCGCCCGCACCGCGAGATCCTGGACCATCTGGCGGCGACCGGTGAGCACGCGGAGCGGCTGCGCCGCCAGGGGGCGGACGTCCATCTCAGCGTGGGCTGCGAGTTCTTCCTGTTCGTGCCGGGCATCGTGCCGGGCGACAACGCGCTGGAGCGGGTGCGGAACCTGCTCGCGGGCACCGTCGACCTGGAGCTGACGCAACGCCGGCTGACGAGCTTCATCTCACGCGCGGCGAAGGTCGGCCGGTCGGTGTTCCACGGCCCGCTGACGTACGGCGCCGCGCACGAGGACCAGGTCGACTGGGACCTGTTCGACATCGTGAGCGTCAACTACTACTCGTACTTCCGGCGCCGGTCCGAGTACGTCGCCGAACTCGCCCCCTATCTCCGGCTGGGCAAGCCGGTCGCGATCACCGAGTGCGGCACCTGTACGTATGTCGGCGCCCCGGAGGCGGGCGGTATGGGCTGGGACGTCGTCGACTACGAGACGGGCGAGATCACGGCGGATCTGGTCCGCAGCGAGCGGGTCCAGGCCGCGTACCTGAGCGATGTGCTCGATGTCTTCGAGTCGATGAACCTGTACGCGTCGCTGGTCTACAACTTCGTGGCACCCGACAGCCAGCACCGCCCCGGCGATCCGCGCCGCGACCTCGACATGGTGGGCTACAGCCTCACCAAGACCCTCAAGGACGACCCGGACGACCCGGATTCGGACTGGCACTGGGAGCCGAAGGAGTCGTTCCACGCGGTGGCGCGGCACTACGGCCGGGGGCGGGGCTGAGGCGGTCTCTTAGCGTCGGCTTACCGACGGCTTAAGTGGACCATAAGGATCCTCTTCCCCCTCTCCCAGCAGGCCGTTCCGGGGTTTCGAGGGGCTAGCTTGCTGAGGGCCGGAGCGGGACGGCAAACCGGTGGCGCCGTGTGCAACGGAGGTCACGCCGCCGGGAGTTCGTCCCGCTCCGCTCCCCCAGCTCGTGCCGCTCGAAGGAGAACGTATCCATGACCGCTCGTCGCAGGACCACCGGGATCGTCGCGCTGGGCGTCTCGCTGGGCGCCGCGCCGCTCGCGCTCGTCGGACTGACGGCCGCGCCGGCCGCCGCCCACGGATCGATGACGGACCCGGTCAGCCGGGTGTCCGCCTGCTTCGCCGAGGGACCCGAGAGCCCGAAGTCGGCCGCGTGCAAGGCGGCGGTCGCGGCCAGTGGGACGCAGGCGTTCTACGACTGGAACGAGGTCAACATCGCCGCCGCCGCGGGCAACCACAAGGCGATCATCCCGGACGGCAAGCTCTGCTCGGCGGGCCGCGACAAGTACAAGGGGCTCGACCTGCCGCGCGGCGACTGGCCCTCGTCGCCCTTCACGGCGGGCAACCGCACCTTCACCTACAAGGCCACCGCCCCGCACAAGGGGTCCTTCGAGCTGTACATCACCAAGGACGGTTACGACGCGGGTCAGCCGCTGAAGTGGTCGGACCTGGAGGACAAGCCGTTCGCCAAGGTCACCGACCCGAAGCTGGTGAACGGCGCGTACGTCTTCGACGGCATCGTGCCCGCCAAGTCGGGCCGCCATCTGATCTATTCGATCTGGCAGCGTTCGGACAGCCCCGAGGCGTTCTACACCTGCTCCGACGTGGTCTTCGGCGCCGACAACGGCGGTTCGGCCGCCGCTCCCGAGGCGTCCGCCCCGTCCGACGCCGATGTCGACGAGGGCGCGGCCAAGTCCACCGTCGACCACGGCGGGCACGGCGGCGACAGCCCCGGCGAGGCCGGGGCGGGCGAGGTGAAGGCCGCGGCGAAGGACGCCGGCGGTTACCAGGAGCCGGCCACCGAGCCCGAGGCCAACGCCCCCGAGGCGAACGAGGCCGGCGCCGCCGAGCCGCAGCCGGCGGGTGGTTCGGAGAATCTCGCCGAGACCGGTGGCGACAGCACCACGCCGTACATCGCGGCGGGTGGCGCGGCGATCCTCGCCGCGGGCGCGGCCGTGATGTTCGGTACGGTCCGCCGCCGGGCCCAGCCCGCGGGCGGCGGCCGGCACAGCCGCTGACGGAGCGCACCCGGCGTGGGCCCCGGACCGGACAGGTCCGGGGCCCACGCCGCGCTCAGCCGATGACGGACGCGCAGGTCGTCGGCGTGGCCCGGCCCGGATCGAGGGCGTTGGCCACCTCGTGGAACGCGATCCGGTCGATCAGCCCTATCGCCAGGTGCTCGGAGATGTTCACCGCGCACAGGTCCTGGAGGGTGACGTTGCGTACGTCGGGCCCGGACAGGAACTGGCTGCGGTACGGCGTGACCACCTGGTCGTAACGGGTGGCTATGACGGTGTACTTGACGCCGGGCACGGTGTCACCGCCCGCGTTGAGCTTGGTGAGGAAGGCCGATCCGGCGATCTGGTCGGCCAGCCCCGGGGTCTTCTCGGTCAGCAGGTCCTCCGCGCCGGGGAAGTGCGGGAGCAGGTTGGTCAGACCGAGCAGGGTGGTGCCGTGGTTGTCGGGCGCGAGTCCGACGAGGGCGTTGACCTTCGCCGCCCCGCCGAGGAACTTGAGG
>NZ_MDCR01000005.1 GCF_001723055.1 Streptomyces niveus
CTCCCCACCCCCACCTCGCGCCCCGATGCGACACGCAATGGCATCGTGCGTGTGTCGCTCGGCTGGCCCGACGGGCTGCCCGACGGCGGGCGGCACGGCTTCACACCGGCCCACCGCGCACGCCTGGAGGCCGCCGCACCCGGCATGGCCGACGCGCTCGCCCAGGAGCTCGGCGACGCCCGACGCGTCCTCGTCCTCGGCTTCGAGGAGCTGATGTACGCGCCCCTGCGCCTCGCACTGGAGCTGGAGCGGTCCGTCACCGGCATCGAGGTCCGCTACTCGACCACGACCCGCTCACCTGTCCTCGCCGTGGACGACCCCGGCTACGCGATACGCAGCCGACTCGTCTTCCCGGCCCACGACACCGCCGCTTTCCCGGCCGGCGAAGGCACCGGCGACCGGTACGCCTACAACGTCGCCGGCGGCGGCTTCGACGCCGTCGTCGCGGTCGTCGACTCCCTGGCGGACTCCCCGGAACTGCATGCCCCGGGCGGCCTGCTCGCCCAGCTCGCCGCGCATGTGCCGCGTGTCGTGCTCGCCGTCGTCCCCTCGTACCTCCCCTCTCCCTCGCACGTCGCCGACCGGCAGGAACCCTCCATGCTGCCCGCCCCTCTCCGTGGCCCCGCCTTCTCCTCGTACGCCCCCGACGACGTCGGCTGGCTCCTCCAGGACCTCTCCGACGTGGAACTGGAAGCCCCGACGGAGGAGCGCGAAGAGGCGATACAGAGCGGCGGCGCCCACTATGCGGAGTCGCTGCCCGTCGAGTACCAGCCCAGCCCCGAGTACCAGGAACTCTTCCGCTCCGCCCTCGGCACCTCCGCGGCCCGAATCGCCCGTGCCGTCGGGACCGTCACCGAGACCGTGCTGGCCGAGCACCCGCGGCGCTACGACGACCCCGCCTCCCGGGAAGCCACCCAGGCCCGGCCCGTCCTGGTCTCACTCGCCCGGGCTGGCACACCCGTGGGTGTCCTGATGCGCCGCTGGGCCATGCACCGGCACGGTCTGGACCTCAAGCACTACGCCATCTCCATCGTGCGCGGCCGAGGCATCGACACCAACGCCATCCGCTGGCTCGCCGCCCACCACAACCCCGCCGACATCGTCTTCGTCGACGGCTGGACCGGTAAGGGCGCCATCACCCGCGAACTGGCCGACGCACTGGCCGAGTTCGCCGACTTCCACCCCGAGATCGCGGTACTCGCCGACCCCGGCGGCTGCGTACGGACCTACGGCACCCGTGAGGACTTCCTCATCCCTTCCGCCTGTCTCAACTCCACCGTCTCCGGACTCATCTCCCGCACCGTCCTGCGCGCCGACCTCGTCGGACCCGAGGACTTCCACGGAGCCAAGCACTACCGCGAACTCGCCGACGCCGATGTGTCCGGCTACTTCCTGGACACCGTCGCCGCCCGCTTCGCCGACGTCACCGACGCGGTGGACACCGACGTCAAGGAACTTCTGTCCACCGACCGCGCACCCACCTGGGAAGGCTGGGCCGCCGTCGAGCGGATCAGTGAGGAGTACGGCATCCACGACGTGAACCTCGTCAAGCCCGGTGTCGGCGAGACCACCCGCGTCCTGCTGCGCCGCGTCCCCTGGAAGATCCTCGCCAAGCGCGGAGCGGGAACCGACCTCGACCACGTCCGGCTGCTCGCCGAGCAGCGCGGCGTACCGGTGGAGGAAGTCGACGGACTTCCCTACACCTGCGTCGGGTTGATCCACCCGCGCTACACCCGTGGCGCCACGGGCGCGGACGGCACGGCGGTGGCCACCTCGTGAACGCCTCCACCTCCCCGGCGGCACTGGTCGCCAGCGACCTCGACCGCACCCTCATCTATTCGGCCGCCGCGCTCCAGCTGGCCATGCCTGACGCCGAGGCACCCCGTCTGCTCTGCGTCGAGATCTACGAGCGCCGGCCCCTGTCGTACATGACGGAGACCGCCGCCGGGCTGCTCGAAGATCTCGCCGCTGGCTCGGTCTTCGTACCCACCACGACCCGCACCCGCGAGCAGTACTTCCGTATCCATCTGCCGGGCCCCGCCCCTCGGTTCGCGATCTGTGCCAACGGTGGTCATCTTCTGGTCGACGGCGAGTCCGACCCCGACTGGCAGACCCAGGTGAGGGAGCGTCTCGCCGAGAGCTGCGCCCCGCTCAAGGAAGTCAGGGAGCACCTTCTCGCCGCCGCCGACCCCGCGTGGCTGCTCAAGGAGCGCATCGCCGAGGACCTGTTCGCGTATCTCGTGGTCGACCGTGCGCTGCTGCCCGAGGGCTGGGTGAAGGAACTCTCCGAGTGGGCCGGCCGACGTGGCTGGACGGTCTCCCTCCAGGGCCGGAAGATCTACGCCGTACCGCGACCGCTGACCAAGAGCGCCGCCATGCGTGAGGTCGCCCGGCGGACCGGAGCCGAACTGACCCTGGCTGCCGGGGACTCGCTCCTCGACGCCGATCTGCTGCTGGCCGCCGACCGTGGCTGGCGGCCCGGCCACGGCGAGTTGGCCGACACCGGCTGGAGTGCCCCGCACGTGGAGACGCTGACGGAGACCGGCGTCGCCGCGGGGGAGGAGATCCTGCGGCGGCTCAGTCGCGCCGCTTCTCCTTACGCGACCTGACCACCCGCCTGACCACCAGGACCAGAAGCGCGAGAAGCGCGATACCCAGGACCAGCTTCGAATACGTCGAGACATAGCCGCTCACCTCCTTCCAGTTCGCGCCGAGCGCATAGCCGGCCATGATGAACGCGGTGTTCCAGATCGCGCTGCCGAGTGTGGTCAGACCGAGGAAGAGGGGCAGCGGCATTCTCTCGACGCCCGCGGGCACGGAGATCAGGCTGCGGAACAGGGGGATCATCCGGCCGAAGAAGACAGCCTTCGCCCCGTGCCGGTTGAACCACGCCTCGGTCCGCTCGATGTCCCTGGTCTTCACCAGCGGCACCTTGGACGCGAGAGCGATGGTCCTCTCCCGTCCGAGCCACATCCCCAGCCCGTACAGCGCGAGCGCGCCCACGACCGAGCCCGCGGTCGTCCACAACACCGCCGCTGTCAGACTTATCTTGCCGGTGCTGGCCGCGAATCCGGCCAGCGGCAGGATCACCTCGCTGGGCAGGGGAGGAAACAGATTCTCCAGGGCGATGGCTATGCCCGCGCCCGGTGCTCCGAGCGCGCCCATCAAGCTGTTGACCCATTGCTCCGGGCTGTTTCCGATCATGACTCCCACGCTAGAGGCCTGCTCAGGCAAGCACATTGAGGCGGACCGTATGGATTACTGAGGTTTCCCGCAGTGTGCGGGCACATGTCCCCCGCTAGCGTTATTGATCGTGAACACAGTGGTGCGTCGAGTGGCGCGACTCGGGGTCGGACTCGTCATCGGAAGCGGCACGGCCGTGTTCGAGCTGCTCTTCTCGCTGGTCGTGGGCGTGGCTCTGCTCCTCGTGCGGGCGTGGCCGCGCGGGCGGCGCGCGGTCATGCGACCGGTGACGGCCTGTGCGCGAAGACTGGTCGATCTGGAGCGGCACCGGCTTCGCACGCTGCTCGACGAGCGGGTCTCGGCGAGTTACGAGCCGGCCGGAGCTCTGCTCTATCTCGCGGCGCGCTGGGCGCTCGGACTGTTCGGGGCCGTGATGGTGGGGACCGCGGCGATCAGCGCCGGGTACGGCACCTTTTTCGTCTACGCCTGGGCGATCACGGATCTCAACCATCCGGGCACGCTCGCGCTGGCCACCTTCGGCGGTCTGTTCCTGCTGTTCCTCTGTGTGCAGGGGTTCTTCGTGGTCGCCTCCCTCGAAGGGCAGTTGGCCAGGCACTTCCTGGGGCCGAGCCGGCAGGAGGCGTTGGAGCAACGTATAGAACAGCTCGCCGTCAGCCGGGCGGGAGTGGTGGACGTGGTGCATGACGAGCGCCGTCGTATCGAGCGGGATCTGCACGACGGGGTGCAACAGCAACTTGTGGCTCTCGGGATGCTGCTGGGCCGGGCCCGGCGCAGCGGTGACGCGCGGCACGCGGACGAACTGCTGCGGCAGGCGCACGAACACAGCAGCAACGCTCTGAACGAACTGCGGGAGGTGGCCTGGCGTGTCTATCCGACGGTGCTGGACGAGGCGGGCCTCCGGGCGGCGCTGGAGACGGTGGCCGAGCGGTCGCCGCTGCCGGTGCGGCTGCGCTGCCGGCTGGGCGGCGAACCGCCGAAGGCGGCGGCGACCGTGGCGTACTTCGTGGTGTCCGAGAGCGTCACCAACGCGGTCAAGCACTCAGGGGCGACGAGTATCGAGGTGAGAGTTGTCGAAGACACCCGCACCCTGCGAATACGAGTGACGGACGACGGCAAGGGCGGCGCCGATCTGTCGGGCAGCGGTCTGTTCGGGCTGGCCCGTCGTGTCGACGCCCTCGACGGGCTCCTGCGGATCGACAGTCCGCCCGGCGGCCCCACCACCATCACCGCGGAGATTCCATGCGAGTAGTTCTGGCCGAGGATTCGACGCTGCTGAGGGAGGGCCTGGTGCGGCTGCTCTCGGAGGAGGGGCACGAGGTGATGGACGCGGTCGCCGACGCCGGCGCGCTGCTGGCCGTCGTCGCCCATGACCAGCCCGATGTGGTGGTGGCGGATGTACGGATGCCGCCCTCACACACCGACGAGGGGCTTCGGGCGGCGCTGGAGATCCGCGAACGGTGGCCCGCGGTGGGGGTGCTGGTCCTCTCCCAGTACGTGGAGAAGCGGTACGCGGGGGAGTTGCTGAGCGCCGATTCGGGGGGAGTGGGGTATCTGCTCAAGGACCGGGTGGTCCAAGTGGACGAGTTCCTCGACGCGTTGGAGAGGGTGGCACAGGGCCGGGCGGCCTTCGACCCGGAGGTCGTGCGGCAGTTGCTGGCCCGCTCCAACCGTACGGACCCGCTGTCCCGGCTCACCGAGCGTGAGCGGGAGGTGCTCGCCGAGATGGCCCAGGGGCACACCAACACGGCCATCGCGCGGCGCCTGCACATCTCGGTCAGCGCCGTCGAGAAACACTGCAACGCGATCTTCGAGAAGCTGGAGATCAGCGGCACCGGCGGCTACAGCCGCCGGGTCCTCGCCATCCTGCGCTACCTGAACACCTGACGCGGGGGCCGGGGGCCCTAGGAGCAGCAGCCCCCGCCGCAGCAGCCGCCTCCGCCGCCCGCCGAGGGGGCGGGGGCCGGTGAGCCCTTCGCGGAGCCGCCCACCGCGACGGTGGACAGCAGCTTCACGGTGTCCTGGTGGCCGGCCGGGCAGGTGGCCGCGGCCGACGACTCCGCCATGGGACGGCTGAGTTCGAAGGTGGTGTCGCAGGGGCGGCAGCGGTACTCGTAGCGAGGCATGGGGCCAGGCTATCCGGCCGTCCGGTGCGCGCCCTGCCGGTGCTGGGAGGTCACGGCACGGTGGGCGTGGGCCGCGCGCTGCTCGGCGGCGGCCCGGTCACGCCGCTCGTCCTCCACCTGCCGGGGATGGCGGGCCCGCCAGTAGGGGTTGTCGTGCGGCAGGCTGCCGCTGACTCTCCCGTACATGCCGAAGAACATGAGCAGCAGACCGACCACGAAGCTGAACAGCACGTTCTGGATGCGGAAGTTGAGGGGGTTGAAACTACTGTCGATCAGCGCGAGATTGACGAAGCCGCTGAGGATGAAGAGCACGCCGAGGATCATGTTCAGCGTCGACGCGAAGTTCTTGCCGATGAGCATGCCGATGAACAGCAGGACGCCGACGCAGATGGACAGCACGCTCAGCGCGCCGTTGGTGTTCAGACCGGCCGTGGTGTGGCTGCCGGTGCCGAAGACACCGATCTGATTGACCAGCCCGAGGATGCCGAACACGAGCAGCACCAGACCGATCAGCCCCGCACCGATCCGGTACACGCGAATCAGGGTGTGGTCGACGGGCAGGTGCTCGTCGAGCCTGACCCGCCGCCGTCGCCGGCCCTGCCGTTGCCCTACGGGGCGGGAAATGGTCCCTTGACCGGACATGAGGCCCCCTTCAGCCGTGCGTGCCTGTGGCCTGGGTACGTACCTCAAGGATCCGTCCGGCACGACCGGGGGACAAGTCGGACGGACGTCAGGCTCCCGCGCCGCGCTCGTCCCGGATCTCGCCGACGACACGGGCCGCCGTGTTGCGTACGGCGTCCGTCTCCGTCAGGAAGTGCCACCAGTCGGGATGCCGGCCCTCCAGCCCCGCCACGGCCCGGTCCAGCCGTGCCACGGCGTCGTCCAGGGGGCGCGCGTGCCGGGGGTCGGGCGTGTTGCGGCCCGCCATCGCGAGGCGCTGCGCGTCCCGTACGGCGAACCGCGTCCGGTCGATCTCCTGCTGCGGGTCCTTGGAGACGGCGTTGAGCCGCTGCAGCCGGTCGCCTGCGGCGGACACGGCCTCGTCGGTGGAGTTCAGCAGCGCCCGGACGGTGCTGAGCAGGGCTGTCGCGTCGGGCCAGCGCTGCTCATCGCGCGCCTTGGCGGCCTCCTTCAGCTTCTCCTCCGCCTGGTGCACGGAGGTCTCCGCCTGACCGGGCACGGGCTGGAGGTCCTGCCAGCAGGCGGCGCTGAAGCGGCGCCGCAGCTCGCTCAGGACGGGCTCCACGGAGCCCGCGCGCGTCGTCAGGGCCTGCGCGCGCGTACGCAGCGACACCAGCCGCCGGTCGATCTCCGCCGCGCGCTCCGGCAGCCGCTCGGCCTCGGCCCGTACGGCCTCGGCGTCCCGCAGCACCCGGTCGGCGCGCTGAAGGGTCTCGGCCACGCCGTGCTGCCCCGCGCCCTGGTTGAGCTTGGTCAGCTCCGGTCCGAGCGTGGCGAGGCGCGCCGCGAGGTCGTCGGCCCGCAGCCCGGAGCCACGGACCGCGTCCAGGGCGTTGCTCGCGGCGAGCAGCGTCTGCCGGGCCCGCTCCACGGCGGGTGCCAGCCGTGCCAGCTGTGTCTCCGCCTTGTCGAGCAGCGGGCCGAGCCCGCGCTCGAAGCGGTCCAGCTCGCCCTTGACCCGTACCAGCTCGTCCTTGGCCCGCGTCAGCTCCGTACGGGCCGTGGAGGCCACGGACGGCTCCAGGTCGTCGCGGTCGAGATCATGGGCGTCGACGGCGTTGATGTAGCCGCTGCTGGCCTCGTCGATCCGCGAACCCAGCCTGGCGAACTCGTCCACGACCCGCCGCGCGCCCGGCGAACTGTCGACCGCGGTGATCGTCTCTATCGAGATGCGCAGGTCGCGCTGGGCGGTGTCCAGCTCGTAGAAAGCGGCGGCGGCGGCGTCCTTGGCGGCCTGCGCGTCGGCCCGCTGATTCTCGCCGCGCCCGCCGAACCAGCGCCGCGTACCCCCGCCGGCGAAGGCCCCCGGCAGGGTCGCGGCGATCAACGGCACCGGCAGCAGCATCAGGGTGAGGACATCACGGACGCCACCCGCCCTCGCTCGTGCGTGCGGCTGCGCGTGTGTCGCCGTCACATCCCTCTCCCGTGCCGATTACGCCCCTGCCGACTACATTCTCCCACCAGGAAGGGACGAACACACGGGTCGGTTAGTTCGCGCTTCGGACTGTGACTTTGCCGTTGTCACTACGGGCCTTCACCACATGCCCGCTTTTCCCGTCCGTGGGCACGTCCACGTCGACGCTCCCGTTGCGGCTCTTGGCGGTCACGGCGTAGGTGGCGCCGGACGCCGGCAGGTCGATCGTGACGGACCCGTTGTTACTGAAGGTGTCCACCGTGTCCGGTACGGAGGTCAGCTTCAGCCGTACCGCGCCGTTGTCCGACCGGGCGTGCACCGACTTGGACGAGATGCCGTCGGTCGTCACCTTGCCGTTGTCGCTGAACAGGTCGAGCTTGCCGCTGGAGTCGCGTACCTGGACGGAGCCGTTGTCGGAGCGCAGGCGCAGGTCGGTGTCGAAGCCTTCGGCGCGCACGCTGCCGTTGTCGTTCTCCACCGTCACGGCCATCCCGCGCGGCACCTTCACCTTGTGCCGGGACTCGCAGTTGTTGACGACGGCCTCGCACTTCACCTTGAGCGTGAGGGTGTCCTCGTCCAGCTTCCAGACGGCGTCGGGCCCCGAGCCGAACAGCACCCAGCCGTCGACCTGGCGCGTCACCTCGATGTCCTTCACGTCCGCGGGCACCAGGTCGATCGAGGAGTTCCCCGACGCGATGGTCAGCGTCTTCCCACTGAAGGCGAACGACCGCTTCTCGACGGGCGCCTCGCCGGCGTCGGCGCTCCCGCACCCACCGACGGCGACCACGGCGAGCACGGCCCCCGAGGCGGCGACGAGCGTACGGGCGCGCCGGGTGCGGCGGGTGTGGTGCGTGCGGCGTGTGTCCACGGTGATCGGTCCCCCAAGATGGTCCTGCGGATGTGCCTCCACCGTACGAATCGGACCGCCCCGGAACGATCCGGTCGGCCACCGTCTCCGTGGTGGGGATATCCCCCCGGCGCCCCGGACGGGCCGCCCGCTCCGTGAAGGCGTTTGTGGGCGGGGGCCGTGCTCCATGTACGCTGTTGCCTCATCCAAGGGTGCGTAGCTCAGGGGTAGAGCGCTGCTCTTACAAAGCAGATGTCGGCGGTTCGAAACCGTCCGCGCCCACCAGGGTAAGTAGCAGGTGAGTGGCCCCTTCGGCCCTCCGGTCGTGTTCGGCTGGAGGGCCGTTTCCATGATCGATGCCACATGGATGCCACATCCCCCTGAGAATCGGCCTGTTGGGAGATATTCAGCTCACCCGTTCGGGGGAGTGGACCAGCGGCGTGACGCACGTAGAGTGCTGTGCATGGGAGGGGCAGGTGTGTCTCCCCGCACACGCCTGACACGCGCCTCCCGCATTCTGCGGACGCCCGGCGGGGAGGCCGGCGCCGCAGGCGAAAGCCCCCGCGAGATCTGCGGGGGCTTTCTGATGCCCAAAGTAGACCGCCCCGCACCTGGATGGGCGCGGGGCGGGGCACCTTGACGGAGTCATGGCGCCTAACGACCGGATCCGGTGGACACGCGTACGCCGGATGGTCGCTCCTGTGCCGCCTGTGTCGGCGGCAGTTCGAGGATGGGTGCTGGATGCACCGATTGGGAAGTGCACTGTTAACAGTGCATACATTTGATCATGGACTCGCAACGGTGGGCAGGTGCCTGCACCGCCGCGACCCGACCGCCTACCGAGGCGCCGCGCCATCGGCGAGCAGATCCGCACCGCCCGCCGCCGTGCGGGCTTCAGCCAGATGACCGTCGCCGAGCGCGTGGGCATCAGCCTCGACAACTACGGGCGGATCGAACGCGGCCAGGCATCCCCGACGCTCGACGTGCTCCTCGGCGTCGCCGACGCCCTCAGCGTGCCGCTGTCCGAACTGGTCCGCGAGGAGTAGAGCCCCGGCCAGCGACGGGGGAGACACCGGCCGGGGCAGTCTTCAGCGGGGCACGGTGACCGGCGTCATCGTCGCCGGGTCCACGAACACCACGAACGGGTCCCCGTACGGCCGGTCTTTCATCAGCCCGTGCCGCTTCCGTGGCGCGGGCGCTGCCGCCTTCTCCGCCTGGTACCGGGCGGCCACGGTCACGTACCGCGGGTCTGTCCACTCCATCGGATCACCTCTCTCGGTTTCCCAACGACGGTACGGACGCCGGGCAACGACGTAATCGGAACGGTCAGTTCGGTCCGCTCGGCCCGTCACCTTCACCGCTGCCGGTGCAACTGCCCTCGGGGCCGCCTGGTGAGTGCTGGCACGATGCGGCCACGGGGATGGTCGTGTCGGTGGGGCCTGCCCACAGCTTCGGGTCGGGTACGTATCCGGCACCCTCGATGGCGGTCTGCGTGAGGAGAAGGGCGTCCACATCGCGTCGGCCTGGGTCCGGCGCCTCGGGGACGTGGTGCACGAAGTAGCCGAGCCTGGACGCGAGGTTGGCCTTCACGCGGGTGTGGAGGATCAGGGCGTGCCATCCCTCGTCCACGACGCGGCTAGGCGTCAGGCGCAGGGTCGGGGACGCGGCGCACGCGGCTTCGAACTTCACGGCCTCCAGCACGATGCGCTCCGCCAGCTCGACGGCCGTGCCGGGGTTGCTGAGCTGCACGGTGGTGGTGACGGCCGCCAACTCCTCGGCGGTCAGCAAGTCGCGAACGTCTCGCGCCACGGGCGCCATGACGGTGATACTCAAGGGGTCCTGCCTCTCTGTGATGGATGGGTGGGTACCGCCCTGGTCGGGGTTTCCTGGCCGGAGTCGTCGGCCAGGGCGGGGGTCAGTGGGGGCGCGCGCCGTCGGCGGGCAGGAGTTCGTACCGGGCAGGCCGCGACGGGTAGACGTGGCCGAGGTCTTCGGGCGTGATCGGCAGGCCGTGGAACAGCAGCGTGACTCCGTGCTCGGGGCAGTACGCGCCCTCGTCGTCCTCGCTTGGGAAGTCGTGGGTTCCGCTGATGCACATCACGGGCGCGCTCCCGACGCCAGGCGGGCGACAGCTTGTGCGTTCGCGGCCAGCAGCTCGTAGTCGGCCGGCCCGAGGACAAGGGGGCGCAGGCGCTCGCCCGGCCAGTACGGGCCTCGGTTGTACCAGTCGGGATCGCGCGGGTCCGGGGGTGCGCTGGGGGCGCCGCGCCCGGTCACGGGGCTGCCGTCCGTGCGGCGATGCTCGCCGACCGCGTCTCGTGCAGCCGGGCCTTAAGGGCGCCGACGTCGTAGCAGTCGATGCCCCGGCGGCGGCAGGCGTAGCAGTCCTTCACGTGGTCCATGAACGCCCGGTGCGCCGCTGTGTATGCAGCGGTCAGATCGGCTGCGGCGGTGTCCTGTTCGCGTTCCTGCGAGGCGTGCGGCGGTGGCTTATCGTCTGCCATGTCGGGGCTCCCTGCTGAGCGTCGGCCATACCCCGGACCGGTGACGCGGTCGCGGGGACCTACGTTCCGCCACGTTTCCGTCACCACGCGTTCGTGCACAGCGGCCCCGCGTAGGCCCGGTGTAGCCCACACTGGCCGTATGCGCGGTGAGACTGTGGCCCACATGATCAAGCGGCTGAGGCAGGCCAAGGGGTGGAGCCAGCCCCGCCTGGCCGCCGAGATGTGCCGCGCGGCGGGACTGCCCCCGGAATCCCTCACCCGGCAGGACGTCTACCGGTACGAGGCGGGGAAACGCACGCCGCGCGACTGGTTGCCCGCGCTCGCCCTGGCCCTCGGGGTACCGCTCGCCGAGTTCGAGGCAGCCCTGGCACCGCAGAAAGAACAGCCCGCCACGGTGGCCGACTTCCTACCCGAAGGCGACCCGCTCGCCCCGCTGAAGACCCGACAGGGCAGACGCGTCGGGACGGTCGACGTCACCGACCTCGCCGGCAGGATCCACGGCCTGCGCCTGGCCGACGACGTCATGGCAGGGGGCGACCTCATCGCCCCGGCCCTGCGGGAGCTGCGGTCCGCAGTCAAGCTCTACCGCGAAGGCGCCCACACCGAGGAGATCGGGCGCGCGCTGCTCGCACAGATCGGCGAACTCGCCCAGATCGCCGGATGGATCGCGGCGGACGCCGGCCAGCAGGACGAAGCAGAGCGCATCTACCGACTCGGCCTGAGCGCCGCGCAGCAAGCCGAAGACGTAACCGGCGTGGGCAACCTGTCGGGGTCGCTGGCCTACATGTGGGCCAACAACGGGCAGGCGGACAAGGCTGTCGAGCTGGCGCGGGCGGGCCTGTCGGACGATGCCCCGCCAAAGGCGCGGGCCCTGCACTGGGACCGTGTGGCATGGGCGCACACGCAGGCCAACGAGGCGAAGCCAGCGATCCGCGCACTCGGTGAGGCGCGCGATGCGTTGGGGCAGGATCACGGCGACAACCCGCCGTTTCTGTACTGGGTCTCGCAGGACGAACTCACCATCATGGAAGCGCGGGTCTACACCGAGCTGCACCGCCCGCTTCGGGCAGTTCCGATCCTGACCGAGGTGCTGGCTCGGTACGACGCCACCAGGGCACGCGAGTTGGCCTTGTACCTGTCGTGGCTGGCGGTGGCCTACGCGGACGCCAACGAGCCGGAAGAGGCCGCCGCGACGGCGCAGCGCGTCATCTCGATGGCGGCCGACGTGGCGAGCGACCGTACGGCGGCGCGCGTCAGCGCCGTGCTGGACCGGCTGCGAGAGTACGACGGCGTCCCCGAGGTGCGGGCGGTCCTCGACGGCGCTGCTTGACCCCGAACGCTCGAAGGCAGGAGGGGGCGCAGCGCTGTTCAGGCGGCGGTGAGGATGGCGTAGCCGTCGCCGTAGTACGCGGCGTCATCCCGGGCGATCTCCCGGCCGATCACGGCGGCCGGCACACGCGCGGCGGGGGCGGCGACGCGGGGCTGTCCGTCGGCGGCGGCCGGGCGGGGCACCAGGTAGGCGGTGCGGTGGACCGTGTACGCGCTGATGCGGTCGAGGCGCCAGGTGCGGGACTCGCCGGTCTCGCGGTCCATGGCCTTGAGGACGATGTCTCCGGCCTTCGTGGTGTGGATGTCGTAGATCTCGATGGTGCGGAGGGTCTCGGTGCCGTCGGCCTTGGTGTAGGTGATGGTGACGGGGTGCTGGCGGTCGGCGGCGGTGTAGAGGTCGGCGAGGGTCTTGGTGGTGGTCTGCTTCGCCGTGGCCTTCATGGTGTCCCCTTTGCCGTTACCGTGTACCCACACAGTAGTCATGAACCGTGTGGGTACACAAGAGGTTGCGGCGGGGAATCCGTGTGGGAACATGGAACGCATGGCAGCCGACCCGACCGATCACACCTTCAGCACCAAGTTCCGCATCCCCCGCGGCCTCTGGGACGCCTACGGACGGGTCACAGCCCGGCTCGACACCGACCGCAGCGCCGACCTCCTCGACTACGTGCGCGCCATGGTCGAACAGCACGGCGACGCGCAAGACCGCGCCGACCTCGCCGCCGCTGACCAGGAGTTGGCCGCGCGCCGCGCGCGCAAAGGCGGCCGGCCCAAGAAGGAGCCCACGCTGTGAGCGACGAGCACACTCTCGAACACCTCTACGTCGTCTTCTACGACAACGCCCAGGGCCTCGGCCTCTGCGGCTGCGGCAACCCCGAAGCGACCTACGACCTCGTCCGAGACCTTCTCGGCCTCGCACCCCTCTACGAGGAAGGCCGGTGGCAGACCGCCGAAGCGCTGACCGGGAACATCCCCGGCGCCAGCCACATCGTCCTCGGGGCAATGGAGCGGGCCGAACTCATCGAGCACGGTTCGAGCCTGCGTGGTGCGTGGCTGACGCCGAAGGGCGAGTGGTGCCTGGCCGCAATGCGAGCAGCGGAGTTCGGCGACTTCGACCAGCAGGGCTACCCGCACAACGGGGAGCGTTGCACGGACGGCTGCTGGAGAGTCCCAACCAGCGCCTGACCCCGAACGCGACGAAGCCCCCACCTAACCTCGGGCGGGGGCTGAATCGTGAGCGGCCACCAGGTCAGTACGCCCCGGTTGCCCGCAACTCCTCCACCACCTGATCCCTCATCTCCGGACAGTACGACTCCGTACCCAGCACGATCAGCTCCTGCGCATCCGGCTTCGCTGTACCCCAGTCCTGCCCGATCGGGTAGTACGTCGGATCGTCCAGCAGGTACGCCACGCTGTGCCCCGCCTCCAGCTCGCCGCACCACAATGGAGGGAACGTCACCAGCTCGTCATCCGTCGGCCCGGTGTCCTCCCAGCTCGCAAACGCGGCAGCTTCCACGGCGGCCAGGAACTCGGTGTCCGGGTCCGGTGCCGGCGCGGACGACTCGGCAGGCGGTTTCGCGTCGTCGCCCCCGTCGTCGGAGCAGGCGGTGAGCGCGCCGAGCAGCAGAACGGCCGCTATCGCGGCGGTGGTTGTACGCATGGTCCCCCCAAGGGCGCGGATCGTGAGGAGCATCATCCGGCCCGTGAGCATTTCGTGGAAGCCATGTGACGAAAGAGTGACCCTTACGGGTACTGGCGGCGGAACGGATCCATCGCCACCGACGACGGCCCCGGCGACGGCCCCGGGCCCGGCGCACTGTCCCGCCGGCACACCAGCGCGTCAGGGTCGTCGAGCGGGGGCTGGAGCGAGTAGCCGGCTGGGCACGTCTGGCCGTCGCGCCCGTCCTTGCCGTTCGCGCCGTCCGCACCGGGAGGCCCGGCGGGGCCCGGTGCACCCTGCGGCCCGGCGGGGCCAGGCTCGCCCACCACCGTCGCCCCGTCCTGGCCGGGAGTTCCCGGCTCCCCAGGCTTGCCAGTGCCGTCCTCCCCGTCGACACCGGGGTCACCCTCCGGTCCGGTCGGCCCAGTTGGCCCCTGGACGCCCTGCTCCCCGGCAGGACCGCGCGGCCCGGCCGCGCCCACACCAGGCTCGCCCCGGCTTCCCGGTGGCCCTGCGACGGGCTTCGCACCGAGGCGCTGCACCTGCGCCGCGAGCTGATCCCGCGCGGCGTTCGCCGTACGCAGATCACCCGACAGCCCCTGCACCAGGATCACGATCGCCGCGAACCCGCCGAGGACGAGCACGAACAGCAGCGCGAAGCCCAAGTCCGCCCGTCGGCGGCGGGTCGTCGTGCTCATGTGGCGCCTCATGCCGTAGCCCCCTGGGCGGAAAGGTAGAGAGTGAGGAGCAGCATCAGCACCGGGGCGATCAGCGCGGAGAACAAGATCCGGCGGTCGGCCGCGCGCCGGTCGGCTGCCTTCTGCTCGGCCTCCCGCCGGTCCCTGTCCTCCTGATCGCGGGCGCTCTCGATCGCCTTGACGCGCTCGACGATCTGCCGGAGCGCTTCGTCGCGGGCCTGCTGCTCCAGTGAGTACCGCTCCATCGACACCTTGCTGTCGAGGCGTGTGCCCAGCTCCCGGAAGTCCTCCTTCAGATCCGCGCGCACGTCTTCCAGGCGGCGCATCACCTCGCCGAGAGTCGGGTCTTCAGGCACGTGCGGCTCCTCGCTGGTCGATCAGATTCAGGTCAGGCGCTGGCAGGCTCGGCCGGCCGGTTCACCGGGCTCGACTGCTCCAGCCGGTGCGACGACACCGGGGCCGTCACCTCGCGGTGGATCAGCAGCGCCACGGCGCCTTCCACGGCGAGCATCCACAGCGACTGCGTCTCGGCGGACATGTTCAGCCCGAAGGCGAGGAAGAGGGCGAGGACGCCCTGCGCGAGGTTCACGATCGACGCGGCGACGGCGCCGGTGCGCAGGACGATGGCGGTGGCGACGGCGACGATGAGGGAGAGGACGGCCATGATGGCGCCCTGCTCTTCTCCGGTGACGTCGAGGCCGTAGGCGGCGCTGAGTTTGAGGGTGATGGCGATGAACGCGAGGACGTAGACGGGCTCTCTGCCGAAGATCTTCATGGTGGTGGTGTCCGTTCAGGTGGTGGTGGGCTGGGGGTCGTCCCAGACGATGGTGGTGTGGCCGCCGTGACCGTGGATGGCCTCGGCGTCTTCGATGCGGTCCCAGTGGACGGTGGAGGCGCGGGGCCCGCGCCAGCGGAGCGTGACCGCGCCGTCTGGCCAGAGCACGCCATCGGCGACGCGCCCGGTGCCGGACGCTCCGGTGACGTCCACGTCACGCTGGAGATGGAAGAGATGCGGAAGATCAGGCACGCGGCTCACGATCACGCGCCGAGCTTCTTGCGGATCGCGGCGAGACTGGTGCGGGAATACGAGAGGTCCGACAGCAGGCGGTTGAAGAGTGTCCGCCCGGACCATGTCGAGTTGGGCCCGGTGGGCTCGTAGTCGGACGCGTCCTTCGGCGCCGGCCACACGTCCTTGGTCATCATCCGGGCGACGACTGCGTCTGCGACCTTCTCGATGTCTGAGCTACTGAGTGCCACGTCTTCCTCCTCAGGGGGGTTGGTGCCTTTCGCGTGCGCGAGCACCCGGGCGAAGTCCAGATCGCCGGGGTCGCCGTGGTCGTTTTCGGGGACGTGCTGGTGGCCGAGCCACCCGTAGTAAGCGCCCCACTGGGAGCCCGTGAGCCGAACCCCGTTGGCGCCGTAACTGCCGCCGACCTGACCCTTCTTGTAGGGCTTCCAGGTGACGGTGGAGGCCAGGCGGACGCCGTGCTCCTCGTTCGCCCACTTCACGAACTTCGCCAGCTCGGCCAGCGCCCAGTCAGGGGCGGCGGGCCAGAAGATGTAGTCCACTCCGGCGCGCTTGCCGTCCCAGGTGGCGGTATGGCGCTCGTCGCACGTGCCGACCAGCTCCACCTGCACGGCGTTCGCGGTGTTCGTGTCGACGCCGCCCGCCTTGTTGACGAGCGCGCGGGAGGACACGTCGAAGTCGAAGTGCTGGTACCACTTCAGCTTCTTCGCCTTGATGTCCGGCAGCGCGGTGAAGTTCGGGGCCGAGCCGCCCCCGCCGTACGACGGGAGGGTCCTGCCCTCCGTGGTGTGCATGACGCCGACGTTCGACTCCATCGCCGAGCCGCCGAACTTGCTCTGGTAGAAGTACGCCGTCGACGCGCCCGGGTACTTCTGCGGTCCGGTCTTGGCCATATCAGGACTCCTCTGCTGTACAGCCCGCAGGCACGGGCGCTGGAATGATCCGGCCGCGGACCCACAAGTTCCCCGACGACGACGAGACCGATGCCGGGGACACCGGAGGCACCACACGCCGGCCGAACCGGGTCACGTACACCCGCATGCTCGTGAGCGGCGACGGAGCAGCGGCCAGCGACCCGTACGCCCCGCTGTAGAACCCCAGCTGAGTCGTCGTCGCGGTCAACGCCCCCACCTGCGCGAGGAGGTTGCCGCGGTTCGCGAGGGCCACCTCGCCGCCGGTGCCCATGTCCTCGTGGGTCATCGTCAACAGGCCGCCCGCGAAGGTGAACCCGCCGAACACGCCGTTCTCCGAGTGCCAGGCCCCGGACGCGTAGTACACGTAGTCGCCGATCCGGTCGGCGGGCTCGTCGTACAGATAGATCTTGCTGATGTCGATGCCGACGGACGCGCCGCACCGCAGCCCCAGCGCGGCGTACGTCTCATCGACACCGATCTGCATGAACGACACCCGCGCGCCACCCACCGCGTGCTGGAGTTCGATGTGATCCGCGTGGGTCACGACCCCAGTGATGCCCGTCGGCTCATGCCCGGCATCCTCGATCACCGCCCAGCCGGAACCCGAATTGCGGAGCGCTCCCGCCACCCACCCGCCCACTCAGACCACCTCGTAGATCGTGACGACCAGCCCGGTGTACAGGTTGAGGTTGACGCCGGTCGCCAGCGTCGTGGCGAGCTTCAGCGTGTGGGACCCGGCCGTGCCGAGGCTGACGCGGTAGCTCTGCGAGTGCGTGCCGCGGTCGCCGGAAACACCAGGGCCCGCCTGGAACACGGCAAACAAGCCGACCGCTACCCCGTCGACCCAGAGGCGCCCGGAGGACAGGCCGCCCACGGCGCCCGTGGGGTCGAAGTCGAACGTGGCGTCCACGGTGGCGATCGCGTTGTCCGTTTCCGTGATGAGGGTGATGGTGGCGCCGGGGACGTCCGTGTTGGTCTGCGGCCCCGTCAGGGCGGAGCTTGCGACGGCGTCGTACGTCGTCGGTTGCAGGCGGTTGAGCTTGGCCGCGGTGAGACGTTCACCCGCGAGAAGCGGCATCTGGTCCTCCTTACAGGGCGGTGATGGTGGGCTGGGTGAGACGGAGATCCGTCCCGGCGGTCTGGGGCTTGGTGATGCCGTTGACGGAGCGGGTCAGGGTGAACCGCTGCGGCGTGATGACCTCGAACTGGTCATAGCGCAGTTGGGCGTTGACGAGCGTCATCCCGGCGAACGCGGACCCCACCAGGCCGACCGTCCCGGTAGCGATCGTGTTGGTGACCACGGTCTCGGTGTGGTGCCACACATCGGGCTCGGTGGCGCCGACGGGCCAGACGCGAATCTGCACGGTGTGGCCGATGAGCCGCACTCGCACCTCGAACTCATCGTTCGCCGCGTAGGTGTAGGGGAGACTCGGGGAGGCACCGATCTGGGTGGTGTCCCGGGTGACGGACGCAAACATGCTGCCGCCGGTGCCGAAGTGCACCCGGGCCCGGTAGTAGTCCCCCGCGGTGGCGCACCGGAGCATGACCCCGGGCACGAGCGACGCGCCGGTCGCGACCGCCGAGACGGACAGGCGTACGCGTACCTCGCAGTTGCCGACGGCGGCGGACAGCAGTTCCTGGAGGCGGACCGTCGACACGTTCGCGGCGAGGGTGATGACGCCGCGGCTCCCGTTGACGGACCGGTCGGACGCGAGGCCCCCCGCCGTCTGCCACACCAGGCCGGACGATGAGGTGCCCCAACTGCCTGCCGCGACTGTGCGGTTGAAGGTGTCAGCGCAGTTGAGGATCCCCGTTGTTGTGACGACCTCCCCGCCCATGCTCACGTCGAACGGGAAATGGGAGGCGTACCCGGCGGAGTCGACCCACCGCGGGTACTCGGTGGCCCGGTCAGTCAGAACCCATGCCGTGGTCGCAGTGCTCGTCAGGTCCGTCACCAGCGACGATCCGTCTGTGTCCGCGCGGGACACGTCCGGGTCATCCACCACCCCCACCGTGTACGGGCTGGCGGGGGTGCAGTTGAACGCGAACGCCCATGTGTACTGCGACAGGGTCTCCGTGTAGCCCTGCACCAGCAGGTCGATAGTGTCCGGCTGGAACCGGGCCGGCGGGCCGGTGATCTGCATCCGCGCCCCCGAGTCCAGGGCCATGACCTGCGAGGTCAGCTCCGGATTGCGGTGCAGCGCCACATTCACGACCGGGTACCGGGCCTCGTCCACCGTGCCCAGGTGCATCAGCCAGCCCGCATGGAGCACTGCCTGCGCGTCCTGGTGCAGCGACAGGCTGACGCTGTCCGGGTACGGGCCGATCCCCGCCGGTGGCGCCAGGACGGACAGGCGCCCCTCCTCCAGCACCGCCCGGCCGCTGCTCCCGCCGTCCCTCGTGACGGTCACGTCGTTCGCCGACGCCAGACCGTCAGCAGCAGGCATCAGGCCGGGCATCAGGTCCGTGTCGTACGCCAGGACCGCCGTCGGGCTCTGGTTTTCCAGAACGCCGCGCCCCAGATACTGGAGCCCGATCCGCTCCCGCGCCTCGTGCAGGATCCCGTGATCCGAATCCGCTGCTTCCTGGAGGAGCGCGACAAGGACTTCCGGGCGCTGCGGCCCGAGCCGGGACTGCGCGCCGGTCAGACCGCGCGCCGCCACGGGCGTGGCTTCCTCCGTCCCCAGGCGCTGCATTCGCAGCCCTGCGGTTTCCCCGTTGAAGCCCTGGTCGGCGCCGGAGAACGGGGCATCGGACTGGGGTGTCAGAACGGCGAGATGCCCGAGACGGAGCCCCTCCAAGGTCGCTCCGTACGTGCCGGAGACTTGGGTGACGTACCCGGCAGTGCCGGAGTACGTGGCGTTGGTGGCGAGCCCGTTACCGCCGATAGTGATCCACCGGACCGTCGCAGTCACGGTGCCGCCGGACGTCTGTGTCTTGATCTGGAGGCGTGTCCACGCCCCGGTGAAGTCCGGGGCCGTCGAGTTCGCCACGAACACTTCATCACCGGCCGGGTCCAGGCCCTGGATGTCCACGTGGTTGGGGGAGATCCGCACCCGGATGCGGCTCGCTGTCCCGGTGGTCCGTACGAGCAGCAGTTCGCTCAGCGTCGCCGGCATCTCGTCCAGGTTGTACACGCACTCGACTTGCCACTCACCCGGCGTCGTCGGCGGCACCCCGGCGATCAGGGTCGCCGACGCCCCGGCCGCAGGAAGGGCCGATGATCCGGGCAGCGAGTCGTCGGAGCCGTACACGAAACCGGTGAGGCGCATGGGCAGCACACCGGGGATCGGCGAGTAGCTCTGGGTGGACACGGGCCCGTCCTCCATGGGCCAGTAAGCCACCGGGGAGAAGCTGGGGATACGGCGCCGCAGGGTGGAGTCGAGCGCAGGCCGGCCCTGCCCGAGGCGGCGCAGGATCCCCGCCGCCTCGACGGTGATGTACACGTCCTGCCCGGAAGTGTCGGACTCGACGGGCCAGTCAGGGATCTCCCCGGCGAACCTCGTTTGCCGGTTGGTGATGGCCGCGCCCCCGGACATGGACCACGAGCGGCCGGCCGCGTCGGCGAAGCTGGTCGCGCCGACGGCCTGCGTGGTGAAGTTGGGGTTCGCGACCACGGTGCCGCCGATGCCGGAGCGCAGCTCGAAGCCGAAGAACTCGGCCGCCGGGGAGAAGAATCCGCCCGAGCCGTCGCCGACCGTCACCGGGCTGGTGCTGTTGAAGATGCTGGTGGTGCCCGCGACGACGACCGGGTTGCCGAGCTGGGTCCACGTGCCGCCGATCGACGGCGCTGTGTAGAAGGTGATCGTCCTGCCGGACGCCCCGTTGTTGACGTCGATCGCGGCGCGTACGGCGAGGCGCCCGTCGCGCGGTACGTCGAGCTTGGACGTCGAGCTGTGCATCAGGGGCGTGGCCCCGTCGGACGTCGTGTACAGCCAGATCCGGCGCTGGTAGATGAACAGCAGCCACGACCGCTGGCCGGTCAACAGGCTCCACTTGGAGCACAGCTCGGCCGGGGTCGTGGCCTCCCAGTCGAACAGCCGCACGTCGACGCGTACGTCCGTGTCACCGGTGATGTCGAGCGCCGCGACGTCCGGGGTGGTCGCTGCGTCGCCTGGAGCACCGGGGGTCTCCAGGTAGGGGGTGCCCGTGTGGACGCTGACCCGCACGGGGGTGTTCTGGCCGATCTTCCCGTACAGCGGCGACAGCGGGTTTCTGGGGCTGAACTTGCTGTCGCGGTTGTTGAGCTGGAAGGTGCACCGGCCGGGGTTCACGGCCTGTGCTTCCTCGGTCCGGCCCCGGGTGATGACGATGTCGCCGCGCGAGTACACGTCCGACGTGTAATCCGTCCACGCTCCGTCGATCTGGAGGTCGACCTGGATCGGCAGCGCAGTCTGGGGAAACGCCATCAGTTCGCCCCCCGCTGTCCGAGGACGGCCTGGACGTTGCCGCCCTGCGTGCGGATCTCCTTGCGCAGCGGGTCGATGAGGACCTGCGCGATCTCCTTGGCGCCGACGTGCAGGTGCACCACCATCGGCTGCGCGCCGCCGCTCGCCGTGGCGTGGCCGCCGGTGAGCATGCGCTTCGTGTCCGGATTCGACCGCACCCGCGAACCGGGCGCGAGGTCCACCAGCTCCGGGCCCTGCTCGCCGACCATCGTGAACCGGGACCGCGGGCCACCGCCGGCCGCGCCGACGACACCGCCGTGAGCGAAGCCGCCGATGCTCTTCGCGAAGTCGGACACCCCTGAGGTGTCGGAGCGGTACTGGACCATGACGCTCACCGTCTTGCCCTTGACGCTGGCGATGGACTTCTTGGCAGCGGAGACGCCGGGACCGGTCTGGTTGCTGGCCCTGATCGCGGCGGCCTTCTTCTGCTTCAGCGCGTCCAACCGCTTCTGGGCGGCGGCCTTCTCCTTCGCGAGCTGCCCACCGTTAGCCCGGAGTTGTGCGGGGCTCTTCTGCTTCAGCGCGTCGACCTTCGCCTGCGCGGTTTTGATCTTCGCGTCGAGGTCGGAGATCGTGCCCTTGAAGAAGACTTCCTTGTCGGGCATGTCCAACATCTTCTCCGCGAGGAGCCCCGCCTCCTCGCGGGTCAGGCCCATCGTCTGAGCCATCTTGATGAAGTTGGCCCGGCCCCGCTCGTACGTCGCCTGGACCTGGTCCCACGACGCCCCGTTGTCCCGCGCTGCTGCGGTGGCCGCGTCCGTTGTCGCGCCGAGGTCCCGCAGTGCGGACTCGCCGTTCCTCGCGGCCTCGGTGTTCAAGTCGAGCGTCCCGGTGACCTTGTCGAACGCGCCCTTCAACCCGCCGGCGTTCTCAGCAGCGGCCTTCATCCCGTTGTCGATCGACGCCTCGAACGCATTCATCGCGCCCGACGCTGCCCTGTTGACGTCGTTCAACGCCTGGATGCTCTGCCGCAGCCCGTCCGCGCTGGCCTTCTGTGCTTCTAGCTTCTCCTGTGTCTTCAGCGCCGCCTGGCCGAACAGCCCCTGCGCGTCGGCCGCGAGCTGCTGCTCGAACTTCGCGTCCGCCAGTGCGTCCTTGTAGTCGTTGAGCTTCCCCGTGAAGTCGGAGACATCGCCGCCGCCCTTCTTGTACGACGCCTTCAACCGCTCCAGCGCAGCTGCCGCGAGGTCCGCCTTGCCGCCCTTTACGAGGTCGGCGAGCGCGTCGTCGATCGCGTTGAAGTTCTCCTTGGCTTCCTTCACCGGGGTGGAGTCGAACCCGGTCCAGCCGACGAGGAACTGCTGCACGCCGTCGGCCGTGCTTGGATCGGTCAGCGACCGGACCGACTTGTACAGCCCGTCCAGATCCTTGCCGAACACGCGCGACGCCTCGCCCGACGCCTTGCCTGTCTGCCCCAACTTGGCCAGGCTGCTGGACAGTTTGTCGACGTTCGGCGGCGCCTTGGCGCCGATGCTCGACAGCTCGATCAACGCGACCGCGAGCAGGCCGATCCCCGTCGCCGCCACCGCGACCTTCGCGCCGCGCGACAGCGCCATGAACGCGGCCGTCAGTGTCGCGACACCACCGGACGCGCCGATCGCCGCCGTACCCGCGAGGACCGCCTGCGCGCGCACCGCCGCCAGTGCGACACCTACCGCCGCCATCCCCGCCGCCGCCATCTTCACGGCCTTGAACGCGATCGCCATCTGCATCAGCGTCGTGATCAGCTCGGTCGGCAGCGACGCGACCAGCGCGGCGAACGCGTTGATCACCTGGAGCATCCCTACGCCGACCTCAGACGCCGCGTTGATCAACCGCCCCAGGGCCTCGCCCAGATTCCGCAGCGTCTCGCCAACGAGCGGTCCGTTCTCCTTCGCGTACTGCATGAACTCCGAGATCGGCCCCGACCCGGTACCCGACGACAGGGCGCGGGAGAAGGTGATGATCCCGTTCGTCGCCGACCGCAGCGCACCGCCAGCCCAGTCGGCCATCTTGTCCATGAACTGCTCGAAGCCCTTGGTCTGGGTTCCGCCGGCCAGGACCGTCATCATTCGGTCCAGCTCGACGGCGGACGACTTGACGACCGGCGTCATGCCCTCGATCAGCCCCGTGAACGTGCTGAAGCTCTTCGTCGCGATGGGCATGGTGTCGCCAGCCAGCGCCTCGCCCCAGCCGACGTACTCCTCCTTCACCACCGACAGCGCCGCTGCGGCCTCGCGTGTCGCCGGGGGCAGCTTGGCCAGGGAGTCGGTCATCGCCTTCTCGGCGGTAAGCGCCTCCTTGGACCCGGCGCCGTTCTTACGGAGGGCCTCGGTGTACTCCGTGCTCGCCTTGCTGGCGTCGGCCATGGCCTTGGCCTGCGGTGCGAGCGCCAGCGCGAACGCGGTCACGCCGACAGCAGCAGCGCCGACGGCGCCGATGATCGGAACGGTGGCTGCGGCGATCGGGAGCAGCGCGGGGGCGAGGGCGATCGCGGCCATCATCAGGCCGCGGGTGCCGTCGGCCGCGCCGCCTGCGGAGGACCCAAGGGTTCCGAGGGATCCGCGGAGGGCGCCCATGCGTCCGCCTACACGTGTCAGTGACGTGTCGAGGTCGTCCATGTCGCTACGGAGCGAGCGGGTGCGGGTCGACAGGTCTCCGAGGCGACCATCGGCCGCCGCCGCACGGGTGTTGAAGGACCGGAGCCCGTTGGACGCGAGCATGGTGCTGGCCCGCAGTTCGGCCATCGCCGCAGCCGCCGCCGCAGCCCGGCCGCGCAATGTGCGGAGCGCGTTCGACGCCTCCTGTGCGGCGTTCTTCAGCACCGTCAGCGCGGCAGCCGTCGCCGTGGCCTTCGGGGTGAGCGCGCCGAGGGCGGTTCCGGCCGCGCCGGCGGCGGTCTTGAGGTTCCGCATCGCGGTGGCCGCTGCGGTGATTTCGCCGGTGGACCCGCTGAAGTTGGCTTCGAGGCGTACGGGGCTGAGGGCGCGGAGGCGTGTAATCGCGGTACGGATCGCAGTCGTGCCGGGGCCGGTGCGGTCGTTCAGGGTGGCGTCCAGCTCGACTGGGCTGAGCCGCTTCAGCCCGGCGATGGCCGCCTTGACGGCGGTGGCGCCTGTCCCGGTCCGGTCGTCGAGGGTGACGGCCGCCGAGAGGTTCCGGGCCAGGGTCGTACGGAGGCTGGTGACCGCCCGGTCGGCGTCCTTGGCCTTGTCCTTGAGGTTGCGGAGGGCGGTGGTGACCCCGGCCAGGCCCGTGCCGGACTGGTTGTTGACGCGGACGCTGATCGAAATGTCATTGCCCATGGTCACCACCTCCTTCCGGGGTTCCGCGTTGCACGATCTTCAGGAGGCGCCACAGGGAGGCGTCTTCGGCCAGCAGTTGGCTGGGCAGGCACCCGAACCGCTCGCACAAGGTCAAGACGGTTCGGGCGTGGGTCAGCTCGCCTGGCTCAGTGACAGGGGTTCCATCGGCAGCGACGCCTCCAGGGACGGCTGCCCATCGGTCGAGCCGCTCTCCAAAGGGGCGGACACGCCGGCCAGTCCGTCGGCCCACGCGGTGGCGAGCGCGAGCATCAGATCCTGGTCCTGCTCGTACACCGCTTCCTGAGTGGGCGGGATGGGCTCGCCGGTGTCCTCGTCGAGGAGGTTCCAGGAGATGAGCGCGCGCCCCATCTCCTTGAGCTGGTCAGCGATGCCGCTCATGTCGACTTCGCCGATGCCCATGAGGTTGAGGTACTCGCCGAGGGACTTGCCGCGCAGGACAGCCTCGAACCCGGCGTACTCGTGGTCGCCTTCGAAGGTGACGTTGATGCGCTTGCGCTTGTGGCGGTATCCGGCCATTTCGTCAGCTCCAGGTGGGGACGGTGCCGTCGGACAGGACACCGGGGACGGCCCACGTCAGCTCCCCGGAGTCGGATCGGCTGATGGGGTAGTCGGTGAAGACGCACTCGTTGGCGAGGGTCTGGCCGGACACGGCGAGGGACACCGTCCGGGCCACGCTGGTGCTGGGGACGGTCTTGAACACGGCGTGCGACTTGTTCGCCGCGTCGTTGAACACCCCGTTCAGGGTGATCGAGAAGTCGGCGAGCAACAGCAACCTCTCCATCGCGCTCTTGTCGATGCCGGTGACGTCCTGCACGGCGCGCGGCGTGGCGAACTGCAAGTTGGTGACGTCGTTCCGGATGTCCTGCGGTGTGCCCGTGGCGTCGTCGACGCTGCACGTGGTCCACCCGAGCCCTGATTCCTTGGCCATGGCCGTTATCCCTTCTGCTGCTGGTCGGCGAGCCGGAGCTGGTTCTCGCCGAAGTCCTCGACCCAGTCGGCCGGGCGGGTGTGCGTACGGTGGCGGCCGGTCGGGTTGCCGCGGTGGTCGCCGTCCCTCACCGCGAAGATCTGCGGCCGGGTCTGGTGTTCGGCGAAGCACCGCTGGTGCGCCTCGAAGCGGAACACGGTCAGCCCGGTGTCGGTCTTCATCTCGCGGAACGTGCGACCCGCCTTGAGCCGGACGTACGCGGCCTGCCGCTGCCCCTGCTCGGTGCTCTCGTCGAGGACGGTTTCCCACCCGAACTGCCACGCTGCGCACCCGACTTGCTCGCACGCCGCGCGCACGAGGGTGTCGGCCGGCTGCGCGATGCCGAATGTCTGGTACGCCTGGGGCGGGAGGAGATCCCGTTCGAGCCTGGTCATCAGAACTCCGTCTCCACTTCGTTGCGGTTCACGGCCACCGCGAACACCGCGCTGGTGAAGGTGCCGACGGACACGGCCCGGAGGTAGCGCTGGACCGTCTGGTTGCGGGCGGTCTGGATGCGCTGCGCCGTGATGCCGGTCGCCGCGGTGAACCCGCCGCCGACGACATCCGTCCATACGGAGTTGTCAGGGCTGTCCTGGAGCTTCACCGTGACGCTGGTCCCGGTGAGGCCGAACACGTGGAGGTACGCCTGAAGGCCGAACGCGGTCGGCCCCGTGGCCAGGTCGACGCTCGACCCGTTCCCGGCCGCAGTATCGGTGCGCTGCCCGGCCGTGAGACCGAGGCACCACTCCAGGCCGTACCCGTTGCCCTGGGTGGCGCCAGCGAACGTCATCGCCCCGTCATCGCCCCTGGTGCCGTCGTAGTTGAGCTGCTTCGCCATGAGGCAGGCGACCGGGCCGCCGAGCGTCGCGCCGCGTACGTACGTCATGAGAACGTCCGAGGTCGGAAGCGGCGATAGCACCTCGTGCGCGCTCTTTGGCTGGCCCGGCCCGTTCGTGGGGTTCCAGAACGCGGAGTAGTCGATGGCGCCGTCGCGGAGGCCGCCGATGCGGGCCATGGCGTAGACGTTGATCGGGGTGACGTCGATGACCGCCGGGCCGCCGCCGACTTTGTTGACGGCGCCGATGTCGCCGGACACATCTTGACCGGAGATCCACAACTGATCTCCGAGGCCGGACTGCTTCACGGTGTCTCCTCCCAGAGGTCGTTCACGATCAGAGGCAGCTCGACAGTCAGCACCCTGGACACGTCACCGGACTGCTGGACGTAGCCCGCCCGCACCCCGAGCGGCACACCGTGCTGGCCGAGGATGTCGACCTGCCGCACCAGGCCGCCGAGGGTGAAGTCACCGCAGTACGCGGCGCACAGAGTGTCGACAGCCGCGACGAGTTCGGGGTCGATCGCGTCGCGGGGCTCACTCTTAGACGAGGAGAACAACCTCACGTTGAGGACCACCAGCACGCTGACCGAGTTCAAGCCCGAGCTGCGCACCGGGGTCACCCGGTCCACCCACACCGCGCAGTCCAGCCCGCCAGACATGGGGGTGTTCAGGGGTTCGTGTCCGTTGACCGTCTCGAAGTGCCCGGACGATGAGGCGTGGGTGATGGCCGCGTCGAGGAGGCCGGTGATGTCGAGCATCAGCGCATCCCCTCGATGTGGCGGGTGAGGACCTGCTCCGCGATCTGCACGCCACGGTTTCGGACGAGGTCCTTCGCGATGCGCCAGTGCCCGTAGCCCTTGAAGCGTGTGTGCGGAAAGTTCCGGGAGCCGACGCCTTCAAGCCACGGCCCGTACACGACACCGGAGTCGTCGACCTTCGCCGTGTCGGAGGAGACGAGGCTCGTCTTTACCCGCGACTCGTAGTAGCCGGTGGGGTGTTTGAAGACGAGGCCCATTTCGCGCAGGGCGATCTCCTCGCCGAACTCCGCGATGGTGTCGCGCGCGTCGTCGCAGTAGTCGGCGATCGCCTGGGCGGCGCGCCCGTCGAACAGCGGCCCCTCGGCGGAGATCTCGACGCCCATGTCACACCCCCCGCAGTCGGGCCTTGCGGCCATGCGCGTCGTACACCTGGACCCGCAGGCCCTTGATGCCGGACAAGTCCTTGCGGCGCTCTGTGTCGCCCTCACCGGAGCGCAGGACCTGGGAGTACGCGGAGTGCTCCATGCCCGCGGTGACGATGGCCTCGGCGATCGACAGCTGCCGTACGAGCGGCGGCGGGTCCCACCGCTCCACCGTCGCGCTGTCCGTGTGTGTGGAGACGACGCTGCCGCACGAACCGCGCGCGACGCTCAGAGTCCGCGGGGCGTAGATCGCAGCCCCGGTGAGGTGCGGCGCGGACGTCGATCCGTCCCAGGCGCGTTTCACGATCAGGCTGTTGCCCGCGATGTCGACGACGAGCATCCGCTCGCCGCCGATGAGGATCGCCTCGTCAACCGCGTACCCGGCGCCGGACGCCACGGTGACCGTGACGGACTTGGCCTGCGCGTCCATGTCAGTGGCGAGGGTCTGCCCGGTGTCGGACTGGGTCCGGCCGGTGACGAGCATCCGCTCCCCGTCGAGGCGCAGGAGGCTGCCGATGCCGAGCTGCGCCGAGGCTTCCCCGGTCACGGTGAGCGTGGTCTGCATTGCGTCCAGCGCGGTGGTGGTCGTGCCGACGGTGGTGTGGTCGTCGCGGTACCCGTACAGGCCAGTCAAGGCGATGTCCTGCTGGTGGGTGGAGCCGCCGATCCACCCGGACGTGGTGCTGATGTCGAGGTCGGCACGGTTGTACGGGGGGCCCGAGGTGTTCGGCTCCAGGAGCACGGTGTCCATGGGGATGACCGTGCCGCCGGACGTGACGGCGGTGAGGGAGATCAGCTCGTTGTCGTCGAGCCACAGGCGCCACGGCCTGGCGTACTGCCCGTTGGGCCAGTCCCACCGCCGGGTGTCGTACTGGGGGTAGAAGGTGCGGTGACAGAGCGAGTCGACGCTGCGGGACCCGGCATCGACCGCGCGGTCGATGCGTCGGCCGTTTCGGGCCGTGAGCTTGAAGTCGGCGGCGGCCTGGACGTCTTCGCGGGTGCAGTACGGGATCATCTCTGTCACCTCCCTTGGTGGCTTCTAGTGCTGGTGGTGGTCAGCGGGCTCGGGGCGGCCAGTACGCGGCCGGCCCGTCCCAGGTGCGGGCGGTCTCCTCATCGGCGAACAGCCGCACGGACGTGAGCCACTTCGCGGTGGTCGACGCGTCCAGATCCGCCTTCACGTTCACGGTCCATGTGCCGTCGTCGTGCTCGCTGCCGACCCGTACGACGGTCGCCGGCGCCACGTCGGCCCCGCCGTTGGTGACGGGGTTGACGAGGACGAGCACGACGCGGCCGAGGCTGGGGGTCTGCATCAGGCGCTACCGTCCGACGAAGGACCCGTCGGGGCGCCATCCGTCCCACTTGCAGAAGAGGAGCCCGTCCGGCCCGGAGCTGAGGGGCTCGCCGTCGTTGGGGCAGGCTTCCGGCGTCCGGCTCCGCTCCTCTTCGGCGAGGACTGCTCCTGCTCTGAGGATCGCTCCGAGTTCTTCCCAGCTGATGTCTGCTCACCTGCTTCCTCGTCCGGCTCGCTGTCGGCGAGCGCGTCGGTGGGCCCGCCGTGAACGGTGACCTTCGCCATGTCCTCTCCCTGCTCGATGTAGTCCGTGACCCCGCACTGCGGGCACCGGCCGGCGCCCACCGCGTACGCGGCCGTACAGCCGGTGCAGATCAGTAGCGCCATCAGGACCCCGTGATGATTCCGCGCGCCCGCAGAGCGGCCAGCAGCGTGTTGTAGGCGGTCGTCGCGGCGGTCAGGTCGGCGAACGTGGCCGCGTTGTTCACCGCGGATGCTGACCCAGTGAGGAGCCGCGCATCGTTCCCGGCAGCCGCCGTCGTGGCACCCGTACCGAGCGCCCGGACCGTAGCGGTGCCGGCGGCGCCAGCCGTCAGCCTGCTGTCGTTGCCCGCGACCGCCGTGACCGCGGTGGCACCGATCGTCGGCGCGAACGTGGCCGGCTTCCCGGTGACGTCGTCCCACGCGACAGCAGCCCCGCCGCCTCCCTCGATGCCCTCGGAGGAGATGGTGACCACCACCTCGTCGGACTCGCTGTCGTAGAACTCGACAGCCCCGTCAGCGCGAGTCCGGCCCCGGATCATGCGGTGGCCATTGCGGGCAGGTTCTCCGGTGTCCGCTGCACGTTCAGGTCGGAGGTGATCGCGTTGACCGCGCCGGATCCGGTCGACGCGAGCCGCACGAACTGGAACCCGTCGTCGAGCGACACACCCAGCACCTCGATCGCGACGGCGTTCTGTGTGGCCGCCGCCGCAGCGACGACCGTGTTGGCCACCGCCTGCGTGCGCTTCGTCCAGGCGTCCGAGCCGTTGCCGGTGTTGGTGTAGTACTCGGTGATGCAGGTCAGGGCCTTGGCCCCGGTGCCGGACGCGTCCTGCGCCTGCGTGAGGGTGTACGTGTCGCCCGCGCCGCCGGTGAGGAAGCACAGGAAGGACACGCCGCCCGCGTCCTGAAGGTTGATCCACACGTTGTCGGCGGCCGGGGTGCTGTTGAACAGCCGGCCGAGTGCCTTCTGCGCCATGGTCGTTCTCCTGTCTGGATGCCTTGTCGGGGCGACACTGCCGACCCGGTGGAAGCTGGCGCCGGGGAGTTACTGCCGGCGCCAGCCGGGGGTGGATCAGGCTGCGAGTTCGACGAACGGCGACAGCTTGTTGCTGGAGCCGTTCGCGGGGGTGATGGCCGACTGGAGCCACGGGCGGCCGTCGACGCGCTGGATGATCCGGAACGTGGTCTTGTCCGAGCCGAACTGGTAGTCCGTCGAGCTGTCGGCGGTCATCGTCTGGCGGTCGCCGATCAGGTAGTACGCCAGGTCGACGAACGCGATGTCGCCGCGGGCGCCGAGCTGTCCGGCCTTCTCGGAGATGATCAGCGGGCGGCCGAAGATGCTCATGGGCATCGGGCCGGCCGCGTTGACGACGAACACGCTGTTGCCGCCGGTGCCGACGTCCAGGGACATCTGGAGGAGCTGCGGCAGGGCGTCGGGGGCGACGATCCACACCGCGTTGGACAGCGAGGAGGGCAGCATGCGTGCGTACATGCCGACGATGTCCGGGTACTGGATCTTCGAACTGGTGGTGCGGGTGACCGCGACGGCCGCCTTGTTCTTCGCGCCGAGGAACCCGAGCGGCATGCCGACACCGGTGCCGACCATGAACGCGTTGTCCTCGGAGAAGGACAGAGCCTGCGGCCACAGCGTTTCGATCAGCGAAGCGAAGCTGACGATGGAGTCCTGGAGCAGCTCGTTCGGCACTGCGGACAGGCCGGTGAGCTTCTTCGCATCGAGGTCGACCCGCCCGAACTTCGGGTTGGAGTCCTGGAGCATCGCGCCTTCCTCGCCCCAGTACGTGATCATGCCGCCGAAGACCGAACCGCGGTTCGTCGTCGAGTCGATGATCGGCATCGGGACCCGGGCCGAGTCCATCGGGACGACGGTTGCGAGCGGCCGGACGACGGACATCTCCAGTGCGATCTGGAGGAGCTGGGAGCGGAGCACCTCGGGGACGAGGAACCCGCCGTCCGCCGGGCTCACGCTGCTGGCCGCGTTGCGGAGGGTGGCGAGCTTCTCGCCGATCTCGTTGGTCTGCTGGGTCTTGTGCCAGATCGTCTGGACGTAGTCCACCGAGTTGGCGAACGTCTTGTCCAGGCTGGCCCCGGGAGCGGCCGGGTTGTGCGCGGTGCCCTTCCGGTGCGTGGTGAGCATCCCGCCGCGCTTGGCCTGCGGGTCCAGGTCCAGGCGCTGGATCTGGTCCTTCCCGCCCGGCATGTTGTTGTCGCGCAGCATCTGCGCGAAGACCTTCTGCGTCTCCTCCGCGACGAGCCGGTTCAGCTCGGTGCCGTCGCCCTGCTGCGCCTGCCCGTACGCGGTGATGAACTCCGTCAGCGAGTCCTTGGAGGCCATCACCTCCTTCAGCTTCGCCGGGTCAGCGAGCATCTCCGCAAGCTCGTCGCTGGTGCGCGGGATGGTGGGTGTGGTCACAGCAGTGCCTCCTTCAGGCGGGTGAACTCGTCGTCCGCGCTGGGGGCGACGGCGGTCAGGCGGGCGACCAGGTCGGCCCACTCGGTGTCGGCCGCGGCAGCGGGCGCCGCTGCGGAGTCGGATGGTTCGGTGGCCCGGCCCTCGGCAGGCGGGTCTTCCTCCGTGCCGTCGCCGTCGCCCGGGTTCCCGACCCCCGGCTCCACCCCGGGAGGGAGCGAAGGCTCGGCAGGCGGCTCCGGGGCGGGCTCCGGATCGGGTTCCATGACCGGCGGAGGTTCCGGCTCCGGCGTCGAGTTGAGGACCGGAGCGGGAGCGTCGGCGCGGCCGGCGTACCGGAACACCGACAGGTCCCACGTGTTCGTCAGGTCTTCCGGCACTGCGGGCTCGGTGGCCGTACGGCCGGGTGCTACCTCGTCGGCGAGCCCTGCGGCGACGGCTTCGTCGGCTAGGTACCAGGTCTCTTCCTGCATGAGGTCGCGCCACTGCTCGCGGGTGCCGCCGCCCTTGGTGGCGTACACGTCGGCGATGTTGTCGCTGAGCTTGTCGAGGAGGTCGGCCATGCTGCTCATGTCGGCGGCGTTGCCCATGCACAGCCCGGACGCGTCGTGAATCATCAGCGTCGAGCTGGGCATCATGACGAGCCGGTCGCCGGCCATGGCGATGACGGACGCGATCGACGCTGCGATCCCGTCGACCTGGACGGTGACGTCGGCGGGGTGCGCGCGCAGGGCATTGGCGATGGCGATCCCGTCGAACACCGACCCGCCCGGCGAGTTGATGCGGACGCGGATCTTCGACGCGGTGACGGACCGCAGTTCGGCGACGACGTCGTCGGCGGTGGAGCCGAACCAGCCGCCGATCTCGTCGTACAGCACGAACTCCGCTTCGTCTGCGGTGGAGTTCGTGATGCGGTACCAGGGGTGCTCGGCGCGCGCCTGCTTCTGCGCCTTGGCCTGGATGCCCGGAGGCACACCGGGGGTGGTGATCCACGGCAGGGTGCTCACTCGTCGTCTCCCGTCTTGCGCCTCTTCACGACGGTGCAGCGGCACTCGTTGCCGTGCTGCGCGCCGACGCAGTGGATGTAGCCCTTGCCGCCCGGGTAGTCCTTGTAGGCGGCAGCCCGGTTGCGGTACGTCTGGCCGTCGTTGTTGCGGCACGGATCACAGGAGTTGTCGTCGTCCTTGCACACCGCGACCCACCGCATGGCAGCCTCGATGGTGTCGTCCGCCGGGTCATCGGCAGGCGGTTCACCGAGGAGCGCTGCGGCGAGGTCCTCGAACTGCGCGCGGGCGCCGCGCCGCGGGGGCGGGCCCTCCGGGGCCGGGGTGGTCAAGTTCAGGCCGGCGCCGGCCCGGTTGAGGATGTCGCGGCCCTCTTCCCAGGTGATGACGGTGCCGATTCCCAGGTAGATGGACTGGATCATGTCGCCCAGCTCGCGCGGGGTGATCGTCCCGTCGCCGCCCTCGGCGGGGGACGACTCGATCTCCGGCAGGCCGACGGCGGACAGGACGGACGCGGACGACAGCCCGGCGTCGATCAGGTCCTTCGCGGCGGCCGTACGGGCGGTGAGGAGCTTCGCCTCGGTCTCCGGGTCCGGGGGGACGGGGCTTTCGTAGTCGAACTCCAGCCCGGCGGCGGTCGGCCCGAAGAGCGGCAAGAGGTCGTGGTTCAGCGCAGCCTTGATGCGCTCCAGGCGGGGCACGGTGAGCTGGTCGGCGAACCACGCCTTCGACGCTTCGGCGGTCGCCCTGTTGATGTCGGTGACCTCGCCGAGCGCGAACGCGCTGATGCCGAACGCCTCACGCAGCACGGCCCTGCTCACGTCGCGGAGTTCGACGAACTGCATGTCCCGCTGGGAGAGCTTCCGGTCCTTCCAGGCCCCGTGCTCCAAAATCGCTACGCGGTGCGCGTTCGCGACGCCGCGATGCTGCTCGTTCCACCGCTCACGGAGCTGGTTGAAGTCGTTGTCCGAGAGCCCGTTGGGGACCTCGATGATTCCGCCCGGCTCGGCCGAGTTGAGGAAGAAGTTGCGGTTCCACTCAGCGGAGTACCGGGTTGCGTCGAGGTCGGCGAGTACCGACTGGACCGGGCCCATGCCGCGGTACGGGTCGAGCGGGTTCGGCATCCGCAGGAAGATGACCTCGTTCAGACCGAGCGGCACCTGCTCCCCGTCCGGGCTGGTGTACACGTACCCGTCGAGGAACCGCTCTCTGTTCGGGACCGGCGTCATGCGGTCCGGGCGGGCCGGCCACAGCTCCAGCGGGATCGGCGACCGCGGGTCGCGGGCGACGATCCACCAGCCTTCGCCGGTGAGGTCCACGTGCTGCTGGAACGTCTCGACGAACTCTTGCCGCGGCATGTGCCGGTTGGGCTTGTTCCACAGGTCCAGGGCCGCGTGAGAGGTGACCTCGACGCGGTCTTCCTTCATGCCGGACTTGGCCTTGCGGTACAGCTTCCAGTCGACCTGCGCGACGGCGTTGGAGGTGCGGTTGACGATGCTGAAGAGGGTGCCGACGGAGCCCATGGCGCGCATCTGGCCGGTGACTCCGGCGGGGCGCAGGAAGGGCAGGGCGCGGGTCTGGCCGCGTGATGCGAAGGGGACGGGGGTGTCGACCGGTGCTCGGTTGAGGAGTGCGCCGAGGAGGGTTCTGGCCACGGCAACCCCCTGTCGGTTACTCGGTGTGGATGCGCCAGTTGATGACCATCAGGGCGAGTCCGGCGGTGATCCATCCGGCAGGCTCGTAGATCAAACTAGCACCTTGTGACAAAAGAATAGCCGCACCCGCGTCCAAAACTGTAGGGACTCCACCACGCAACTTGCGGCCCCACCTGGCCAATCGCGCATTTCCCATGGTCAGAGCCACCTCACCCAGGTAATCCCGGAGTTGTAGAGTTCCCACAAATGCATGATCAGAGCCAACGTACCCGCGTAGTGGCGGTCAGATCCCGCTGCGCCACGATGTACCGCACGCAGTCCATCCCGTGGTCGTGCTCCTTCACCGGAGCTTCCTTCGCCTCGCCACCCGGCTTCACCGCCCACACGTAACCGGTGATCTCCTCCTCCGTGCACGTCGGCTTCTTCGCCTCCACCAGCAGCGGATCCACCTCGGCCAACGCACCCCGCACCAGGAACAGCCGCGGCTTCCCGTCGCCCTGAACCTTGAGCCGGGACTGCGCCGCCTGGATCCCGTCCGACACGCCCTTCTTCGCCGGCCACGTGCCCAGCCCGAGGTGCTTCTCCAGCGTGGCCCGGTCCTCCGCGTCGTGGTCGCAGATCACCGCCCGCGGCTTCGGCTCTGTCCACTCGCCGTCGTCGTCGGTGACGAGGCGCAGGATGTCCTTCGCGTGGTCCTCAACGAGGCGCTTGGTGCGGTAGATCTCGCGGTAGAGGTAGAGGCGCCCGTCGGGGTCTTCGGCCCACCACTGGCAGACGAACGGGTTGGTGAACCCGAAGTCGACGACGAGCCATCGCGTCCACGAGTCGGGGATCTTGAACGGCTTGATGAGGTGGGCGGCTTCGTCCCACCCCTCGTAGATCAGCCCCTCGGCCGCAGCCCAGATCCCGTCCCGGTAGCGGAGTTTGCGGACCCCGGTGAGCGCGTCGAGCTTGGCCATGTAGTCCGCGCCCTGCGCCGTGAGTGTCCCGTCCGCCCGTACGTAGGCCGGGTTGTCGTGGTGCCGGGAGTTGAGCATCGTCATCGTGCCGCGCTTGGACCGCTGCTTGATCCAGTGCTTCGGCTGCGCCGGGTTGCACGCGGCCATCTGCTGCTGCCACGCGAGGACCCCGTTACGCAGGCGGGTGCCGAGGGTTTCCCAGTCGGTCTCGGTCAGCTCGGTCGCCTCGTCGGCGAACACCAGGTCGTACTCGGACGACAGGACTTTCTCCGGCTTGTCCATGCCGCCGACGACGATGCGGGACTTGTTGTCGTACCGGTAGGCGGCCGCCTCGCGCGGCGACCCGCCGAACCAGGTGACGATCCCCGCGGCCAGGGCGTGGGCGGCGACCTTCTTTTCGTACGTGACGAGCGTCGTGGCGCTGAGGCTGACGGCGGTCTTGCGGACGATGAGGCAGCGGATGCCGGGGTTGGTCAGTGCGGCCAGGTGCATACGAAACAGGCAGGCGAGCGACTTGCCGGTACCGGCGGGCCCGGCCATGGCGACTTCGGAGGCCCGGGTGCGGAACAGCTCCCGCGCTGCGCCCCGGGGCTCGTACCGAACGACAGTGCCTTGCGGCTCGGCTTCCGTGGTCATACGGGTGCCCGGTGGCCCATGATGCGCTGCTCGCGGGCGAGGAAGTCTCGCAGCCACTGCGGGTTGCAACGGGCTTCGCGGCGCAGCGCGGCAGCGACGGCCTCCCTGTTACGGGGGGCGCGGAGCGCGGCTGTCCAGTCCTCGGGCGACGGTGCGCTCGGGCTGCCGTCGAGCCAGAACCATGCCGCGGGTTCCAGGTACTCGGCGTCGTCTGCGGAGTCGAGCCAGTTGTCGAGGCAGCCCTTGCACATGCGCATCTCGTCGCCGTCCTGGCAGACGACGAGGGCAACGGCCAGCGGCCCGCAGGTGGGGTAGAGGTTGCCGCACGTGCCTTGCTTGCTCACGTCAGGTCCTCCGGGTTCACGCCGACGATCTCGTACCGGACGCCACCGGACACGCTGATTTTCTTCTCGGCGTCCAGGCCGTGGAGTTTGCGTCTCGACTCGCCGTTCCGCCTGCGGGAGTCCTCGATCTTCATGAGCCGGTCGACGGCCTGGAGGACAGGCGCGTCGTCTTCGAGCGGTTCCTCGTGGAGGTAGATGACCTTGCCGTTGGAGACGGTGACGTGCTTCTTCTTCAGGACTTCCCACACGACGGCTTCGAGTTCGTTGAGGCGTACCAACTCGGCGTCGAGGCGGGCGTCTTCAAGGGCGCGCAGTGCGTCACCGGCTTCACGGACGGTCGCGGCCAGAACGCGGCGTACGGCGTGGTGGGCTTCGCCCTTGTCGCAGAAGCCGAGGTGGTCGGCGATGCGTTGGTAGGTCCAGCCGTCCTCGCGAAGGAGCGCAGCGTCGCGGTCGCGTTCGGCTCCGGTGAGGGTGTACTCGAATCGCCCGTTGCCGTTGCGGTGCTGGTCGGGGTTGAAAGCCGCCATGGGTGCCTCCCTTCAGTGTCAGGGTAGGCCAATGGCCCACTTGTCAGGGAGTGTCTGCCTTGCAGATCGTGGGCCAATTGCGGCGGGCGGCATGGGGAAGGCCCCGACCGCGCGGTGCGATCGGGGCCTGGTGAGGAGTTGCTGGTCGGTCAGGGGCGGTGGCGGAAACCTTCGGCGAAGCGCTGGAGCCCCAGTCCCGCCTCACGGAACGCGGCCCCTTCGAGAACGGCTCGGGCTCCTGACCGCATCTGGGCCATGTGCTTCCGGAGCTGAGCATGCGGGTCGGGTACCGGGCTCTTGGTCAGGTTCACGGGCTGGCTCATGCTGTCCATCATCCCTTCTTCGGCGTGCCGGGGACAGGCTTCGGCGGCGCCGGGTAGTGGCCGCCGCGGGAGGGCTGGTACACCGTTTCGTGCTTCGGGTCGGGCCGGGTTCCGGGGGCTGTTGGGATCTTCGCGTTGAGTGCCATGATCGGGTCCTGTCTCAGAGATGGGATGGGACCCGGGGCGGCCGGTCTGCTTGCCGGCGTGACGGCCGCCCCGGGGATGAGCTGTGGTCAGGCGGTGCGCTGCCGAGCGATCTCGGCGCGGATGTCCTCATCTGTGGCCCCGGCGTCGTACGCCCGGCCCATCGCGTCGAGCGGCTGGTGCGGGTCGGTACGGCACTCGGGGCCGCCGTGCTCCAGTACTGCCGCGGCGGCCTCGCGTACGGCCTGCTGCTTGTCCATGAGGGTCCTCTCGGGGTGGGTAGACGGGCGGTAGATGCGCCGGTAGACCGTGGTAGATGGATCGGTAGACGTGCAGGTCAGGCGGCGGTAGACGAGGTGGGAGACGGGCCTGGGGCATCGTCCGGGGAAGGGGCTTCGAGGTCCCTCCGGCGGACCCCCCAAGTCGGGATGCGGCCCACCTTCACGCGGCGGTCGTGGGGGATGCCCAGGGCCGCCAGACGGACGCGCAGATCGGTCACCGTCCAGCCGGGGTGGTGGCCGCCCTCCTGAAGGTGCTTGAGGACTGTCGAGAGGTGCACCGCCGGGCGGTCGCCCAGGACCTCAACGAGGAGCGTCCGCACGGCGGCCGAATCGGGCGCTGCGTCGTTCTCGACCGGGGCGCCCTCGGTGATCTCCTCGGTTGTCCAGCCTGCGAGTGCGGCGCACCAGCACCACACGGCGGTGAGCACCCACATGACGTTGGGAGCGGCGCGCACGATGCGCGCGGCCACGTACAGCCCGAGGACCACCAGGACGATCCGCACGACGCGGTGCGTCCGGGTGGGCCCCTTCCGGACCCAGGCCGCAGCCCGGTCGGCGAACTGCCGGGCTAGCTCAGTCGACCCGAACCACAGCCGCTCGGCTGCCCGTTGACGCCGGGTCACAGGATGCCCGCGCTCTCCACGATCGCCCGCAGCTGCGCCCCACCCTCGTTGACCAGGCCGGGCAGCCAGTCGAGGAGGCTCGCGACCCCGGCGGTGACGCACAGGGTGAAGCCGCAGAAAGCGCCTCCGACCATGCGCTTCTTCTCGTCCTTCTTGGCGGCCTTCCACGCGAGGACGACGCCCACCGTCATCAGGAAGACGATCAGCGCCCCTTCGGGGGTGAGTTGTCCGAGGCTGCCCTTCGTGAGGGCGCCGGCCGGGGCGCTGCCGGTGACGGCGCTGGTTCCGGTCTCACCTGCCCGGTTGGCGACGCCTGCGGAGCATCCGGCGAGCCAGCCGAGGATGCCGCCGGTGCAGATGGTGCCGACCGCGCCTAGGGCGAACCCGGAGCCGAACGGAGCGAGGGACTTCAGCTCGTGGCCGCCCTTCCACCAGGGGCGGAGGTTGCCGTAGAGGACGGCGAGGCTGATGGCGAGCCCGGTGAGGGTCAGGCCGGTGGTGTTCATGGGCGTACTCCGGTGAGGGCGGTGACGGGGTCGAACAGGTCGATCGCGCCGGTCACGCCGACGAGGGTGATCGCGAGGGCGACGAGGGGCAGGGTGCGGCGGGTACGGAGGAACACCCGGCCGACGATGAGCAGGGGGACCAGGGCGAGGCCGTAGCCGTACGGGACGCCGAACCCGTCGCGGGCCTCGGACACGGTGTATGCCCAGGTGGTGCCCGCGCTGTACCCGGTGAACGGGATCGGCAGCATCGCGGAGGTGAGGGCGGCGCAGATCTGCCACGGGCGGGCGAGGCCGGTGAGCCACGACCAGATCCGTTCCCAGCGGGACGGCTCGGGCTCCGGGTCCGGATAGACCATGTCGACGGTGACCCGTACGGCGATCGGCTGCGGGTCGGGCGGCGGTGGGGGCATGCGGTGCCAGTCGGCTGGCGGCGGCTTGGCCGGGGGCGCGGGCGGCGCCGGAGGCGGGGTGCGCCACGGCGGCGCCTCACCCGGCTCGGGCGCGCGAGGCGGCAGCGGGGCGCCGGCGGGGATGATGCGGGACGGGACGATCGGCTCGGTGGCCATCGGGTCTCCGGGGTGGTGAGCGTGTGGGCCGACACCTTGGCGGCGTAGGAGGTGGCGGATGCGGGACTCGTCCGGGCCCGGGTCGGCGGTCACGAGGCGTCCGGTTCGACGCGGCGGCGTGTCCGGGCGACGGTGTCCGCGGGGACGTGCTGTCCGTGGATGCCTCGGACGTAGGACAGGACTGCGGCCCTGTCCGTGATGCCGGATGCGAGGGCTGTCCGGACGCTGTCCGCGATGGACTGTCCGGCCGGGGCGATGGCCCGGACGCGGGGCTGTGACCTGCTGTCCGTCGTGTCCGTGTCCGTGTCGAGGATGTCGCGGACGGTGTCCTCGTCGGTGGCGATCCCGGCGTCGGCGAGCTGCGCCACGATGTCCTTGGGGGTGGCGTCCGGCATGGTCGCGGACGCGGCGAGGACGGCGGACACGACTGTCCGGGCGTCGTGTCCGGGCGTGTCCGCCTCGGTGTCCGGTACAGCGGCGGTGATCGCGGGCGGGGCGTACACGGCGGCCTGCCCCTCCACGCGGGCCAGGTTGCGGAGCTGTGCGCCGAGGGCAAGCCGGGCGGTGATGTCCGCCTCGCGCTTGGCCAGCCAGCGGCGGGTCAGCTCGGGGAGCGGGCGCGCCTGCGCCTTCATGACGGTGGACCACATGTACTTCGCAACCGCGGACACGGCTGCCCCGGCGAGCCCGACGTACAGGGAGTCCTCCAGGCGCCCGTGCGCCGCGACGGCCGCCATATCGAGGACCAGGGCGACGGTCCCGGCGGTGCGCGGCCCTTTGGCGCGGTCGGCGTTGTACCGAGCCAGCCACTCCAAGGCCATGCAGCTCACCCAGACCAGCGCAAACGCGGACGCGGCGAGGTAGGCGATCGGGTCGACGACGGCGCGGGCGAGGAGGTCGCCGATGCTGGCGACGGACCAGACGATCGCGATGGCGAGGAGGCCGGCAGCGACGGCGGTGACCGCGGTCATGACGATGCGGTCCCAGTCCTTGGGCGGGACGGGGATGAGGACGTCGTAGTCCTTTTCGATGATCTCGGTGTCGCCGTTGACGGTGTGGGGGACGAGGCGCTGGCGGGTCTCGGTGCGGTACCGGACGCCGGGCAGACGGTGTCCGGGGGCGGGGTCCGGCTGTCCGGGGGTGTTCATCGTCGTGGGGCCTTCCAGGCGAGCGCGGCGAGGGTGCCGCAGATGAATGCGGGGAGGGGCTGGCCGGTGGCGATCGACAGCGCGGCGAGGGCGGTGAACCCGTAGCGGGCGAGCGGGGTGCCGAGGGTCGGGCGACGTCGGCGCATGAGCTGTGGTCCTTCGAGGTGAAGCCGAGCCCCCGCGGCGGGGGTTGGGTTGCGGGGGCCCGGCGGTCTGGTTGGTCAGCGGGTCGCGGCCTGTTCGGCAGCGTGCTGCCGTGCTTCGGCGAGCTGCGTGTTGGCGGGCCCCTGGCCCTGCGCCCGGTCGCGGTCCTGCTGGCACGCGGCCGGGGTCGCGGGGGCGTCCACGATCGGGTTCGGGCGCGGCTTCTCGGCGGCCATCAGACGGTTTTCGCGATCGCGTCGAGGAGCAGGGCGTACTCGCCGTGCGTCACGGTGTTGCCGACGTCGGGCAGCGCGGCGCGCGCCCGATCCATCGCGTCGAGCTGAACGGCCGTGGGCAGTTCACCGACGATGGCGTCGGCGCCGAAGCCGAGCGCGATGTCGAGGACGCGGGGGTGCAGGACGCGTTCGGCCTGGATACGGAGCACGGCGGCAGTGGTGAGGAGCACCTGCTGCGCGTACGACGGGGACGCCTGGATCTGCCGCAGCGCTTCGTCGGCCTGGGTGGGGGGCGTGTTCACGCGGCCACCGCCGTACGGCCGGTGGTGCCGGGGATGACGCTGATGGTGTCGAGGAACTGCGGGTCCGCGATGCGGACGATCCGCAGCAGCGCGCCCCCGCGGTCCGTCACGTTCCACTCGTCGATGTGCTGGCCGGCGGCGCGGGCGGCGGTGATCGACGCCTCGGTCTCGGCGACCGTGTCGGCGCCCCAGAAGGAGCCGTAGCTGTCGAAGTTCAGCACCCGAGGCGGATCCGTGACGGCAGGGGCGTCGAGCGGCTGGGATAGAGGTGTGTTACGCAGGATAGTGTGCATGGGCATGTGGTCCTCCTGTGTGCGTGCAGGGGGTATCGCATGGGCCCTGACCTGGTGTGCAAGACCAGGTCAGGGCCGCTTTGCTTCACAACACAGCGGACACTACCCCATTCAGATGGGGCCTGTATAGGATAGGAGGGCAGATGACCCGAGAGGACGCCATGGGCAGCACATACAGGGACGTCGCGGGCATGATCCGCCGCGATGTCGAAGCTGGCCAATGGCCGGTGGACAAGCCGATCCCCGGCATCGACCGCCTGCGCGAGAGGTACGGGGTCGCACGGGAGACCGCGCACCGGGCCGTCAAGCACCTCGTCGCCGAGGGGCTGCTCTACAGCGAAGGGCGCCGCGGCACCTTCATTCGCCCGGCGCCGCCGGCGCCGACGATCGTCCGCGACCGGCACGCCTACCGTGACGAGATCGGGTACTTCTTCGACAAGGGCGCGCAGGACTGGCGCGGCATCGGCCCCGCGACGCAGGAAGTCGGCGTGCCCCCGGCGGATGTCGCGGACGCTCTGGGCGTCGGGCGCGGCCAGCACGTCATGATCCGGGACCGGGCTGTCGGCCCGCCGGATGCTGAGCACCCGTACCAGCTCGCCACGTCGTATCTGCCGATGCGTCTCGTCGGTGAACTGCCGGTCCTCGGCGCCGCGAAGACTGGTCCGGGCGGGATCTACGACCGGATCGAGGAGCATCTCGGCGTGCCGATCGAGTGGACGGAGACCATCTCGTCGCGGCCGGCGAACGATGTGGAGCAGCAGCGGCTGCGCATAGGGGGTGGCCTGCCGGTGCTGATCGTGACGCGCGTGTCGCAGGTGAGTGACCTAGTGGTCGAGGTCAACCAGACGAGGATGAGCGCGGATCTGTTCGCCGTGTCTTACCGGGTGCTGCGGGACGAGTCGGCGGTCTGGCCGAGGAAGGAGTCCGACGGTGGGTGATCTGGTGGCGTTCGTACGGGCCCGGCTCGATGAGGACGAGCGGACGGCGCGCGCCGTGATGTGGGACGGGTCAGGTAAGAGGCTGTCGTGCGACGCAATGAACCCGATCCTTCGAGGGCTCGCGCTGCCCTACGCCGATCACCCTGACTACCTGGAAGCGTGGCGGCCTTGAGTACCGGACGACAGGACGGGCGCCCGCTGAACGGCGCCGACGCCAAAAAGCTGCTCCGCATCGCCTACGCCGGAGGGCTGGAACGGGCGCTTCGCGAGGCCGGGTACGAGCCCCTTCCGGCTCCTGCACCACCAGCACCGAGCCCGAGCCGGGAGGAGCGGGAAGGAGTTGCACCCCTGACCTCTCGCCTGGCGATGATTCTGGAGCAGGCCGCGTTGGGGTGGACGCCGGATCAGATCGGGAGATGGCACGGCCTGACCGCCGGAACGGTGACCACGTATCTGTTGGACGTACGACGGCGGTTGGGCGTGGGCACGCTGGAGGAGGCGATCGCGGAGGCCGAGCGGCTCGGGTTGATCGATCTCGGGCGGGGCTCAGAGCAGCGCCCGTAGCGCTGCTTTCTCGTACGTGTCTGCGCTCCGCTGATCTCAACGGCGGGGCGCTGTGCTGTCCCGTTCTCCTGCCGCACTCGTGACGTCCGCCGTACACTGGGTAACCGCCGATGTCGGGAGCGCATATGGAGCACCACCCGGACCACCCGCCGAAAACCCCGCCCCCGCCGAAGCGCCCGGTCCAACCGCCGCGCCCGACACCGGACACGAAGCCGAAGTCGGCAACACCGGCCGTGCGGGGCCGGGCGCGGATGAGCGTGGCCAACCGGCGCGCCGCGACCTGGGGGCTGGAAGCCGCCCCGTGGACCGCCGGCAAGGCGTCCCGTGAGGTTGTGGCCAAGCTCCACACCTGGGGATACACCGCCGCCGACCAGGCCGCCGGGAACCTGACCGCGCTCCTCGTCACCACGGCGGTGGCGGACGGGGGCCGGCGGGTTTCCGTGCACCTGGCCGACCAGAACCGTCAGGCACTGATCGTCGCCCTGTCCCACCGGCCGGGGCTCGCGGTCGCGGACGAGGCGGTGTTGCCGGAGCTGGCCGCCCTGGGTGCGGTGTCGTGCGGTACGGACACCGCCGAGGACGGGCGCCGGCACTGGGCGGTTCTCGATCTGTAGCCGTGATTGACGGTCTACGTGCCGGTGACCGCGCGTACGAGCATGCCGAGCAGCAGAATCGCCCCGGCGCCGACCGCGAGGAGGAGTACGGCCTGCCGCCAGTGCTCCGGAGGGGCCTCTCGGGGGCGCGGCTTCTGGGCGGTTTTTCGCGCGTACTCCGCGATCCCGCCGGCCGCCGCGCGCAGCACAGTGGACACCCAGCCCGGGGTCTCCAGGACCGCGTCCCCGTCCGGGGCGAGACCGTAGTGGGCCGCTGCCCGGTGTTCGCGCCGGTCGGCCTTGGCGTCTGGCGCGGTTGTGCGGCGTGGGGCGGTGACGGCGCAGGTCTCGCAGCGGTAGGTGTACGGCACGTGGTGGACGGTAGCGGTGGCGTGGCAGGTTGCGGAGCGGAACGGGGTACTCCCGCCGCCCCGGGTGTTCGATGCCATCTACACTCGAACGCGTGTCCGAATCCCCATCGTCGGAGGAACGCCTCGCAGCGCTCCACTTCCTACGCCGCGTCCAAGCCACCGACCTCGCGCGTACGGACAGGTGGATCGCCACAGAGGAGCAGCGCGCCGCCGAACACGCCCGGCGCCGGCCACCCCCACCACCGCCCGACTGGTGTGTTCAGTACGGCATGGGCGGACGGGCGGTGCGCCCCGCGATGGTGCACACCGCAGAATGCTGGATACCGGGAGCGGCCAGCATGGACGCTGTCAGCAGGGAGCAGGCGATCGAGGCGCTGACGCGCGGGGGTGTGCCGCCGTGCGTGCTGTGCCGGCCGGAGAGGGAACTCGGCGTACTGGACTGACGCACGAACGTCCGCCCCGGAATCTAGACGGGGCGGGCGCATGGCATACGCGACTAGGGGGCGACGGTGTACTCCACCTGCTGCCGACCACAGCCCTCGGCGATCCGGGCGAGTGCGTCCCGCTCCGCTACGTCGGCGGCGAGTTGCCAGCGGAGCTTGGTGGATACCCAGTCCGCGATGTACGTACAGCGCGCGTCGGCGCTCGGCGGCATCCACTGCGCCGGGTCCTGGTCGGCCTTGCTGCGGTTCGTCTTCGCGGTCACCGCGTGCTGGATCCGCTTGGGTTGACGCCCGCTGCTTCCAGCGCATCGGCGAGGTTCCGCAGAAGGCGCGCCAAGCGTGCCGGGTCGTCGGCGTAGCTCACGAGATGTCAGTCCTTGCCGTGGACGACCAGGGCGTACGCCTCGGCAAGCTTCTTGAGCCGGGCCACTTCGAAGTCGACGCCGCCGCCATCCTTCTTGACCTCGGCGACCTTCTCGGTGATGGCGTCGAGGAGCGCGTCGCGGGCGGCTTCTCTGTGCTTGCTGTTCGCGGCTACGGCCATGGTTCCCCCTGTGGGTTGTGGTGATTACGTGGTGTTGATGTGGACGTATCGGGTGGGTGCTTAGTTCCCGTTCTGCTGGGTGAGCCGGAGCGACGGCCGCTTCCCGGGGGTCTGTTCGTGGGTGACGGTGAGGCCGTCGGCCCGCAACGCCTCGGCGTACTGGTCGAGGTGGTCCTGCTCGTTGGGCCCGTCGTGCCAGAGGCGGACGGTGGTGGGGCTGGCCTGCGTAGCGCGGTGGCCGGGGGACCAGGTGGGGCCGGTGAGGGCGTTGTTGTGGCCGCGGGCGGTGAGGGTGCGGGCGATGCTGGCGGCGAAGACGCGGCAGTGCATCAGTTCTCCTTCGGTCCGTTGATCGTCACGGTCAGCGCAGTGGCGGCGACGGCGTGTCGCATGCCGACGCTGTCCCGGTTCTTGGGGTCGGCCCATGCAGCAGCGAGCTGGCGTACGCGGTCGAGCGCGGCCTGCGCCTGGACGCGACCTCGGGCGCGGGACCGGGCCGAGTGCCACGCGGCCCGGTAGGCGTCGCGTTCCTTGACCGCCTCACACGTCTTGTCGTTGTGGAGGGCGAGGTCGTTGGCCTCCTCGTGCGCGTCGCCGAGGTCTTTCTCCAGCTCGGCAATCCGGTCGTACAGCGTGTCGAGTTGGTCGCTGGTGATGTCGTTGATGGTGAGGCGCTTCTCGGTCATGCGGCGTGGCCTTCCTGGATGTCGCGCTGTTCCTCGATCGCGGCTTTGGTGATGGCCGCCGCATCCTGGGCGGCGGTGCCCGCGTGTACGGAGTGCGGGCGCGCACGGCGCTCGGCCAGGCCGGCCTCGATGCGCCTCAGGCGTCGGTGCTCGCCGAAGACCAGGGCGAGGACGATGACCATCGCGGCGAGGAGGACGAGTGCGGGGGCGGCGGTGAGGAGTCGGGCGAGGGTCACGGCGTGGTCTCCGTCCCGTTGATCTGCCGGGCCACCGCAAGGGCGGCGTGGACAGTTCGGCAGGCGAGGTCTGTGCAGGGCTCGCCGTCGATGTGGATGTGCCCGAGGTCGGGGTAGTCGTCGATCAGGTCGACCGCCACGTCCAGCCAGTCGGCAAACAGCAGCCCGAGCGCGGGGTCCATGAGGGCGATGTATTCGCCGTGGGCGGCGAACACCCACGGGCCGCGACCGGTGCGCCCGCCTCCTCCGTGGATGATGCTTTTCCCGAGGTCGGGGTCGGAAGTGATGGTGGCTGTGGGCGGGAAGCCATCGGTTCGATTCGTGGCCCGGAGGCGGCAGCTCCAGTGCTGGGTGTTGTCGCCGTTGAAGGGGTTGGCGAGCGCGGTGGTGGCGCGTTCCCTCAGCGTCAGGGTGGCGGCCCTGAGTTCGTCGGCGGGGCTGGTCATCGGGTCTCCTTCAAGGTCGTCGCCACCGCGAGGGCGGGTTCGTCGCTCGGGAACTCGCACCGTTTGTCGGGGTAGGACCACAGGGCGCCGGGCATGGTGCAGTCCGCTACGACGGGGTGCCGGTCGTCGTACACCCACCGGGCCTGGATCAGGGCCATGTGCTCGTCGCAGGTGATGCTGTTGTCCAGTTCGCCGTCCCACATCACGTGCCACGTCGCGGGCTTCCCGCAGTCCTCGGGCGCCCCGGACGGCTTGTAGCCGCAGGATTGGCCGCTATCGAACCGGGGTTCCCCCTTGGGGACGAACGGACTGTCGGCGGGTGTGGTCATGTGGTCCTCCGTGGTGTTGTGCGGGCGTGTGGCGCCCTCGGGGTGACTGGGCCCCGTCGGGCGGGTGCTCGGGCGGGAGACGGGCGTGTGGCGCGCCCCGTGGGGGTCAGGGCGCGCCACACCGGGGTCAGGCGGCAGTGGATGTGGCGTGGCGGAGCTTGGACTCCAGTTCCTCCACGAGTTCCTGAAGCGCCTCGATCGCCTTGACCGACTGGTTGCAGGTCGGGCAACTGTCGGAGCGGGGCTCGAAGTCCTCGCGCGGCATGGTGCGCAGGAGCTTCCGGTGCCGGGTGGCAGCGGCCTCGGCTCGGGACTTCGTCGCGCTGTCCGCGAGCCCATGGGGGAAGTAGCCGCACCGGTTGTCGCAGCACTCTGCGATCCAGCGGCCGGTGGGCTGCTCTTGGACGACGTACACCGGGTCGCTCACGACTGCGCCCCGTCCTCGGCCTGCCCACCGGGCTCGGCGGCGTCCTCCTTGGCCCACTGCTCCTCGCGCTTGCGGAGAGCCTGGGCAGCGTCGGCTTCACCCTCGAAGTCGCGGTCCTCGCGGGCCTGCGCTGCCAGGTCGAGGTATGACTGGCGGATCTCGGTGCGCTTCGCCCCGGAGTCCAGCGTGGTGGCGCGGGCCTGCTGGGCGGCTGTCCTCCAGCGGGCGATCACCTCGCGGGCGGCGGAGGGCTCCAGGTAGTCGCCGCAGTCGCAGGTGAGGCAGGCGTCTTCGAAGTGCTGCTGCTCGGGGTGCCCGCAGATACACACAACCGTGTTGGCGCGGGCCTGCTCCAGCTCGGCGATGCGGGTCTCGGCTTCCTTCAGCCAGCGGCGCCACGTCTCGCGGTCTTCGACGTGACGCAGGATGCCTTCCCCGTAGGCGGCGGCCCGTTCCCGCGCTGACGTCCACGCGGACCGGTACCGGCCTCGCTCCCGGCGGGCCTGCTCCAGCTCCGCACGCAGGCAGTCGCGCTCCTCGATCAGGTCGTGCACCCGGGCCTCGGACACGTCGTACATGACGCGCAGGTTGTCCCGGTCGGCGCGGAGGTCCCGCTGCTCCTCGTCCGCCACGGCCATCGCGGCATCGGCGTCCTCGTAGTAGTTCGTCCGGTACACCTCGTCGACGGAGGACCAGGGCACGCCGCCGGGGTTCGCTCGCTCGTACAGCGCCTTCGCGTACCGGTCGCGCCGCTCGGTGTCGGGCACAGGCCGGGCGGTCGCCGGGCTTTGAGGCCCCTTTGGGGCAGGTGTGGCAGTGAAGGCCGCACTCAAAGACGCAGGCCGGGTGTCGGGCTGCACCCCGGACGCGGGGACGGTGACGCGGGCGTGCTCGGCGTGCGCGTCGATCAACGCCTGCGCGGCAAGCCGGTCCACCCCCGCCTTCCGCAGCAGCACGTACAACTCGGCGTCGGGACGGATCGTGGGCTCGGGCTCGGGCGTGGTCACGGTTGATCTCCAGTCGGTCAGGTGATGGACTCGGATGGCGCCCGCCCCGGGTCGAACGGGGCGGGCGCACAGCGGGGTAGTCACGCGGCAGGGACGAGGGCCGCGCACGGCTCACTGCTGTACTCGTCGTCGGGACCGCGCTGGCAGGAGCACGCCCGCTCTTCGCGGATGTGCGAGCACAGCTCGACACCGGGGTCGGCATCCCCGTCATCGGTGAAGTACTCGTCGCACTCGCGGTCGAGGCATTCGAGGATGCCGACCCAGACGGTCACCCGCTGGTGCTCGGCGGCCGGACTGGGGACCATGCCGTGCTTCGGCTTGGCGTGCTCGCGGGCGCGGCAGGCAGCCCACGGGACCATGTCGCCCTCCTCAGTGGAGCAGTCGAAGCAGGCTTCACCGGCGGGCGCGTCGAGGCAGATGCGGCCGTCTTCGCTCACCGGGTGCCGGTCGGACCAGAGGTCCCACGCTTCGCCGTTGGTGTTCCAGTCGGGCTCGGCTCCGTGCTCGCAATGGGGGCTGTCGGCGTTCCAGTAGTAGGTGCCGTGTTCGTGCTGGCGGTCGGGCATGTGCTGCTCCTTCGTGGCGCGCGGGCCGGCGAGGACCGGATCCCGGCGGGGGTCAGGTCGTGGGCCGGGTGCGGCGGTACGCGTCGAGCGCGGTGTGCCCGTTGACGACGATGTGCGCGGCGTGCTGGCGGGCGAGGCGCAGCGCGGTGTCGAGGTCGAACCGATGTGCGGTGAGCCAGTTGTCGCCCCGGTCGTACTCCTTGATCCCGAAGTCCCATTCGCCGTCAGCGCCGAGGCAGGAGCCGTGCCGGGTGACGGCCCACCGTCCGTCGCCGCGGTACTCGACGTCGATGTTGAAGACGTGCCGGTTGATGTCGTCCTCGGGGAGGATCGACACCTCGTAACGGACGGGCTGGCAGGTGGCGTCGGGGATGTCGGGCACGTGGTTCTCCTGTTGGGTCGGGGTGTGGTTGGTCAGGCGGCGGTGGGCGCGAGACTGCGGCGCAAGCGCTGCCGTTCCCTCGGGGAGAGGCCGCCCCAGACGCCGTACGGCTCGTTGGGGATCGCGTGGTCGGCGCATTCGCGTCGTACGGGGCAGGCCATGCACACCTCCCTGGCAGGGCCGATCGACTCGCCCTGCTTCGGGTGGAAAATCTCCGGATCGACCTCGGCGCACAACGCGTCGTCGCGCCACTCCTGCACCCGGCTCATGAGCTGGCCTTCCTCTTGGCGCGCTGCGCACGGCTCGCCTCAGCGCGGGCGGCACGGCACGGTTCGCAGACCGGCTCGCCGTACCGCCAGTGCCGGTGGGCACCGGCCGCGGTACCGCATTCCGCGATCTTCAGCGGGGTCACGCCGCGGGCTCGACGCGCCTTCAGTCGGGCCGCGTTCTTCGCTTCCCGGCACGGGTCGCACGGGGGTTCGTTCCGCCGGCGGTGCCGGTCCCACCCGGCGGCGGTGCCGCACTTGGTGATCGCACCCGGGCGACTCGCCGGCTGCCGTCTCGGGGCAGAGGGTTCGAGACCGAGGTTCACCATGAGGTCGTCCCAGGCGGGGATGGGGCTCATGCTGCGGCCTCCAGTTCGGCCGTGGCGTAACGCTCCATCTCGTCCCCGGTGACGGCTTCGACGAGGGCGCAGAGGATGACTTCGGCGGCGTTGGGGGTGACGGCGTTGCCGTACTGGCGGACCTTGTCGCGCTTCGTGCCGAGGACGATGTATTCGTCGGCGAAGCTCATGGCTCGGCCGATCTCGTGGGGTTCGAGCATCCGGAACCGGACGTCGTTGAGGTCGACGTCGCCGCGCACGAGGGCGTATCGGTCGCGGGTGGAGAGTGCGCCGATCGGCTCGGCGACGGTCCGGGCGGTGCCGTTGCTGTAGTACGGGACGAGGATGTCCTGCCAGGTGACGAGGGACTGGTGTCCTGTCGTGGTCAGGGTCCGCAGCGGCTCGGTTGCCGGGGTGCAGTGCTCGCCGCCCGACCCCTTCCGGCTGCTGTTGTTCCGCATGACCATCGCGGGCAGTTCCGGCGTGACGAGCCCGTGGTGATTGCCGGACGCGGTGACCGTGGCCAGGGCGTCGGACACCGACCGGGCGACGGACCCGCCGCCGCGGAGTTCGGCGATGAACGGCAGCCATGCCAGACCGGTTTCGTTGCGGGTCGTCATGGTGCGGAGTGGGTCGTGGGCGGAACGGGCTTCTTTCCCGTCGCGGCCCTCCACGGGGACGAGGAGCGGCGGCACCATGAGACCGTCGTTCTCGCGGGTGGTGCGCGCGGCCATCGGCTCGCCCACGCTGACCGCGTTGTCCCGCCAGGTGCCGCCGGCCGGGACCATCATCGGGACGGGTCTGCTGAACTTCTTCAGCCCGGCCTCGATGCGGGCGATCGTCTTGTCCGCGAGGGGCTTGGTGCGGTCGCCGATGCGCTGACCGGGGATGGTCCAGTCGATCGCCGCCGCTGCGGGGAGGGCCCGGGGTTCGACGATCTGGTTGCGGCAGCTGGTGGACGGGCAGCGGTACACGTACTGGGTGCGGTAGCGGCCCATGTCGCGACCGGGTTGCTTGAAGACCTGCATGGCCTGCACCCACTGGTCGCAGCCGGAGCACCAGGCGCGCGGGCGCAGCCACTTGTCCCAGTCCGGGGTACGACCGAGGGACTTGTGCCAGTACCCGACGTACAGCCGGTCACGGGACTGCGGCGCCTCGTGCACCGTGCGCGGGTTGGCGTGCATCGAGTTCAGCGCGATGATCCGGGTGCGGTAGCCCATCTTGTGCAGCTCGCCGATCCACCGGTCCCACTGGTCCCACGCCCGCACGTCGGTGACGTTCTCGACGACCCCGGCCTTGACGAGGCCGCCGCGCTCCTGGACGCCGCGCAGATACAGCGGCACCTCCTCCATCAGCGCCCGGGACTCCTCTTCGAGGTCGGCCGGCTCCTCCTCGTGCTCCTCGATGAGGAGGTCGAGCAGGCTGCCCTGCATCGCGGTGTCGAAGTCGCGGCGCTTCCCCTTGGCCACGGACCAGTTGGTGCACTCCGGGGAGGCCCAGAAAATGTCGGTGACGGGCCAGTCCCACACGGGTGCCTTGCGGATATCCCCGCGGTAGTGGCTGGCCTCGGGGAAGTTCGCCTCGTGGGAGTCGATGGCCTTCGCCCAGTGATTCGCCGCCCTGGTGACCCGCACGTTCGGTACGGCGTGGGCCCCTTGGGAGGATCCACCCGCCCCGCAGAACCAGTCCATGACGCTCAGCGCGTCGTTGTCGTGGAGACTCACGCGGTCACCGCCAGTCGGGCCGCGGGTGCGGTGGCCCATTGGAACGCGGCGTGTTCAGCGGTGGTGAGTTCTTGGATGATCAGGGCGAGTTGCCCCTTCTTCACCACGGGCCCGATGCGCATGTCGGGTCCGACGACGTGGGTGTGGTCGTCGTCTTCGAGGACCCCGGCGTCGACGAGTCCGTCAACGGCGGCCTTGAACGAGGGGTACCAGTTCGCGGGGTCGGCTCGTCTGCGGGACGGAGGGTGGAGCACTCCGAGGATGTAGGCGTGGCGCAGAACGGGGGCGGTGCCGGCGGTGACGAGTGCGGCGCGCATCGTCGGGTCTTCGGAGCAGGTGGCCATGGCCGCGCCGCGGATGGCCGAGGTGAGTTCGGCGCGTACCCGGTGGTGGACGCGCTGGTTCGCGTTGAGGAGCCGTAGCCCTGGTGGCAGCGTGATGGTGAAGGTGCGGTTCATAGGAGCGTCTCCTGCACTGGGTGTGGCGGACAGACGTGATCGGCAATGACCGGGTGCTTGGCGTGCGGGGTGAAGGTCGGGTTGCGCCAGGTGATGCGGTGGACCCCGAGGGAGCTGGTGATCAGGAACCAGGTCAGCCGCCCGTTGAGTCGGGCGAGGATCTCTGCGGTGGCGTCGATCGGCTCCGGGTCGGCGACCACGCGGAGTGCTGCTACGCGGCCGGCCCATGCGGTGAGTACGGGGCTGCGGCACCGGGGGCAGGTGGTGGGTCTCGCGTGGTCGGCTGCGGCGGCGATCTTCGCGGTGATGCCTGGGTTGGGATTGGTCATCGGGTGCCGCCGTGGGGCAGTTCCGTTGCAGTGCCGTTGATGGAACTGCTGTTGTTGCAGGTCACCCGGGGTGGCAGTTCCATCAGTGCCGTCAGTGCCAGTTTCTGAGCATTAACGCTCTTGTGTGCGCACGGGGCTGGATTGCGGATTTCAACGGCACTGATGGAACTGATGGGCTTTGACCTGGGGAAACGCAGGTTTTCAATGGCACTTTTGATGGCACTTTGATGGAACTGCAACGGCACTTTGATCTTGGTCATTTGTCGTCCCACCGATCGTCAGCGGGCGCGTTCAGCGCGACGTTGATGTACGAGTAGGTGCCGTTCGACCCTTTGCGGACGATGTTGAAGCGGTCCTTCAGCTCACGGCCGAGCTGGCGAGAGGGCATCGGGTCTTCGCCTTCGCCCCGGCACCACTTCTCATATGCGGAGCGGAACACCTCGGTGACGGTGCGGACTTGGCTGCCGCCGCCGACGCTGCAACCCTCTTCGAGGAACCGAGCTAGTGCGTCTTCCTCGGCCGCGTACTGCGCGGTCGCGGCCTTCACGGAGTCCGGGTCTCGGAGCCCGTTGGCGAACACGTCAACCGCGCCCGCGATGACCCAGGCCAGGATCCCGGGGCCTTCCTCGGAAATGAGAATGAGGTCGAGGTCCTCGATGACCTCGTCGGGGGTGCGGGTGAAGGGCATGAGGCGCAGGCGCCGCCAGAAGGACTTTCCGCCGGCCGATACGCGGGGCTGGTGGTTGCCCATCAGCCACAGCTTGTGGGTGGGTTCGAACGTGAAGTGGTCCTGCCGCATGAACCGCGCGGTCAGCCCGTCCCCCCCGGTGAGTTCCTTCACCTTGGCTTCGTCGAACTTGGCTTCCTGGTTGACCTCGGAGGCGATGACGAGGCGCAGCCCGTGGAGCCGGGCGATCTCTGTTTCGTGGCGCTGCGCCCCGGCCATGAGGAAGGAGTTGGGCGCTGTGGCCGCGTAGTCCCCGAGGAGGTTGCGGAGGACGTTGAGGAAGACGCCTTTGCCGTTGCCGCCGCCGCCGTGGAGGAAGGGCAGGATGTGCCACTTCACGCTGCCGGAGGCGGAGTATCCGGCCATGCGCTGTACGTACCGCAGGAGTTCGTTGTCACCGCCGAACGTTTGGGCAAGGAACTTGTCCCACTTTGGTGTGGCCAGGTCGGGCTCGGGGGCGACCGTCGTCGACCGGGTGTGCATCTGTGCCGGGTCGGGCGGGATGGTTGCCCCGGTGGTGAGGTCGACCGCTCCGGCGGGGGTGTTGAGCAGCATGCGGTGCGCGTCGAGCTGGCCGGCGTGGGCGACGATCCTGGGGTCGGTCTGGGCCATGGCGACCATGGCGGAGATCCCGGCCGTGGAGAGTGAGCGGGCCCGGTGCTTCGCTTCGCCTTCCCCGTTGGGAAGGGCGCGGGCGATGGTCCGGCACATCTCGCGGACTTCCCCCGCGTCGTCCCAGGCCCATCGGTGCCCGTCCCATCGCAGCCACTTCCCGCGTTGCGGTACGTACCGGATGTCGAGGTCGTGTTCGTCGACGAGACGGAGCGCGTTCCCGTCGTCGGTACGGGAGTACGTGCTGGGGCTGTCCTGCTCGGCGGTGGGGTGGAGGTGGAGTGCCGCGGTTCCGTCGGTCTCGGGCTGCTGCGTGGGCACTGAGGTGAGGTGGCGGACGGGTTCCGGCGCGGGTTCTCCGTAGCCGAGGCGGCGCAGTTCGCGCGCGGCTGCGCTGTGGTCGCCTCCGTGGTTGAGGAGGGCGTGCGCGCCGAATTTGGTGTACGGGCGTTCGGCGACGAACTCGGTGGACGTGGTGAAGACGTAGAGGCGGTCGCGGTCCCTGGCCCGGCCGGTGGTGGCGGAGGGTTCGCGTCCGTCTTTCGCCGGGCGCTGCCAGTACACGGTCTGGCCGCTGGTGAACAGGTGCCGCCACCCGTGGGGTTGGAGGATGTCCGCCCACGAGGCTTTTTGTTCGAAGTCGTCCCCTGGGGTGAGCCCGCCTTCGGGGCGGTCGCCACCGGTGGAGAAGAGGAATGCGGCGGCCTCGTCGAGGGGGGCCTGACCTGCGCCTGCGTGGGAGGGTTCTACTTTTGCGACCTCGTCTGAGGGGACTTCGTCGAGCATGCGGGAGATCGTGTGGAGCGCCTGGTGCTCGTCGGCGGTGATTGTCGGGCAGGTGGCGGGCCCGCCGGCGAGGAGTTCGTACGGGAGGCCGCTGGGGTGGACGGGGCCGTGGCTTGGCGCGGTGACGACGAAGCCGCCTTCGCCGCGGGTCTCGATCCACCCGCGGAGGATCTTCTTGTTCGGGTGCCGGGTGAGGAGATCCCTCTCCGTGTCGGTGAGTTCGTCCTCGCGGGCCAGGCGGGAGGCGAGCTTCGTGTTCCCGGGGACGCCACCGGTGACGCGGTAGTGAAAGTGGAGCCCGCCGGAGGGCGAGCGCTCCAGCCACCCGGTGGCGATGCGCTCCCACAACTCGGTGAGTCCGGAGGCGATGAGGATCTCGGTGAGCCGATTGAGGACGCCCTCGTCGACGGCGCGGCCTTCCAACTCGTACATCTCCAGGCCGCCGGACACGGCTCCGGTGATGATGCCGACTCCGGGGTGGGCGTGGGCGAACATAGCCCGGACGTCCGTCTCGGTGGCGCGTTCGGTTTGTGCGCGCTTCCATTCGCCTTGGGGGCGCTTGCTTCCGTCGGTGCGTACGGCGACGACGGAGCACCCGGTGGCAGCCAGCGTGATGGCTGTTGCCTGTGTGTCCGGTGTGGCGTCCAAGGTCGCTCCCTGCGTAGTGCTGGTGGTGAAGCTGGTGTGAGTGCTCCCGGGCCGGAGTCGATCCGACGCCCTCGCGGCGTGTGCCGGGGCTGAGGTCTGGCCCGCGGCCGTCGTGGTGAGCGGTGATCGCACGCGACGGCCGCGGTGCTGGTGGGACGGTTAGAACGCGGGCACGTCACCCGGCGTAGGGGCGGCGGTGGGGGCCATCGGCGCGGCCGGCTGGGGGGCGTGCCCTGCTGCGGCGGCTGCCTGCTGTTGGGCAATCAGCGCGGCGGTTGCGGGGTTGGCCATGGCCGCGGCGTACTGCTCCGGTGTGAGCCCGGGGACCGTGGCCGGGGCG